>JANQIA010000129.1 GCA_028282405.1 Rhodovibrionaceae bacterium
ACGGGCACATCCTCATGGATCGCCCAGCGCAGCAGCCGGGCGGCATAGGCATCTTTAGCGTAGTCAAAGCGCTGGCGCGTTTCGCCCAGCGTTGCCGCAATCAGTTCGGCATCATCGGTGCGCATCGGTTGTCTCCCGGCGCGCCGACGATCAAGTCAACCGCGCCTAGTCGTGAGTGTCCTGCCCCGCAGACAAGCTGCGGGCTCTCATTGGAAATGGCGGCGGTCGGTGCATCGTGAGATGTCCCTCTTGGGTGATCATGGCGCGATATTGTCCGCGCCGGAGGTGGGGAGATGGTGAGCGATCGCGGCGAGAACAAGGCTCGCGCCGGCCACTTGCCGGCATGCCAGTCCCGCTGTGGGCTTCAGGTCACACGGGTCATGACGGCCACGAAGAAGCCGTCGGTATCGCTCGCGCCTTCGCCGGCAACCCCAGCTTGGTGGTGGCCGACGAGCCAGTCTCCGCGCTCGACGTGTCGGTCGCCGCGGCGGTGACTGGTCTCTTGATGGACATCCAGCGGCAGTACCGCACGACGCTGCTGTTCATCAGCCACGATCTCAGCTTGGTGCGCTATCTCGCCGACCGGGTCGTGGTGATGTACCTCGGCAACATCGTCGAGCAGGGCACCACGGACGATGTCTTCGCGCCGCCCTATCATCCCTATACCGAGGCGCTGCTCTCGGCCGTGCCGATTGCCGACACCTCGATCGAGAAGAAGCGCATCATCCTGGAAGGCGTGCTGCCGTCAGTGGTCAATCCACCTAAGGGCTGCCCTTTCAACACCCGCTGCCCGCGCAAGATCGGCGACATCTGCGAGACCGAGAAGCCGCCGGAGATCGAGGCCTCGCCGGGCCATACGATCGCCTGCCACATCCCGCTCGCCGACCTCGAAGCCGTCGAGCCGGTCATCGTCCAGGTCGACAAGGACGGCAGCACGCCACCGCCCGAGCCGGCCCGGGAAAACGCGGCTGAGTAGTGCGATGGCTACATACGGTTCGACGCAGTACAGCTAAACAAGCGGACGCTATTCCAACCGTAGAGTTCCCGTTCCTCTAGTTTCAGTCCGCCAAGAAGGGCAGATCGGGATAGAGCCGCGCGGCGACGGCGCGCCGCATCTCGATAGCCAGCACGTCGTGAAAGATCTCCAACGCCCGTTCCGTTTCCTCGGGTGTCAGCCAGCCATCGGCAAGACGCCAGCCGCGGAAGAACAGCCAGTCGAGATCGTGTCGGCGCCAGAACTCCAGATGTCTTCGCGCCTGTTCGGGCGTTTCGGGATCAAGAAGCACGGTACTCGGTCCATGCTTGGCGCGCCTCTTCCTGTTTGCCACCGCGCCGCGCGCTGCGGTCTCCAAGGCTTCGTCTTCCGAGATCGTCACGATCCGATCCATTTCGGCTCGGACTTCATGCGGAATCGCGTTCACGGCCCGTTCAACAGCGCCGGTAAAGCGGGGATCGGACGTGAACTCCAAGTGCCATTCCTGGGGCTGACGGCGCCAGAGCAGGGTCTCCGAAGCACCGGTCCAGCGGCCGTCTGCGATCAGCCCCAGGGACTGAAGCACCGACAGGGCTTCCGGTTCTGCACGAGCGAGGCCGAGGCTGTCGACAGCCCCGACATTCGGTGTCGATGGCACCCTTGCCCGGCCGTAAGTCGTCCAACCCGGCGGTGCTTGCCTTGGAAGTACGCTGCCGTCTCGTTGGCGATAGGCGAACTTGCCTCGTTGTTCGGCCAACCCGAGAACGGCGATAGCGACATCGTCCCAGCGCGGCAGCAAACTCGGCAGTCGGGGGCTCTCCAGTGGGACGGCGCCCCACTCCGTCTTCTCAGCATGACCAAGCGCCACCAAGGCCTCGCAACCCATTTGACAGGCCGAGGAGAACATATGCTCCCAGCCGTTGCCCTCTTCGGCAGGTGGCAGGTTGCCGCCAAGGAACGCGATCGTATCCGCCGCCCAATGGGAGTGCGGGCCATCTGCAGTCATGGTGCTACTACTCTTCGATCAGTGCAGAGGCACTTATCCCGAGAACACGCAGAGACTGCAAAGCGATAGTAGCGGTGATTTTGCGGCGAACTCATTGGAAGAGCCGACGATCGCTGCTCTTCACGCCTCGTGGCGGTTGGTCCAGTGCTCGAGAGCGAAGCGGGCGCGGACGCCGAGGTCGAGGAAGGGGCGGGGCGGGAGCTGATCGGGCGCGCCGAGGCTTTCCATGTCGGCGATCAGAGGATTGTCCCGGCCCGTCGCCATATCGGCAGCGAGCAGGCCCCCGATGGTGCCTTTGGTGACGCCCACCGCGTTCTGGCAGACCGCCGACCAAATGTTGGGCGCCAGTTGCCCGAAGCCGGGTGAGCCGTTGCGCGAGAGGCAGACGAAGCCGCTCCAGGTGTGCTCCATCTCCACATCGGGCAGCATGGGAAAGCGCTGATCGAACAACTGCTTGTGGCGGCGCTTCACGGCGGCCAGCTCGGCGGCGGAGATGCGCTGGCTCGGGCAGTAGGTCAGGCCGTGACGCACCACGATGCGGTGGTCCGGCGTGTAGCGCATGGTGATGCCGACGAAAGCGTTGGCCGGGGTGAGGCCCCAGGACTGGGCGACGCCGTAGGCATGGCGCTCGGCTTCGGTCAGGGGACGGGTCAGGCTGCAGTGGGCGACCAGGTGCAGGAAGCGTCGCGGGTAGAAGCCGAACTGCTCCGAGAAGCCGTTGGCGGCCAGCACCATCTTCGGCGCGCGCAGGCTGCCGCCCGGCGTGGTGAAGTGGATACCGTTCTGGAAGTTCGCCTCCGTCACCGGGGAGTTCTCGTAGAGGGTGACGTTGGCCGGCAGGTTGTCGGCAAGGCCACGGGTCAGCGCTGCCGGGTTCATGAGCGCCCCGCCCGGGGTGTAGACGGCGGCGGTGAAGTGCGGCGATCCAAGCGCCTCTCTCAACTCGTCCGTCTCCACCCAGCGATAGGGTTCGTCGAGCGCCTCCAGCTCCTTGGCGAAGGGCTCCAGAACCTCACGCACGCCGCGTGGGGAGACGGCGGTGTGGTACTTGCCGTCCTTCGACCAGCCGCAGTCGATGCCGTGACGCGCGACCGACTCTTCGAGGGAGGCGACAGCGGTGCGTGCCAGCCGCATGAAGCGGTGCGAGCCTTCCAGCTCATCGAGGGAGGAGCCGACATTGTGCGGCAGGTCGATGGCGAAGCCCGAGTTGCGGCCCGAGGCGTTCTCGCCCACCGCACCGGCGTCGATCAGCGCCACCTGCTGGTCGGGGCAATTCTCGGCCAGACGTCGGGCGGCGGCGAGGCCGGCATAGCCGGCGCCAAGCACGATCCAGTCGGCCGCTCGGTCGCCGGCCAGTGAGTGGTTCGGGCTGCGCGGCGGGAGGATAGCGCTCCAGCCGTTGCTGTCGTCGTCGCGCGGCAGGCGGGCGATCTTCATGTGCCCGACTCCTCGGCACGCTCAGCCCAGTCGCTCGGGTGGATGGCATAGAACACAAGCGCGCTTTCGGAGCGGTAGACCAACGCGGTCCCCTTGGGCAGCCAGGCGCAGTCATGGGGACCGAGCCTGAGAACACCTGTCGCGGTCTCGACCTCCACCTCGCCTTCGAGGACCAGGAGCACCTCATCGTACTGCACAGTCCAAGGGATCGCCGCCTTGTGGAAGCGCGCGAAGCCGCTGCCGAGCGGCGTGCCGTCTCCGGCGCCCGTCACGACCGCGACCTCGGCCTGCTCGCCATAGGCGAAGCGCGGCTGAAAGGGCAGGTCGCCGAAGGCTATCCGCCGTGCCGTTCTGCCCTTCTCTTGTTGGGTTCCCATCTCGCAGCCTCCCACCCCAGGCTCACGCCGATTGACTCGCTACATACAGGGGTGTACGGAGGCAATCAACCCTGTATGGAGCCACCTATGCCCCTGCTCTCGACTCGGGACGAGGCCAAGCGCCCGCCGCAGCAAACCCGCGACGGCTGGATCGAAGCGGCACTGGCGATGCTGGTGGAAGAGGGGGTCGAGGGTGTGCAGATCACCCAGCTCTCCAAGCGTCTGGGCGTGTCGCGCGGTAGCTTCTATTGGCACTTCGCCAGCCGTGAGGAACTGCTCGATGCGCTGATTGCCGAATGGCGGGCCCGCAACAGCGACGTCATGATCGGCGCCCTGGCCGCGTCCGACAGCCTGCAGCAAGGCATCCTTGATCTCTTCTCGGTCTGGGTCGACCACACGCGCTTCGACCCCGAGCTCGACCAGGCGGTGCGCGACTGGGCCCGCAGGTCCGAGCCGGTGCGCGAGAGCGTGGCCCGGGAAGACGCCGACCGCGTGGCCGCCATCGCCGCTTTTTTTCGCCGGCACGGCTTTGCCAAGACCGAGGCCTTCATCCGCGCCCGAATCATCTACTTCACTCAGGTCAGCTACTACGCGCTGGGCATCCAAGAACCGATGACCGACAGGATGAGCTATCTCGAAGCCTACTACCGCTGCTTCACGGGTCAGGAGGTCGATAAGGACGTAGCCACCGCTTTCGGCGCCCGCCTCATTCGCGCTGAGGAAGACGCACGATGAGGCCGGCGCGCAAAGGAGGTCGCCAGGCCCGCGCCGCCCGGCAGCCGGAGGCGGAGGTCAAGGCCTTCGACCCGGCTTGGCGTCAGTGGCGCCGGCCCTACAAGCCCATCGAACAGCTCAGCGCCGACGAGATCGAGGCCGTCCATGAAGCCTCCCTCAGGGTGCTGCACGACACAGGCATCCGCGTCCTGAGCCCGGAGGCCTGCGACTACTACCGCGGAGCAGGCATGACGGTGACGGACGGCGACGTGGTCACCTTCGATCCTGACGCGCTGCTGGACCTGATCGCCTTGGCGCCAAGCGAGGTGACGCTCTATGCCCGCGGGGCCGACCGCGACGTGACCGTCGGCGGGGACCGGGTGGGCGTCTGCACCACCGGCGGCACGCCGAACTTCTCCGACCTGGAAGGTGGCCGCCGCCCGGGCAGCCTGGCGGCGCTCGACGACTTCTGCCGCCTGGCTCAGAGCTTCGATGTCATTCACCTGATCGGACCCTTCGTCGAGGCTCAGGACGTGCCGACGAATGTCCGCCACCTGGCCATGACCCGCTCGGTCACGACCCTGACCGACAAGGTGCCCTTCGTGTTCTTCCGCGGCACCGAAGCGGTTGCGGACGCCTTCGAGATCATCCGCATCGCCAACGGCTTGACGCCGGAGGCCTTTATCGATCGGCCGGTTTGCTACTCGGTGGCCAACTCCAACTCGCCGCTGCAGCTCGACCATCTCATGTGCCGGGGCATCGTCGATGCCGCCAAGGCCGGGCAGATGATGGTGCTGACGCCCTTCACCCTGGCAGGCGCCATGGCTCCGGTCACTCTGGCCGGGGCGCTAGTGCTGCAGAACGCCGAAGCCCTGGCCGGTCTGGCGCTGTCTCAGATCGTCCGGCCGGGCGCGCCTGTCTGTTACGGCAGCTTCACCAGCAACGTCGACATGAAGACTGGCTCGCCGGCTTTCGGCACGCCGGAGTACACGAAGGCGGCCTTCGCCTCCGGCCAGCTCGCCCGGCGCTATGGCCTGCCGCTGCGCTCTTCCGGGGTCACGGCCTCCAACGCGCCCGATGCTCAGGCCGCCTATGAGATGCAGATGGCGCTCTGGGGTGCCTTGATGGGTGGCACCAACATGCTGCTGCACGGCGCCGGCTGGCTGGAGGGCGGCCTGACCGCCTCGGCCGAGAAGTTCATCATGGATGTGGAGATGCTCCAGATGTTCGCGGAGCTCTTCAAGCCACTGGAGGTCAGCGAGGCGAGCCTCGGCGTCGAGGCCATCGCCGACGTGGGCCACGGCGGCCACTTCTTCGGCACACAGCACACGCTCGATCGCTACAAGACCGCCTTCTACGCGCCGCTGCTCTCGGACTGGAGCAACTTCGAGAACTGGCGCGACGGCGGCGCGGTCGGTGCCACCGAGCGCGCGCACCGCATCTACAAGGAGACGCTGGCCCGCTACGAGCCGCCGGCGATGGACCCGGCCCGCCTGGAGGAGATCGACGCCTTCATCGCTAAGCGCACGGAAGAGGGGGGTGCCGACATCGAAAAGTGAGCCGCCAGCGGTCAACCGGCGGCCAGGGGAGTCCTTTGCCCAAGCAGACACTGACAAGGAGTTGCACGATGAAACAAGTGTTGGGGAGACGAGTGTTCGGCCTCGCGGCAGCGGCCCTGCTGGCGACGGCCTCGTTGCTACCGCTGCAAAGCGCCTCCGCCGAAACCGTCCTGAAGATGGCGACCGACAGCGGCGCCAAGGGCACGCCGGCCGGTGACGCCTTGGACCGCTGGGCCGCGCTGATCGAGAGCCAGACCGACATCGACGTCCAGATCTTCTATCAGAATGAGCTGGGCGGGCAGCAGGAGGTCTTCGATCTCTTCGTCGCCAACGACGTCAACATCATGCTGAACTGGCCGATGACGTCCTACGACCAGCGCATCGCGGTGCTCTATACGCCCTACATGGTGTTGAGCTGGGAGGAGGCGCTGGACGCTTACAAGCCCGGTGGCTGGATCAACGGCATGCTGGACGGCATCTACGCGGACCTCGGCTTGAAGTTCTTCGGCGCCTGGCCCGAGGGTTTCAACGGCATCGCCACCAAGGGCGCCTACGCCACCACCGTTGAAGACGCGTCCAAGATGAAGATCCGCGTCCCGCCGATCTTCCCCATGGCGGAAAGCGTGCAGGCGCTGGGCTACCAAACCGCGACCATCGACTGGGGCGAGGTCTTCACCGCCATCCAGACCGGTGTGGTCGATGGCGACGGCGCAAACGTGATCTTCTGGGACTACGAGTACTTCCGCGACACGCTGGATTACTACAACCGCACCAAGCAGCAGTTCATCACCGGCATTCTCTCCATGAACCTGGAAGCCTGGGAGGCCTTGAGCCCCGAACAGCAAAAGGTCGTTCAGGAGTCCGCGACCACGGTGATGACCGAGGGCTTTGCCAACGCTCGGGCACTGGATCAGTCTTATGTGGAGAAGGCCAAGGCGGCAGGCATGACCTACATCGAACCCTCCGATGCCGAGATCGCCGCGCTGGCCAAAGAGGTTCGCGGTAAGGTCTGGCCAATGATGGAAGAGCGGGTCGGTGCCGACATCATGGAGACCATCCGCGCCAACGCCACGCAGTTCTAGCACGCGAACCCGAACAAGAAGCAGCGAACGCCGTGCTGTCTTGGAGAGCTTTGATCGCAACGACCCTCGATGTCGTTGCGATCCTCTCCTCCGTTGCGGTTGCGGGCTTGATCGTCTTTTTGGTCATTGCCCGCTATGTGCTCGAGCTGTCGGTCGTCGGCCTGCATGAGGTCATCCTCCTCTTCGCCGTCTTCCTCTACATGTTCGGTGCGATCATCGCCTCTAAGAAGCGCGAGCACCTGACGGTCGACTGGCTTCAGCAACGCCTGGTGGGTGAACGCGCGAAGGCCTGGCACGATCTCACCGTGGCCGCGATCTCGCTCATCGTGACCGGCTTCTTCCTCGCTTGGACCTATTGGATGCTGGATTGGGGCCTGAAACGGCCGCAGGTCACGCCGGGTCTGCGCATCCCCCTCTGGATTCCGCAGCTCGCCATCCTGGCGGCGGCGGTCGGCTGCAGCCTCTATGCGCTGCGTGACCTGATCGACGCCATCCGCCGGCTCAGGAGGTAGGGCGTGGAAGGTCTGCTCGCGCTTCCCTTGCTGATCCTGCTGATGGGCATCGGCGTTCCGGTGGCCTGGGCCTTCGCCGGGGTGCTGGCCTATCTGACGATCGTCTATGACGTCAATCTCAACACCCTGATGCTGCAGGGCTTCCGCTCCTTGAACTCGGTTATTCTGGTGGCGCTGCCGCTCTTCGTGCTGACCGGCTACCTGATGCAGTCGGGCGGCGTGGTCAGACGCATCATCGATTTCGTCGGCCGCCTCGCGACGGGCCGGGGCGGTATGGGCGCGGCCATGGTCCTCTCCTCCAGCGTGTTCGGCGCCATCTCCGGCACCGCGACGGCCGCCGTCGCCTCGATCGGCGTGATCATGAGCGATCCGCTCGCCGCGCGCGGCTACCCGCGCGGTCATATCGCAGCCTTGCTCGGCGTCTCATCCCTGCTCGGCATCCTGATCCCGCCTTCGATCACCATGATCCTCTTCGCCGTGGTGACGCGCCAGTCGGTGGCAGCCTTGTTCGCCTCGACCATCGGCCCGGCCATCCTGCTGATCCTTGGGCTCATCTTCTACAACCGCTTTCTCGCCGGCCGTGTCTTCAAAGAGACGCCAGACGAACGCCTGACGGACGAGAGCTTCGGCAAGGTCTTCCGCAGCGCGCTTCCGGCCCTGTCGCTACCGGTGATCATCCTCGGCGGGATCTACGGCGGCATTTTCACGCCCACCGAGGCGGCCGGCGTGGCGGCGCTCGCTGCGCTCATCGTCGGCGCCGTGATCTACCGCGAGTTCACCCTCGGCTCGCTCAAAGACAGCGTGCTCAAGGCGACGGAGACCACGGGGACCATCATCCTCATCCTGCTGTTCTCCTTCATGATCTCCCGAATCTTGGCGGCCGAGCGGATTCCGCAGGAGCTGACGGAGGCGGTGCAGTTCATCGCCGGCTCGCCGCTTGCGGCGATGCTGCTGGTCAACGCCGTGCTGATCGTCGCCGGCGCCCTGATGGACGACGTCTCGGTGACCGTGGTGGTGGCGCCGCTCTTTCTGCCGGTGATGGTGGCCAGCGGCGTCGAGCCGGTGCACTACGCCGCCATCGTCGCCTGTTCGGTGGTCATTGGCGCCAACAGCCCGCCCGTCGCGCCGATCCTCTTCATGTCCTGCCGGGTCTGCAAAGCCCCGGTCATGTCGGCGATCTGGCCGGCGGTGCGTCTCATGCTTTTCGTCGCTCTGCCCGTCATGCTTGCGACGACCTTCTGGCCGGACCTCTCGCTTGCTATTCCCCGCGCGCTCGGCCTGATCTGAGTCGCTGTGCGACGGGCGCCATGTCGTGTCTGCGGCACGCCGCTTCTCAGCACTGAATGTCGCGCGACATAGCCGTCGCCCAGAGGCGAGATCCGTCCTATGAGAGGTTCAAGCTTCCCGGGTGTAGAGGCGGTTTTCGCCACCTGCGTATCCGCCGCTGTTGCCCCACTGCAGAGGAAGCGTTGCCATGGCCCTTTCCGCTGCCCGCGCTGTACCCGCTCGCTCCCGCGCGCTCGAAGGGATCCTCTGCATCGAGGCCGGTATGCTGCTCTTCGTGGTGCAGGACGGCATGATGAAGGCGATGATCGGCAGCTTTCCGATCTGGCAGCTGATCTTCGTCCGGGCCGTGGTGACGTTACTGCTGCTGACGCCGGTCATCTTCTATCTGGGCCGGCCGCACCGTCTCTTGACGCCGCTTTGGCCCTGGCATCTGGCGCGGGCGCTTCTCTTCACCAGCGGTTTTGCCATGTTCTATGCCGCCTTTCCCTTCATGGGCTTGGCCGAGGTTACGACGATTTTCTTCGCAGCCCCCTTGATCACCGCCGCATTGGCGGCCGTCTGGCTCGGCGAGCGCATCGGCCTGCATCGCCTGGGGGCGCTACTGGTCGGCTTCGCCGGGGTGGTGGTGGCCATGAACCCGGGCGGCGAGACTTTCAGCTGGGTCGCATTGCTGCCGCTCGCGTGCGCGGCGACCTATGCCGCTTGCCAGGTCATCGTGCGACGCATCGGCGAGCAGGAGACCACGCTGACCATTGGGCTCTACACGATCGGTTTCTCGGGTCTCTTGATCCTGCCGCTTGGCTGGTCGGTGGCGACCCTTCTCGGTCTCGGCGAGAGCTATCCTCACCTGGGCTGGGACTGGTCGCTGGCGTCCTGGCAGGACGTGGGGAACCTGGTGTTGCTCGGGATGGTCGGCATGGTCGGCTTCATGCTGCTGTCCCGCGCCTACCAGGTGGCGAATGCCAGCCTCGTGGCGCCTTTCGATTACACCTACCTGCCCATGGTGGCGCTGATGGCCTATCTGGTTTGGGACGAGACGCCGGGCACGACCACCTTCATCGGCATGGGCATGATTGTCGCAAGCGGGCTCTACCTCGGCCACCGCGAACTCAAGGCGTCTCGCCGGTGCGAGGAGCCGGCGCCAACCGCCGAGGCCAGTTTCACGCCGGGCAACCCGGTGGCCCCGCTAACCCTCCCTAAGGATGTGGGGGACTCGTGAGGCGCGACAGAATCCCGCGTTGAATTATCCCTCTATCTTGTAGGGATTTCCGGCAGGTTTTGCAGGCAAGAGAGGGAACGTTGGGATGGAGAACTTTACACCGCTGTCCGCCTTGATCGGCGGCTGCCTGATTGGGGCTGCGGTCGGTGTGCTGCTCTGGATGAACGGCCGCATCGCTGGTATCAGCGGCGTTCTCGGCGGCTTGCTGCAGGGAGAGCCCGGTGAGCGTGCCTGGCGCATAGCCTTCTTGGCAGGGCTGGTTCTCGGCCCGCTTCTCTATGTCGCCATCGTGGGCGAGGCGAAGCCGCTCACTGTCACGAACTCTCTGCCTTTGCTGATCGCCGGCGGCCTACTGGTCGGCTTCGGCACCCGGCTCGGCAACGGCTGCACCAGTGGCCATGGGGTCTGCGGACTGGCTCGTCTCTCTGGCCGCTCGCTCGCCGCTACGGTCTCGTTCTTCGTCACGGCGGCCCTGACGGTCTTCATCGTCCGCCACGTCTTGGGAGGGTAAGCCTATGCCTCAAGTTTTCGCCGCCCTTCTTGCCGGCACGCTCTTCGGGATCGGGCTCACTGTTTCGCAGATGATCAACCCGGAGAAAGTTCTGTCTTTCCTCGACTTCTTCGGCGCTTGGGACCCGAGCCTCGCTCTGGTCATGCTCGGGGCGGTGGGCGTTTCAGCGGTCGCCTTTCGCTTCGCATTGAAGCAGCCGCGGCCGGTCCTTGCCGCAGCGTTCCAGGTGCCGAGCCGCAGCGACGTCGATGGCCGCCTGATCGCCGGCGGTGTGATCTTCGGCCTCGGCTGGGGCCTCGTCGGATGGTGTCCCGGGCCAGCGATCGCCTCGCTGGCGCTCGTTCAGTTCGAGAGTTTCGTCTTCGTGGCAGCCATGATCGCCGGCATGTTGCTCTTTCGGCTGCTACCGACACGGTAGATTGGTCTGTTTACAGCCTGGCTGTCGCGCCGCTGACCCTTACGCTGCTGCCCGGCTCGGGCGGGATGTCAACCTCGATGCGAGAGGCGTGGCCCATGTCCTCACCCTGGATGATCTCGATGCGGCTGCCTTCTGGCGAGAGGCCATGCCAGCCGATGTCGCGCAGCATGCCGGCGAAAGCCGCCGCCGCGGCGCCCGTTGCGGGATCCTCATAGATGCCGCCGACTGGGAAGGGATTGCGGGCATGGAAGCGCTGTGACGTCTCCGGCCAGACGAGGTCGATGGTGGTGACGTCGTGCGTTAGCATCAGCGCCCGTGTGGCGTCGTAGTCGTAGTCCATCGCCGCCAGGGTCTCGCGCCGAGCCAAGGGCAAGACGGCGTGCTTGGCACCGGCGAAGGCCAAGCGGGTCGGCAGATCGCCGTGCAGGTCATCGGGCGTCAGCTTGAAGTGCTGGAGGAGACCAGCTTCGAGCTCTTCGGGTAGCGGTCGGGACCAGGTCTCCGGCGACTGCAGGGCAGCACCCCAGGCACCGTCTTCGCCTTGAGCGGCTTCGACGGTGATATCGGCATCGTTCAGGCTCAGGGGATAGGTGCCGGCGCCGAAGCGTGCGCCCAGCGCAGCACCCAGAGCGATGGTGGCGTGTCCGCAGAAGGGTACTTCCTGCTGCGGGGCAAAGTAGCGCACGCGCCAGCCCGGCTTGTCGGTCTCGTGCCCGTTCCGCTTGGCGAAGGCGGTCTCGGAGAAGCCGATGTCGGCGGCCAGCCCCTGCATCAGGGCGTCCTCGGGGAAGTGGTCGAGCAGCACCACGCCGGCCGGGTTGCCGCCGCTGCCGGCCAAGGTAAAGGCGGCGAGCTTCTGAACGTCGGGTGAGAGTATGGCGGGCGATTGCATCGGGCGATCTCCTCGCAAAGGGTCTTGCTCATTCAGCTGCGCCCGAACGCGCTGAATGTAAAACGACTTTTTCTAGCGCAAAGCTCAGAAATTCTAATGTGCGGAAGGGCTCTGTGGCGACGTAAGCTCCCCCAGAGACCGGGAGGAGGGTGAATGTTCGAGGACTTCGAGACAGAGCGCATCGCGCTCGGGGACGTGACGCTCCACACGCGGCTGGGCGGTGAGGGGCCACCGCTGCTCTTGCTGCATGGCTACCCCCAGACCCACGCCGCTTGGCACCGGGTGGCGCCGTCGCTGGCCCAGCACTTCTCGCTCGTCATCCCCGATCTGCCCGGCTATGGCGAGAGTCTCGGCCCGGCGCCGGACCCGGAGCACCGTAACCACAGTAAGCGTGCCATGGCCGAGACCATGGTCTCGCTGATGGCACAGCTCGGCCACGATAGCTTCTTTCTGGCCGGGCACGACCGCGGCGCCCGCGTCGCCTACCGCCTGACTCTCGATCATCCGGAGCGGGTGCGGCGCTTGGCGAGCCTGGACACCATCCCGACCCTCGACGTCTGGGAGGCGATGGACTGGCAGGCCGCGATCGGCGCCTTTCACTGGCCCTTCCTGGCCCAGCCGGACAGCCTGCCCGAGCGGCTGATCGGGGCCGCTCCGGATGTCTACCTGGACTACCTGCTGGAGCATTGGGCTGGCAGCCCCGATGCCCTCGACCCGGCGGCGGTGGCCCAGTATCGGATGCACTTCCGCAAACCTTCGGTGCAGACCGCGATGGCCGAGGACTACCGCGCCGGCGCCACGATCGATGTGAAGCACGACCGGGAGGACCGGGCAGCCGGGAAGCGCATCGTCTGTCCGGTTTTCGTGCCTTGGGGGCAGCGCTATACCGGCGGCTCTTTGCTGCCCGTCTGGCAGCGTTGGGCCAATGACGTGCAGGGGCTCGAGATCGATTGCGGCCACTTCATCGCCGAGGAAGCGCCGGAGATCTGCGCCCAGGCGCTGATCGAGTTCTTCGAACGCTAGACGGCCCTCACTTTTCCTCCTGCCCCAGCCGTTCACGTACTGGCGAGCAGAGTTCAACGTGCTCTGCCTTGTGTCGCGGCCGAGAATGCAAATTTTCGGAAGGTCGATTGCTAGAGCCAACTCCGAAGGCTTGTCCACAAGGCGGCAGTTGCCCCGGGCAGCGATGTGGTTTTTTAGCAGACCGCTCTGTGCCAGACTTCATACACAAGCGGTCTGGATGAGCTAGGCTCCCGGTCGAACAGCGGGGGAGGGAGAATATGAGCCAAGGCCACACAGCATTGAGCGATCGCCGGGGCGTTCCGGTGTCCTATCGCAGTCAAGACGCCATAGACGGTTTGGACGAAGCGCAGGAGGAGAGCCTTGCCTTCCGCGGCGACCCGGTGGCGGGCATCGACAGGGTGCTGGCAGCACACCCGGGTTTCGTCATGGGGCACCTCTTCAAAGGCGCCATGCTGACCCAGGCCATGGAGACACGCATCTATGGCGAGATGGTTGCCGCTCTCGAAGCCGCCGAGGCGCTGACAAGCGAGGCCAACGATCGCGAGAAGGGGCATATGGCCGCCCTGCGTTGCTGGGTGGAAGGGGACTTCTTCGGCGCCGTGCAGAAGTGGGAAGCGGTGCTGGTGCACTACCCCTTCGACCTTCTGGCGCTGCAACTGGTGCACCTCACCGACGTACTGCTCGGAGATGTTGTCGGCCAGCGGGATTCCGTGGCGCGCGTGTTCCCGCTGTGGGACGAGTCGGTGCCGGGCTACGAGTACGTGCTCGGCTTCTATTCCTTCGGCCTGGAGGAGACGCGCGACTTCGCCGACGCCGAAGAGCATGGCCGTCGGGCGTTGGCCATCCGTCCTGGCCATCCCTATGCCATCCACGCCGTCGCCCACGTGTTGGAGATGCAGGGCCGTCAGGCCGGCGGCATCTGGTTCCTCAACAGCCGCAAGGACGACTGGGCCTACGGTAACTTCCGCAATCACCTCTGGTGGCACCTTTCGCTGTTCCACCTGGATCTCAAGCAGATCGACCAGGTGCTGGCGATCTATGACCAGGAGCTGCGGAGCAGCGGCACGTCCGGTGACAAGTACGAGGAGCTGGACTCGGCAGCGCTGCTCTGGCGCCTCAAGCTGCTCGATGTGGATGTTGGCGAGCGTTGGGACGACTTGGCCAAGAAATGGGAGCCGAGCGCGACCGACACCCTCTACGCCTTCAACGACGTGCACGCCATGATGAGCTTCGTGGCTGCTAACCGGAAGGATGCGGCCGAAGCGTTGCTGACCGCCAACGAGCGCTATTGCGACCACGCCTCCGACGCCAACGTGGCCATGAGCCGGGAGATCGGTATCCCCTTCTGCCGCGCACTGCAGGACTTCCAGGACGGCCGCTATGGGGCCTGCGTCGAGCGTCTCTTGCCCGTGCGCTACCGCACCCACCGCTTGGGCGGCAGCTTTGCCCAGCGCGATGTCATTGCCTGGACCCTGGTGGAAGCGGCCCTGCGCGCCCGCCAGTTCGAGCTGGCCTTGGCGCTCGCGCATGAGCGTTGCGGGGTGAAGCCGTCCAGTCCGCAGAACTGGACACTGGTTGCCCGGGCCCACAAGGGCCTCGGCAACCGCAGCCACGCCGAACGCGCCCAGGCCCGCGCGACATCGCTGTTGGCGGCGTAAGGGCGGTGTGGTGCGGCTGGCGCAGCGTTGCCTGACCGTAGCAATCCGGGCTTAGGCCGCGCGCACCTCTTGCAGGAAGGCGCGCACGGCGGCGCGCAGACTTTCCGATTGCTGAACCAAATGATCGGCCGCTTCGCTCACCCGGTGCGATGTCAGTGAAGCATTCTGGGCAGCGCCTGCGACACTGCCGAGCTTCTCGGAAACTGCGCTGGTGCCTTGAGCGGCTTCCTGAGCGCTGCGGCTGATTTCGGCTGTCGTGGCTGTCTGCTCTTCAATGGCACCGGCAATCGCGCCCGTGGTCTCGTTCACGTCGTCTACGTTGCCCACAATAGCCTGCGTTGCGCCGACAGCCTGCTCCGAAGCCGACTTCACGGCGGCGAGCTGTGTCTCGATACTGTCGGTCATATTCTGGGTTTGGGTGGCGAGAGACTTCACCTCGCTGGCGACGACGGCGAATCCCTTGCCCGCATCGCCGGCGCGCGCCGCCTCGATGGTTGCGTTGAGTGCCAAGAGGTTGGTCTGCTCGGCGACCGCGCTAATCTGAACCACGACCTCGTCGATTTGCGCCACGGCCTGGGACAGCTCGTCCATCTGTGCTTCCGCGCCCTTGGCGCCTTCGGCGGTCGCCTGAAGCTTGCCGGCCGCGCTGGTCATCTGGCTGTTGACCTCGTGAATGGCAGAGGTCATCTCCTCGGCCGCTGAAGCCACCGTGTGAACGCTCTGCGAGGCGCGTTCGGCATCGGCGGAGGCGGCGTGAGTCTGCTGTTCCGCCTCACCGGCGGCGGTGTCGAGCGTTTGCGAGGTGCCCTGAAGCTCGACGGCAGAAGAGCCGACGCTTTCGATAATGCTGCCGACCTCCTGATCGAATCGGTCGGCTAGCTCTTGCATGACGCGCCGCTTCTCGGCCTCGGCCTGCTCAGCGGCTGCTTGACGCTCCGCCTCAAGACGGACCTTCTCGATCGCATTGTCCTTGAACACCTGAACGGCACCGGCCATCGCTCCGAGTTCATCGACGCGCTCCTGGCCTGCAACCGAGACGGTCGTGTCGCCGGATGCCAACTGGCGCATGACAGCTGTGAGGGATTTGATCGGTTTGGCAATCGTCTTGTTCATGGCGAATGCGATCGCCAAGGCCGATAGCAGAGCGATCAGTCCGATGCCGAAGGAAACCAGCCTGCCGGTTGTCAGCGCGCTGTCGATGGGTGTGCGGTCGAAGCCGATCGCGGCGACGCCAATGGTCTGGCCCTCGAAGTCGGTGATCGGCGCCAGCATGACCGCATGGGCGACACCTGCAACGTCGATCTGCGGAAGGGTGGTCGGTGTACTCTGCTGCGCGGCTTGCCGAAGAAGGCTGTCAGCGAAGCTCACGTCGGAGGAAAACGTGGTGGCGAAGGTCTCGATTTCGCCCTCGCGCAGGATGTAGAGCGCAGCTATGGCTGAAGACTGCTCGGTGAAGCGGTCGAAGAAGGGCTGCCCGAAAGACAGCCCGAACTCGACCGAGCCGATCTGACTGCCTTCATGCCGCACTGGGACGACACCTCGCATGCCAAGGCCGGCCACGCCGCGCTCCAGCCCCGAAATCGCTTCTCCCTGGCCGTTGACGGCGACCACCGTATTGCGGAAGGAAGAAAGATCGTCGCCGAACTTCTCAGGCTTGTGGACGCGCAGGAAAGAGGTCGCCGGCGCCAGGTGGAACTGGAACTGGCGGACGCTTTGCTCCTCTCTCATCTTTGGAAACTGGGGAACGAAGAACGCCGCCAAGCGATCCCGGTCGCGCGCGGCGAAGGCTTCCTGAACCACCGTGCTGTCGGCGACGGTCGCGGCCATCGATAGCGCGCGGGCCGCCTCCGCATCGATAGCGCTTATAAGCTGTCCGCGTAAGCTTGATAGCTTCTGTTCGAAGCTCTGTTGGCTCAATCCCTGCGCGACCCAAACGTTGGCGGCGGTCGTGATAGCAACGGCGAGCACAGTGCTCAACGACAGGGCGAGCGCAAGGCGGAGACCGATTGTTCTGATTCGAAGCGATTTAAGCACCGGTGCGTTCCCATTGCGGCGACAAAACACCACTGGCTAGCGGTGTTTCGATTAAAGCCCGCTTAAAGAGTCCGGATATGCGCGATCACTCAGAGTTTGGGCTGGGAAAGGTGCCAAACAGTATGTCTCTGTAGATAGCAAGTTCTTGTTTTGTTCTCTATGTTTCTGCATTGTCTTCCGATGATGCAGCTTCAGCTTGTACTCGACGATCGACCGGCGTTGCTGGCTGAGGCTCACCGGAGGCTGCTGCGGCGCTTCGGCCGCCAGGGTCCTTACTTCAGGCTCGATCCCGTCAGCCAGTTGGTGCTTGCATTGCTTGGTGGGCGCACGCGAGGCAAGATCTCTCAGGCGGCCTTTGAGCGGCTGGTGCTCAGCTTCGAGAGCTGGGCAGCGGTCCGCGATGCGCCGCTCGCTCAGGTCCACAGCCTGGTGTCTGCCGTGACGTTCGCCGAGGCCAAGGCACCACGGCTGAAGCAGGCACTTGCGGCGATCACGGCAGGCGACGATCGGCCGTGTTTGGACCACCTTGCATGCCGCACGGTGTCGCAGAGCCTGGTCTTGCTCGAGCGACTGCCTGGCGTCGGCCGGAAGGTCGCGGCGGCCACCCTGAACTTCAGCACTCTGGCAAAGCCGGCACTGGTCATCGACACGCATCACCTGCGGGTGTTGCGATGCCTCGGTCTCGTCAGTCCGCGCACAGATCTTTGCAAAGCCTACGATACGGTGGTGCCGCTCCTCCCGTCATGCTGGGACGCGGAGGAGATCAGCCAACATCACCATCTCGTAAAGCGGCTGGGCCAGGAGGTTTGCCGCCACGCTGCACCGCGCTGCGACCTTTGTCCGCTTCTAGAGCTTTGCCCGACGGGGCGCCGTCGCATCGTGGCGGGTGGTTCCCAAAGCGCGGCATGGTGTGTAATGGAGGAGGGTGGTCGAACCCGACCTGGACAACGGTCCCGCAGTTTCTAGGAGCATAAGCACAGTGGCTGACGATCCCTACGCGGTGCTTGGCGTGGACAAGACCGCCAGCGACGCCGAGATCAGCAAGGTCTATCGCACGCTCGCCAAGGAGCTGCACCCCGACCTGAAACCCGGCGACAAGGACGCTGAGGAACGCTTCAAAGAGGTCTCGGCTGCCTACAACGTGTTGAAGGATCCTGAGCAGCGGGCGCGCTACGACCGCGGCGAGATCGATGCCAGCGGTATGGAGCGGCCGGAGCGCGAGTTCTATCGCCGCTATGCCGATGCGGACGGCACGGGCCGCTACAGCAGCAGCGCCAGCTACGAGGATTTCGACGACGTTTCCGACCTCTTCGCCGACCTCTTCCGCGCGCGAGAGGGCCGGGCCGGTTATGGCATGGGGGAGGGCTTCCAGGCCCGCGGCCCCGACACGCGCTATCATCTGGAGGTCGAGTTCCTCGATGCGGCGAACGGTGCCAAGCGGCGCATCACCATGCCCGACGGCAAGGATCTCGATCTCAGCATTCCGGCGGGCACCCGCGACGGCGGTGTTCTGCGTCTCAAAGGCAAGGGCATGCCGGGAATCGGCGGAGGCCCGGCAGGCGACGCCCTGGTCGAGATCACCGTCAAGCCGCATCCACTGTTCAAGCGCGAGGGCGACGATATCGTTGTCGAGTTGCCGGTCACCCTCGACGAGGCTGTGCTGGGCGGCAAGTTCGAGGTGCCGACCATCGGCGGACGGGTCAAGATGACGCTGCCGAAGGGCTCATCGAGCGGTAAAATCCTGCGGCTCAAGGGGAAGGGTGTGAAGGCGAAGGGGCGGACACCCGGCGACCAGCGGGTGGTCATCAAGATCGTGCTGCCGGAGACAATCGACTCCGAGCTCGAGGCCTTCATGGAAGACTGGCGCAAGAGCCACCCCTACGACCCACGGCACGAGCTCACGAGGGCGGCATGAGGCACAGCGAAAAAGAGGTCGTCGCCAAGATCGAGGCCGTGACCTTGAGGCGTCTGCGACTATGGGTGCGACGGGGTTGGGTGGCGCCGGCAGGGGGTGACAGTGGCCCGCACTTCGACGAGCTCGATGTGGCCCGCGTTCGCCTGCTCTGCGAGCTCAAGGACGAGATGAAGGTGAACGACGAGGCGATGCCGGTCGTGCTGTCACTGCTCGATCAGCTCTACGGACTGCGCCGTGAGATGAAGGCTCTTGCTCTGGCGATCGATGGTCAGCCTGAAGCTGTACGCCGCAAGGTTCGGGACGCTTACCGACGACATAGCGAAAGCTGAGTCTGTTCCGTGCCCGACCCGAGACATAGGTGACGTTTCGTACCGGACACATGGGTAACACTTTTGGTGCTTTGGCCGGAGGTGTTGATGCCGTGGAAGGAGTGTTCGG
>JANQIA010000138.1 GCA_028282405.1 Rhodovibrionaceae bacterium
TCTGCCGGGCATGACCATCGTCTGCGGCGACTCCCACACCTCGACCCACGGCGCCTTCGGCTCCCTCGCCTTCGGCATCGGCACCAGCGAGGTGGAGCATGTGCTGGCCACCCAGACGCTGCTGCAGCGGCACGCCAAGAACATGCGCGTCACGGTCGAAGGCGCGCTGCCCGTCGGCATCACCGCCAAGGACCTGATCCTCGCCATCATCGGCAGGGTCGGTACGGCCGGCGGCACGGGCCACGTCATCGAGTACGCCGGGGACGCCATCATGGGGCTTTCCATGGAAGGGCGCATGACCGTCTGCAACATGTCGATCGAGGCTGGCGCGCGGGCCGGTCTGATCGCCCCGGACGAGACCACCTTCGAGTACCTCAAGGGGCGGCCCTTGGCGCCCAAGGCCGGCGCCTGGGAGCAGGCGATGGCCCACTGGCGCCAGCTCCCCTCCGACCCCGGCGCGCAGTACGACAAGGAGATCAGCCTCTCGGTTTCCGAGATCGCGCCGCAGGTCACCTGGGGCACCAGCCCGGAGGACGTGCTGCCCATCACCGGCGCCGTGCCCCATCCGGAAAGCGTGCAAGACCATCAACGACAGCAGTCGATCCAGCGTTCGCTCGACTACATGGGTCTGGAGGCCGGTACCCCGCTGACCGAGGTGCCCATCGATGCGGTCTTCATCGGCTCCTGCACCAACGGCCGCATCGAGGACCTGCGCGCCGTGGCCGAGGTCGCCAAGGGCCGCAAGGTGGCAGAGAACGTGCGCGCCATGGTCGTCCCCGGCTCCGGCCTGGTGAAGGAGCAGGCGGAGGACGAGGGCCTCGACCAGGTGCTGAAGGAGGCCGGCTTCGACTGGCGCGAGCCGGGCTGCTCCATGTGCCTCGCCATGAACACCGACAAGCTCAAGCCCGGCGAGCGCTGCGCCTCCACCTCCAACCGCAACTTCGAGGGCCGTCAGGGCCCCGGCGGGCGCACCCACCTGCTCAGCCCCGGCATGGCCGCCGCCGCCGCCATCAAGGGCCACCTTGCCGACGTGCGGGAGTTCCACTGAGGGGGGATACGCTGAGCGGCGATCTCCTCCTCGGGTAACATCCGCAGGACCGCAAGGGCCGTTCCGAGCAGAAGTGCAGACGGCGCAGCACAAAAGGCTGTCATCCCGGCCGCGCAAGCGAGCCGGGAACCATGTATCCCTCCGGGCTCGTTGGTGACATGGACCCCGGCTCGCGGGCTTCGCCCTTGGCCGGGGTGACGATTTGTGGTGCGGCGACGCCAGCAGCTTACTTCAGGATGTCATACTTGGGCGCGCCGCGGCGCGGCGAAGGCCCGAGTATCCGGCGGTAGGCACGGTCCGCACTTGTGGCTGGACCCCGGCTCGCGGGCTTTGCCCTTGGCCGGGGTGACGATTTGTGGTGCGGCGACGCCAGCAGCTTACTTCAGGATGTCATACTTGGGCGAGCCGCGGCGCGACGAGACCCGAGTATCCAGCAGTAGGCACGGTCCGCACTTGTGGCTGGGCCCGGGTCGGCGAGCGGCCAGTCCTCCCAGCGCATGGCGTCCGGCGGTCCGCGCTGATGAATCACCTGTGCCTTCGGCATCTTCTTCTCCTCCCCAAGCTGACTGACTAAGCGGCTTTCTCCTCGGCGACCTGGCTCAGGAAGGCGCGATAGTTCTCCACGCCCTGCGCTCCGGAGACGAGATAGTGCTTGTCGAAGATCATCGCCGGCACCCCCTGAATGCCGTGATTGGTCCAGAACTGCTCGCGCGTGCGCACGTCCTCGGCGAAACGGCCGTCTTCGAGGACGGCCAGCGCTTCTTCCCGATCGAGCCCGATGCGCGCCGCGACATCCGCCAGCACCTGCGGGTCGTTGACGTCGCTCCGCTCGGTGAAGAAGGCGGCGAAGAGCGCCATCTTCACCTGATGGCCTTGGCCCAGGCTCTCGGCCCAATGCAGCAATTGATGGGCGCGGAAGGTGTTCACCATGCGCATGTCGTCGGCATAGTCGAAGGTGAAGCCGAGCGAGGCGCCAAGCTCGGTCAGGCGGGCGCGCGCCTTGCGGCTGCCCTCGGGCGTGGTGCCGTACTTGGCCGCCACATGCTCCTGCAGGTTCTCACCCTCTTCCGCCATGTGGGGGTTGAGCTCGAAGGGATGCCAGTGGACGACGACGCCGATGCCGCTCTCCGCCACCGCCTGCTCGAGCTGCTTGAAGCCGATGATGCACCAGGGGCAGACAACGTCCGAGACGATGTCGATGCGAATCTCGGGGCCGGTCGTTTCAGGCATGGCACGTCGCCTCGCTGTCTAGTTTTTGGGCCGCCGTTCGATCATATCCTAAACCTCTGTCTCCCACACGCCGGCCCGGTGTGGCGATGGTGGTGAGGTTTGCGCTCAGTTCGCTTTGACATCGCCGGCGAAGCGCGCGGCGTTCTCGGCCAGGAAGGCGGCCTCGTCCGCCATGCCCCAGAAGGCCGGAACCGCCTTGGGTATCTCCAGCGCGCGCTGCACGGCGGGCCGGGCGTCGATGCGGTCGAACCAGGCCTTGAGATGCTCCAGGCCGTCGATGGAGACCTTGGCCCAGGGGAAGGCCCGCGCCCAGGGATAGGTGGCGATGTCGGCGATGGAGAAGGCATCGCCCACCAGGAACGCCCGTCCCTCCAGCCGCCTGTCGAGCACCTCCAGGAGGCGCCGGGATTCCTCGACGTAGCGCTTGATGGAGAAGGGCTCTTCCTGCCCGTTGGGGGCGGCGATGCGCTGGAAGTACATGGCCTGGCCCATCATCGGACCGATCCCGCCCATCTGGAACATCAGCCACTGCAGGGTCTCGGAGCGGAGCTTGGGATCCTCGGACAGGAAGACGCCGTACTTCTCCGCCAGGTACCAGAGGATGGCGCCGGACTCGAAGACGGTGAAGTCGTCGTTGCCGCGGTCGACGATCGTCGGAATGCGGCCGTTGGGGTTCAGCGCGACGTACCAGTCCGACTTCTGCTCCTTCTTGGCGAAGTCGATGAAGATCAGCTCATAGTCGACCCCGGCCTCCTCCAGGAAGATCGTCGGCTTCCAGCCGTTCATGGTCGAGGCGGTGTAGAGGTGGATGTCAGGTCTCGCCATGGCGTGCGCCCTTTTGCGTTTGCGGTTCGGCCTTGGCCGCGCCGCTCAAGAGGTGCTAGTCTTGGTAACAAAAATCAATTAGTATACTTTTTGTAACCTGCTATGGCGCAAAACATCACCAAATCGGACATCACCAAGAGAGCGCAGGTGCGCAGCGATGCGCGCGGCCACAAGTCGGTGCAGAATGCCTGCGCCGAGCCCTGCGCGATCGAGCGCGGCATGCGGATCCTGGGCGGGAAATGGACTGGCTCGATCCTCTGGCACTTGAAGGACGAGCCCGTGCGCTTCAACGATCTCGCGCGGATGATCGGCGGCGCCAGCAAGAAGATGATCGCCGCGCGCCTGCGCCAGCTCGAAGAGCAAGGCCTGATCGAGCGCCAGGTGATCGACAGTGCGCCGGTGGCGGTCGAGTATCGGATCACGCCCTTCGGCACGACGGCCTTGGATTTCCTCGACGCCCTGCGCCTCTGGAGCGAGAGCCTGCCGCCGTCCCTGGCTGCCGCCGACTAGAGCGCTTCGGAAGACGGCGTGGGGCGCAGTGCGCACCCAGGCAAGCAATCTAGAGAAGTGAAGATCTTCTTAATCTTCTACCCCTAGACCACTCGTGAGTCTCACTCTGCAGCTCTGCCGCTGCCTTGCGCGAAGCGTTGCGCCCTGGCTCAGCAGACGAGTTTCCCGAGGCCATGGTCATGCATGGAGTTGTTCGTTCCTACGTCCTTGCCAGCGCGGTTGTTCTGGTCCTCCTGAGCGCGTTGGTCATCTACATGACCCGCATGGACGCAGAGCAGCATGTCATAGAGACAGCGGAGCATCAGAACACGGTCCTGGCTCAGGTCTTGGCGAACTCCGTTTGGCCGCAAATCTCGCCCTACGTGACAACGGTTGTGGAAACCGACGGCGATGCCCTGAGATCGCGCTGGGAAACGGAGCTGATCGATCAGCTCATGCGCAGTGCCGTAAGGGATCTTCCGGTTCTCAAGATCAAGGTCTACAACCTCGCGGGCACTACGGTCTATTCCTCGGACCTCGCGCAGATCGGCACCAACGAACGCGACCACCCGCTCTTCATCGCCGCCATGCGGGAAGGGCAGGTGCAAAGCAAACACAGTTTCCGGAAGAGCTTCCTATCGTTCGATGGGCCGGTCTCGGACCGCCATGTGGTCGAGAGTTACCTGCCGGTCCGTTTGGGCGGAGACGGCAAGGGCGCCTTCGGGCCGGAGACCTTCGGCGTCTTGGAGATCTACGCGGATGTCACCGCGAACATGGCCCACGAGGAGGCGAAGATCTTCAAACTGCTGGCCATGCTGGCCGTTGTCTTCGCGTTCTCTTATGCGGTGCTGTTCCTGGTCGCGCGGTCTGCGCAAAGAGTGATCCGCAGGCAGTACTCCGAACTGGAGAACAAAGCCGTCGAGCTCGAGCAGGCCCTGAAGGCTCAGGTCGAATACAACGATCTGCATCGCGAGTTCGTGGCCATGGCGTCGCACGAGTTCCGCACGCCGCTAACGATCATCGACGGTTCCGCGCAGAGCATCATCCGCAAGATCGACGTGATTCCGCGCGAGAAAGTCCTTCAACGCTGCAGCGAAATCAGGCAGGCGGTTATGCGCATGACCGGATTGATCGACAGCACCTTGAGCGCCGAGCAACTGCAGCAGGGCAAGATCAGGATGGAGCCGCAGCCGGTGCAGCTCGCGGACCTGATCACTCAAGTGCGCGACCGGCAGCAGAGGATCTCTCCCTCCTACAGTTTGAAGCTGGCGCTTCAGGACCTGCCGCAGGAAATCGAGGGCGACCCCCGCCTGCTCGAGCAGGTCTTCACCAACCTGCTGTCCAACGCCGTGAAGTACTCGCCGCAGGGCTCCGAGGTGGAGATTACCGGCGCGCAAGAGGGTGGCCAGGCGGTGGTCAAGGTCCGAGACCATGGGGTCGGCGTATCCCCCAGCGAGATGCCGCGCCTGTTTCAGCGCTACTTCCGGGCCAGCACGTCCATGGGCGTGGCCGGCACCGGCATCGGCCTGCACCTAGTCAAGCACATTGTCGAGATGCACGGCGGCGTGGTCGGCGCCGAAAGCGTCGAAGGCAGGGGCTCGGTCTTTACCGTGCGACTGCCTTTGGAACTCCAAGAAAAGCCCTCATTGCACGATAATACGCAAACCGTTGTTGCGGCCGCAGCCTGATGCCGGTCGGACTATCGGAGACTGATGCATGCCTCTAGTCCTTTGCGTGGAAGATGAACCCGGGATCCGAGAGCTTCTCGTCGAAGAGCTGACGGATGCCGGCTATCAGGTGATCGAGGCCGAGAACGGCAAGCAGGGCCTGCAGGCGGTCTTGGAGCATCGGCCCGATCTCGTCGTCTCGGATTGGCTGATGCCGGAGATGTCGGGTGGAGAGCTCTTGAAGGCTCTGCGGCGCGAACACCCTGGCTTCGCGGAGCTGCCCTTCGTGCTGGTGTCCGCCTTCGCCGACAAGCCGCCGGCAAAGCCCTCGCACGACATTGCGGCCGACGCCTACCTGACCAAGCCGGTCGACTTCGACCTGCTGCTCGAGACCGTGGCCGAGCTGCTCAAGCCGGCTTGACGCCCGTCCGTTCGCCTGCCGTCCAGGTGAACCGCCTTTTCACTTATCAACGTTCGAAGCGGATGTCGGTGATACGGCCGACCCAGAAGGGATAGAGTTGCCCGCCGGCGGCGCAAGCTGAGGTGTGCCGTCGGCATCCCGCTCCGCGAGCCTCGGGACTTCGCCGCTTCGGCTCCATGAGCCTATGAGGTTCGCCCAAAGATGACACCCTGAGCAGAAATGCAGACGGCACAACACCAAAAGCTGTCATCCCGGCCGCGCAAGCGAGCCGGGAACCATGTATCCCTCCGGGCTCGTTGGTGACATGGACCCCGGCTCGCGGGCTTCGCCCTT
>JANQIA010000157.1 GCA_028282405.1 Rhodovibrionaceae bacterium
AGCGACGGAGAGATCCGAGCGTTCATCGCAAAGAACGAGCTCATCATCGACGGTGAGATCGGGAATGCTAAGCAATGTGCCTACCACTGCTTTCCGGGAAAGGTCTTTCACTCCGGACCGGAGGGGGCCGTTGTCGACTGGGCCAAGCCGGACGCGCCGGAGTTCGTGAAAATCCTGCCGGGAGCCATGGTCTGGATTCGAACACGGGTCGTCGTGAAGATGCCCAACGACATCTGCGCGTTCTGGTGGCAGACCAACACCCTCTCGCGCAAGGGCCTGATGCTGGTCAACATGAGCATGATCGAGCCGGGCTATCACGGACCGCTCGCCTGCCTCTTCGTGAACTTCGGCAAGACGCCGATCACGCTCTATCCCGACACCAACATGGCCAAGCTCGTCTTCATGCGCCTGAGCAAGCCGGCAGACACGCCGTTAGGGCTGAGTCTGAGTGTCGAGACATACGACAAGGCGGTGCACGAGGCTGCGACGGAGGGGCCGGAGAGCTTCCTTCAGGTAGCCGATTTCTCAAAGCAACTCGTTTTGGACCGGAATGCCGCCATCGAGGATATCAAGGAGGCCGCCGAGACCGAGAAGACTGCGCAGGTCGAGAAACTCAAGGAGGACGCCCCCAAAGCGATTCGAAGCTCATTGGGTTGGGCCGCCGTCGGTTTTGTGCTCCTGGTGGCGGCCGTCACCTTCGTTCCCTGGGTTCAAGGCCTGATATCCCCCGATCTGGACGACACCATCCGAAGCACTGTCGAAAAGGCGGTCACCGAAAGACTTGTTTTGCAAGCGGCACCGCAAGTGGACAACACTCAGGCGACGCCTGCCGGGCCCCCTCCTCCGAGTAACGACCTCGAGACCCGGCTGAGAGAAATTGAAGAAAGACTGCTGGAACTCCAGAGGGCTTCAGGCAATCAGTGAGCCAAGCACGCAAGCCTTTGGGCAATGAGATGCCCACGCAAGACAGCGCGACACTGCGTTTCGTGGCGCCCCGGCCTGCCTACAACATGGCCGCCGCCTCCTACGATGGGTGGGATTGGCAGACCTTCTGGCGTCTCAACGAAGTGCCCCTTTTGCTCGAGGCGATCGGTCGCCTGACGAACGTGCGGAGCATCCTCGATGTCGGCATTGGAACGGGTTACCTCGCCAAGTGCTTGAGCGATCTCGGTTATGACGTCACCGGCATCGACGTCAGCGAGAACATGCTGGCGATCGCGCGCGACCGCATGGGGTGCGATGCGAAGCTCATTCAAGGCGACGCGCAACGCATGCCACTCTTCAAGACCGGCTTCGATGTCGTTCTGTGCACCAGGGTTCTGTCACACATCCAGGACATCGAGGCTGCGCTCCAAGGATTCTATCGGGCGCTGAAGCCTCGGGGTTCGTTGCTGATCTCGGACATCGATGCCGAGCACAACTACGCCAGCACCGCCCTTCCGGTCGGCGCGACGAGCGTCGTCGTCGAGACCCACAAGCGCAGCCTCGACGAGCTCGAAGAGGCGGCCCGATCGGCCGGTTTCGATTTGGCGTGCAGCCATAAGCTCAAGGCCGAAAACCTGCTTTGGCTGCCCGAAGACGGCAATCTCTCGTCCATCGACCGCTCCGGATCCCGGTCGGTCGGATACATCGCCCTCTTGGCGAAAGCCGAATGACGACCGAGCCCTCTTCTGAGATCGACGCGCTACCCGGCGGTTGGACCGGCGATGAGCTGCGCCAAGAGAGCGGCTGGACCCTGAGCTGGAGCGCAGAGGAGCTTGCGGGCCTGGAGAGCACCCTGGAAAGCTGCGCGCGACGGGGTCTCGCCTGGCAAGAGGTCACGCGGGAAGAGTTCCCGCTCAACCAGGTGCTCCGGGAGAAGTTGGACGACATTGCCCAGGAGCTCGAAGAGGGCCGCGGCTTCGTCAAGATCGAGGGCCTGCCGATCGCCCGCTACAGCGAGGAAGAGATCCGGCTGCTCTGGTTTGGCCTGGGCTGCCATCTCGGCCATCCGCGGTTTCAAGACAGCCACGGTCAACTGATGCGGGAGATCAAGGACGAAGGGGGCGATTTGGGAAGCCGCCATGGCCGCATTGTGGTCGGAGACGACGGTGACGCGTTCCTGTCGTCAAAGGCACGCACCTATGGACCCGGTGAGCTGCGCTTCCACACCGACCGCTGCGACGTGGTGGGCCTGCTCTGTCTCGGCCAGGCCAAATCGGGCGGCCTGAGCCAGATCGCCAGTACCATCGCCGTGCACAATGCGATTCTGGAGCAGCGTCCCGATCTGCTCGACCTGCTATACCGGCCCTACACACGCTCGCGGCTCGGCGAGGAGGACGGCGGAGAGACGGCGACCTATGACCTGCCGGTCTTCGGCCTACGGAACGGAAAGCTCACCAGCCACTATTCGCGCACCTACATCGAGGCGGCGCAGATGCAGGCCGGGGTCGAGAAGCTGAGCCCGGCCCAGTGGGAGGCCATCGATCTCCTCGCCGCGACTGCCGAACGGCTCAGCTATGCCATGCGCCTGGAGCCCGGCGACATCCAGCTCCTCAACAGCCATGTCACCTATCACGCCCGCGAGGCCTTCGAGGATTCTCCAGCCGAAGGCCTTACCCGGCGCCTGCTGCGGATCTGGCTTGCCATGCCCAACAGCCGCGCCCTGCCCGAAGACCACCGCGTGCTCTGGGGAGAGATAGCCTCCGGAGCCCTACGTGGCGGCATCGGCCAGGACCGCATTGGCTGAGACCGAAGGCCGTAGAGCGGTCCGGCACGCCGGTCGGACAGTCCCCTGCCCCTAAACCAGCTTCCCGACCTCGCTGGGGGGCAGGCCGAAGAGGCGCTTGAACTCGCGGCTGAACTGGGAGGCGCTGGCGTAGCCGACCTGGTAGGCGGCGGTGCTGGCCGAAAGGCCCTCGTTGAGCATCAGGGCCTTGGCCTGATGCAGCCGCACCGACTTGACGAACTGCAGCGGCGTCATGGCCGTCACCGATTTGAAGCTCTTGTGCAGGGTCGTCTTGCTCATGCCGGCGATGCGCATCATGTCGGCGGTGGTGACCGGCTGGGCACAGTCGTCATGGATCGTCCGCATGACATCGCCGATGCGGCGGAAGTGGCTCTTGCGCTGCACGACGGCCCGCATCGCGCCGCCCTGCTCGCTGGTCAGCACGCGATAGAGAATCTCCCGCCGAACCAGCGGTCCGAGCACATTGGCGTTGGAGGCGCTGTCGAAAGTCCTGACCAGGCGTGCGACGGCGTCGAGCATCTCCCCCTGCAAGGGCGAGGTGTCGACGGCGTACGGCAGGTCCTCGTCCGGCAAATCGGAGTCGTCGATCTGCATCTGCAGGTCGCCGATCTCCGAGGCGACGATGGGGATGCCGAGCGCCAGGAAGGGCTGTTCCGGCGAGGCTTCGAGGATCTCCACCTCGAAGGGCACCGGCACACAGCAGGCGAGGTAGCTCGAAGAGTTGTACTCGAACACATGGTCGTCGAGGTAGCCGCGCTTGCAGCCCTGCACGACGATGACAAGGCAAGGGTCGTAGATCACCGGCGTGCGCGGCAGCAGGCTGTCCGTGCGATAAACGCAGACGCCCTCGACGGGCGAGCCGTTGAGCCCCTCCACCTTGGCGTAGGAGCGAAGCAGTTGAGCGACCTCGCTCACTTGCGCGGGAAAGGCACCGTTGGTCAGCACTGCACTCATGATGGCGTCACATATTTGTTTGGCCGCGATATGGAGCAAGCTTACCCGGATGGCTCAACCGCCAATGGCGGTTGCCGGGAGGATTAGGCAAGCAAAAAGTCCTTTCGCACCTTTGGATGTAGGGATTTGCGAACCAGTTCTTCGCACAGGGAGGCTGCGGCGCACTGACAGCCCTAGCCTATTGCTTTTTCGATCCATTTGCCCCGGGAGAACGAAATGGCTTTGCGGATTTCGGTCAACGGAGAGGAGCGCGCGGTCGACGTCGACCCGGATATGCCCCTCCTTTGGGCCCTGCGTGACCACCTGCAACTGACCGGTACGAAGTTCGGCTGCGGCATCGCTGCCTGCGGCGCCTGCACGGTTCATATGGACGGCTTTCCCGTCCGCGCCTGCTCCATCGCCGTCGGCGACGCGGAGGGTGCCGAGATCACCACCATCGAAGGGCTCGAGAGCCCGGCCGCCAAGGCTGTCCAGAGCGCTTGGCAGGACCTCGACGTGGTCCAGTGCGGCTACTGCCAATCCGGCCAGATCATGTCGGCCGTGGCGCTGCTCGAAGAGACGCCGCAGCCCAGCGACGAAGACATCGATGCGGCCATGAGCGGCAACGTCTGCCGCTGCGCCACCTACGTTCGGATCCGCGCGGCCATTCACGAGGCTGCCAAAAGGATGGAGGGCTAAACGATGCTGGCACGACGTCTCTCCACCGCCCCGCTCGATCGCAGGCGCTTCCTCTTCGCGTCCGCCGGCGCCGGCGCCGGCTTGATCATCGGCTTCCAGATGCTGCCCAAGCTTGCGCAAGGCGCCTCCCCCGCCGCCGCCGCGCTTAAGGCAGACCCCAATGCCTTCATCCGCATCGCGCCGGACAACACGGTGACGGTGATCTGCAAGCACATCGAGTTCGGCCAGGGCTCTCACACCGGTCTTGCGACCATCGTCGCCGAGGAACTGGAGGCCGACTGGGCACAGGTCCGCACCGAGCACGCACCGGCAGACGCCGAGCGCTACAACAATCTGCACTGGGGCCCCTTCCAGGGCACCGGCGGCAGCTCGGCCATCGCCAATTCTTATGACCAGCTTCGTCATGCTGGCGCCATGGCCAAGGCCATGCTGCTCGCCGCCGCGGCCCAGCAGTGGAACGTGCCCGCCGGCGAGATCGCCGTCGCGAAAGGCCGGCTGAGCCATGCTGCGTCAGGCCAAAGCGCGAGCTTCGGCGAGCTGGCGGAGTTGGCGGCACAGCAGACGCCGCCCTCAGACGTGACCCTCAAGGACCCCAAAGATCACAGCCTGATCGGCAAGCACGCCCCCCGTGTGGACTCCAAGGCCAAGACCACCGGCCAGGCGATCTACACCATCGACGTGCAGCGCCCCGGCATGCTGACGGCGCTGATCGCGCGGCCGCCGGTCTTCGGCGCCACCCTCAAGTCCTTCGACGCCGCCGAAGCCCTCCAGATAAAGGGCGTCGAAGAGGTCGTGGCGGTGCCGCAAGGCGTGGCCGTCGTGGCGCGCGACTTCTGGTCGGCGAGCAAGGGCCGCGAAGCACTCACCATCGAGTGGGACGAGAGCGGCGCCGAAACCCGCAGCACGTCAGAGATCCTGGCGGCCTACAAAGCGATGGCCGACAAGCCGGGCCTGGTCGCCCGCCAGGACGGCGACAGCGACGCCGCTCTTGCCTCCGCGGCTTCGGTGATCGAGGCGGACTTCGAGTTCCCTTTCCTGGCCCATGCGCCCATGGAGCCGATGAACGCCGTCGCCGAGATCACCCAAGATGGCTGCGAGATCTGGACCGGCTCGCAGTTGCCCACCGGCGACCAGATGGTGGCAGCTCAAATCCTCGGCATTCCGCCGGAGACGGTGAAGGTGCACACGCTCTACGCCGGTGGCAGCTTCGGCCGACGCGCCACGCCGGACTCCGACATGGTTTCGGAAGCGGTTTCGATCGCCAAGGCGATCGACGGACACGCCCCGGTGCGCCTGCTCTGGACCCGCGAGGACGACGTGCAAGGCGGACGCTACCGCCCCATGTACTTTCACCGCCTGCGGGCCGGCCTCGACGAGGACGGCAAGCTGGTCGCCTGGCAGCACCGCATCGTCGGCCAGTCGATCCTCAAGGGGACACCCTTCGAAGGCATGCTGGTCCAGAACGGCATCGACCAGACCTCGGTCGAAGGCGCCAACAACCTGCCCTATGCCATTCCCAACACCCTGATCGACCTGCACACCACCGACGTCGGCGTGCCGGTGCTCTGGTGGCGGGCGGTCGGCAGCACGCACACCGCCCACTCGGTCGAGATCTTCATCGACGAGCTGGCCGAAGCGGCCGGCCGCGACCCGGTGGAGTTCCGCCGCGAGCTGCTGCGCGATCACCCGCGCCATCTCGGCGTGATGGAGTTGGCTGTCGAGAAGGCCGGCTGGGGCGAGCCGCTTCCCGCCGGCAAAGCCCGTGGCATTGCCGTCCACGAGTCCTTCGCGTCCTTCGTCGCGCAGGTCGTCGAGGTTTCGCTCGACGGCGGCACGCCGAAGATCGAGCGGGTGGTCTGCGCCGTCGATTGCGGCCGGCCGATCAACCCCGATCAGATCAAGGCGCAGATGGAAGGCGGCATCGGCTACGGCCTCGGCGCCATTCTGCACGACGAGATCACCTTGGACGGCGGGCGCGTCGAGCAGTCGAACTTCCACGACTATGTGCCCCTGCGCATCGAGGAGATGCCGCGGGTGGAGGTGCATATCGTGCCGTCGGAAGCCGCCCCGACGGGTGTCGGCGAGCCCGGCACACCGCCGATCGGCCCGGCCGTCGCCAATGCGCTCTACCGGCTGACCGGCGAGCGTATCCGCAGCCTGCCCCTATCCAAGCACGAGCTGCGCGGCGCGTAGGCGCCAGTCCCTTCAGACCCGACCACTCAGCCGTCCCCTTCCCTCGGGGACGGCTTTTTTCTTGGGCCAGAGGTGGCTACTCCCGCGTGGGATCGATGAACTTGATGATGGCCGTGTAGTCCTGGTCGGCCCGGCCGGCGTTGACGAACATGGTGTAGAGCGCCGTGGCTTCGGCCCCCATCGGCGTCGCCACGCCGGCTTGCGCGGCGGCCTCCTGGCTGAGCTTCAGGTCCTTGTGCATCATCCCCGCGGCGAAGCCGGGAACGTAGCCGCGGTTGGCCGCCGAGGTCGGCACGATATCCGGCACCGGGTTGTGGTTCAGCATGGCCCAGCAGGAGCCCGAGGCGGTGGAGGAGATCTCGAAGAGCTTCTCCGGCGAGAGGCCGAGCTTTTCGGCCAGGGTGAAGGCCTCCGAGACGGCGATCATGGAGATGCCGAGGATCATGTTGTTGCAGACCTTGGCAACCTGGCCGTTTCCGGGCCCGCCCGCGTGCACCACCTTGCCGCCGACGATCTCCAGGAAGGGCTTGGCCCTGTCGAAGGCCGCGTCGCTGCCGCCGACCATCATGGTCAGCGTGCCCGCTTCCGCGCCGGCTACGCCGCCGGAGACCGGCGCATCGACCATCAGGTGGCCGGCCGCGCTGGCCGCCTCTTCCACGGCCCGGGCGCTGGCGACGTCGATGGTCGAGGAATCGATGAAGAGGGTGCCCGGCCTGGCCTTGGCGATCACCTCGCCCGCACCGGCGTAGACGTCCCGCACGTGCTGGCCGGCCGGCAGCATGGAGAAGACGATCTCGGCCTGGCTCACCGCCTCGCCGGCGCTCTCGGCGATCTCGATCCCCTTGCCCCGCGCGGCCTCGACCGCCTGCGGCACCGGATCGAAACCGACCACCCGATGGCCGGCCTTGGCCAGGTTGGCCGCCATGGGCCCACCCATGTTGCCGAGACCGATGAATGCGATGTCCGCCATTGCGCCCTCCTCCCAGACTCTCTCGGTTTATCGGGAGATAGCCGACAGCGGCCCGGCTGAAAAGCGCGGCAAGCGTTGGTTCAACCGAAGATGAGGTCCTGATCGCCCAAGGGTTGGAAGTAGGAGTCAACTTCGGCCTTGGTCACCTCGTCGATCGAAGCGTGCTGCCACTTCGGCGCCTTGTCCTTGTCGATCAGCAGAGCGCGGATGCCCTCATGGAAGTCGTGCCCGGCCATGAAGGCCTGGCTCAGGCGGTACTCCATGGTCATGCAGTCGTCGAAGCTCATCTCCGCGCCGCGCCGCATCTCCTCGGCGGTCACCAGCAGAGACAGCGGCGACATGGCCTGGAGCTTCGACAGGGTTTTCTCTGCCCAATCGCTGCCGTCGGCGGCGAGAGCGGCGAAGATCTCCGAGACCTCGTCGCTGGCAAAGCAGCGATCGATCCTCTCCCGCTCTTCGGCAAGCGGCGCCTCCCCGATGCCCGACGCAAAGCCGTCGATGATATCGTCGATCTCCGCATTGGCTTCGGCCCCCAGCTCCGCCTCGGCCAAGGCCGTCAGCGTCGCCTCCATCCGCTCGCCGACGATGTAGTCGGTGCCGACCCCGCAATAGATGCAGTCGGCCGCCTTGAGGCGGGCGCCGGTCAAGGCGAGGTATTGGCCGAGCCGCCCCGGCAGCCGCGGCAGGAAGTAAGAGCCGCCGACGTCCGGAAAGAGACCGATGCCGGTCTCCGGCATGGCAAAGAGCGTGCGCTCGCCGACGATGCGGTGGCTGCCATGCACCGAAATGCCGACCCCGCCGCCCATTGTGATGCCGTCAATCAGGGCGATCAGTGGCTTGGCGTAAAACTCCATGGTGCGGTTGAGGATGTACTCCTCGCGGAAGAAGACGCGGGTCAGCTCGCCGCCTTCCTTGGCAGAACGGGAGACGGCGACCACATCACCGCCGGCACAGAAGGCCTTGTCCCCTGCCCCACGCAGCAGAACCGCGCCGACGTCGGGGTCGTCCGTCCAGGTCTCGAGCTGGACCTGCATCTCCCGGATCATATGCAAAGTCAGGGAATTGAGCGCCTTCGGCCGGTTCAGCGTGATGGTCGCCAGTCGGCCTTCCCGACCGAAGTAAATCTCGGATTCCATGCGGATATTGCCCCTCCACCAAGACGTGTTGCGGCGCAAAAAGAGCGAAGGCGAAGGCGGAGTGCAAGCCCGTCTTCGCAGGAAGAGGACGCTATCGCCGTCAGTCGGCCAGCAGCCGACGCGCGACAATCACCCGCATGATCTCGTTGGTGCCTTCGAGGATCTGATGAACCCGCAGGTCGCGCAGATAGCGCTCGATGGGATAATCGCGGATATAGCCGTAGCCGCCGTGGAGCTGCAGCGCTTCATTGACGATGGCAAAGCCGCAGTCGGTCGCGAGACGCTTGGCCATGGCGCAGTGCTGCGTAGCCGCTGGATCGCGCGCATCCAACAGGCTGGCGGCCTTGTGGATCATCAGCCGTGAGGCTTCGAGATCGGTCGCCATGTCCGCCAGCTTGAACTGCAGGGCCTGGAACTCGGCCAGGGCGCGGCCGAACTGCTTGCGCGCCTTCACGTGATCGAGGGCCAGCTCCAGACAGGCACGCGCGCCGCCGATCGAGCAGGCACCGATGTTCAGCCGTCCGCCGTCCAAGCCCATCATGGCGATCTTGAAGCCGTCGCCTTCCTCACCGAGGCGATTGGCCACCGGCACCCGCGCATTCTCGAAGATCACGGCAGCCGTCGGCTGGCTGTTCCAACCCAGCTTCACCTCTTTCTTGCCGAAGGAGAGCCCGACGGTCGCCTTCGGGACGACCAAGGTGGAGATGCCCTTGGGCCCCGAGTCGCCCGTGCGGCACATCACGACGTAGACGTCGCTCTCCCCGCCGCCGGAGATGAAGGCCTTGCTGCCATTCAAAACATAGTGATCGCCGTCGCGCTCGGCCCGGGTCTTCAGGTTGGCCGCATCGGAGCCGTGTCCGGGCTCGGTCAGGCAGTAGGAGGCGAAGTGCTCCATGGTCATCAGCGGCGGCAGGAAGGCCTGCCGCTGCGCTTCGTTGCCGAAGCGATCGATCATCCAGGCCGCCATGTTGTGAATGGAGATGTAGGCGGCCGTTGAAGGACAGGCAGCCGCCAGCTCCTCAAAAATGACCGCCGCATCGAGCCTGCCCAATTCGGAGCCGCCGACATCGTCGGCAACGTAAATCCCTGCGAATCCAAGCGAAGCCGCCTTCCGCAGCGCCTCGACCGGGAAAACGCAGTCGGCATCCCACGCGGCGGCGAACGGCAGCATCTCCTCACGGGCGAAGGCCTGCGCGGCCGCCTGGAATGCCTGCTGTTCTTCGGTGAGAGAAAAGTCCATGGCAGCCGGGTAACCAAGGGTGGCCACCCCTGTCAAACTCACAAAGGTCAAACCGGCCTATCCACGCTCGGTCACCCTCTAGAAGAGATATAATACATAAAATAACTGTGCTATACTGCTATACTATAGGCATACTTGCTTGTACAAACAGGTTGTGCCAAATGAACAGTCAACACGCAGTTGGTGCGTGATGCACGTTGCCATCATCTTTCAATTGCCAAACGTTTGGTTGCGCTGCCTTGTGATTTCGGTAGGGTCATTTCTGCCGATAGGCAGCGCGAGGTGGTAGAAGGCAACGTGCTGTACTAGGTCTAATAGTTGTTGCGTGAGTGACTGGAGGGAAAACTTTTATGCCTCGCAAGCAAACAAAACGAAATGCCATTCTTGCCCGCTCGGCCGACCATGTGGACGCCTACGTCGGGCAGCGCCTGCGCCAGTTGCGCCAGGCCAATGGAATGAGCCAAACGGCCTTGGCCGAGAAGCTGAACATCAGCTTTCAGCAAGTGCAGAAGTACGAAAACGGGACCAACCGGATCGGCAGCGGCCGTCTCTGGCACATCAGCAAGGCTCTGGACGTTCCGATCAGCTACTTCTACGAGGGCTTGGAAGACGCCGGCACGCCGGATGACATCCGCAATGCCACGGTGTTGCCGAAAGACACCCTGCGCGTCGCCCGCCAGCTCAACGAGTTGCCCGAGGGGCAGATCAAGCAGCAGATCTTTCAGCTTGTGAAGGCTTGTTCGCGCGCTGCATAGTTCCTTGGCAAATCTCGATTAACAGAGACGGCCAAGCGCGCAGGTATTGTTCCCATGAAGCTTGAAGACGGAGACTACTGGGTCGACGACTGTGGCTCATGGAATCACGTCGAGCTTGGCCAGCTCTGCCCCTTCTCTCATGACCCAGTGGTTCGCGACCGTTTCGGTCTAGACTTCGCCTTCCGACGCCTCGGCATGGTGCGGGTCTGCAAGCGTCCGCGCACCGTGACCGTCCAGTGGGACATCACCGAGGTCAACGACGAGAGCCTGTCGTCCGCTGCGTCCTGCCTGTGGGATCTGCAGGGTGTCGAACGGGCCAAGCTGCGCTACTACTTCGGCGGCTGGGCCTACGAGATCTTCTGCAGCGTTCGCGAGGCTTGCCTTCGCCTCGAGGCCCTGCAGAGCTACCGCAAGGTCATCCTCTTCCCCGGCATCCGCATTCGCAGTCTCGGTGAAACGACCGAGACCACCGAGGCGACCCCGCTGATTCGCCGCGCCAGAACGATCTTGGCAGCGAACGAGGCTCGGATCGACGCGGGTCTTTGGAATCGCTTTGCCGAAGAGGGTCTCTCGGGGCGCGTCCTGCTGTTCCAGGAGGAAGGCGACGGCGCCTGGCTCAGCTATCGCTACATCGGGCGCACGTCGCTCTTCGCACAGGTCTTCGGCACCTCCGTGCTGGGGGAGCTCGTGGGCCAACACTGCGCCGTCGACCCGTCGCACAACCGTGTCGGTCAAGATGCATCTCGGGACTACCTCGATGTCATCGCCAATCGCGCAGAGCGGGTCGATCAGGTGCTGATGCCAGTGCAGCAGAACGACGACGACGGCATGTGGGTCAGCTATCAGCGCATGCTGACCGCCTGCCGCGACCGCAGCGGCCGCAATCTGCTGTTGCTCCTGACCGACTACACGCAAGAGCGCCTGATCGCCGCCTAGGGACGGTTTCGAAGTTCCCTGAGGAGCGAGGCTCCCCGGCCGGGAACTCCAAAACCATCCAGCGCTGCCATTCGCGTCACCAGCCGTTGGCCCTAGAGGACACTGCGACCTGGACGCTATGCGGCCTCGCGCCATGGCAGGTCGAAACGCTCATCGGCTTCCAACAAGATGCCGAGCTCTTCCTGAGTGACCCAAACCAGCCACTCCTCCTGCTGCTCCACCTTTCCGTCGATCGACCAGACGGCACCCCTCGGTTCGGCGTTGATGTAACCGTAGTCATCGGTCAGCGCCTTCTGGATACTCCAGGCCGACACCAGCGCAAAGGTCACCGAAGGCGCCCATCTGAGATGCGCCAGGTCAATGCCGAGCCGGGTCAGCACGGCAGAGAGTCCGCGTCCGCGAAAGCCCTCCGCTCCGTCGCGAAGCCAAAGCTCCCCATGATAGCAAAGGCGTCCACCAAAGGCGGTCGCCGCCGGCGCTTCGCTCGCACTGCGCGCCGGGTCCACAGCGCACTGAGGCGGCGCGAAGTCCAGCAGATGCGCATCGATGTGCTGCCGCAGGGTCCTGCGCCCCGTGTCGATCAGGCGGACGGCCTGGAGATGAGCGACGCGGCCCTGCCCGTCGGTGCCCAGCACCCAGAAGCCGTTTTGCGCACC
>JANQIA010000170.1 GCA_028282405.1 Rhodovibrionaceae bacterium
TTTGCGGCACCAGCTCGCAATAGCGGAGCGCCTCTTCGAAGAAAGCGACGGCGCTCTTGTAAGCCGATCTCTCCGCCGCGCGGCGACCGGCGGTACGGGTGTAGAGCAGAGCCTTGTCCCACGCCTCCCCCGCCCTGGCATGATGGGCCAGCGTTTCCGTCAACTCGTGCAGGCGGTCTGAGAAAACCGTTTCGACAGCCGTGAGCACCTTGCGATGCAAGCCAGCAACCTGATGGCTCAGCAACTCGCCTCGCACCACCTCGTGAATAAGCCCATGAGTGAACCGATAGGCAGGCTCGCCGTCGAGGCTCTCACTTCGAATCAATCGGGCATCGGAGAGACGCGCGAGGCGACCCGAGAGCTCTAGCTTGATTGGCTCGGAGACGACCTCTTCCAGCACTCGGACCGAAAAGACGTCACCGATGACCGCGGCCGCCTGAAGGACCTCCTTGTCGGAAAGGCTGAGCCTGTCGACCCGCGACGAGATCACCGACTTCACGGAAGATGGAATCTCGATCTCCCGATAGGCCCCGGATAAGCGGAAGCCGCCGTAGCCGCCGCGCAGGACGCCGGAGGCTTCTAGCGTCCGGATGCTCTCTTCGATGAAGAAGGGATTCCCGGCCGTTCGCTCCATCAGCTCGTACTTCAGCTTTGCGAGCGAAGCGTCGCTGCCCAGGCAAGAGTCGATCAACTGTTCGGCGCTCGACTGGGCCAGCGGCGCCAGCGTGATCTCGTCAATGCCTTCAAACCCGCTCGTCAGGTCGTCCTGCCTGAAGCGCGACGTGATGAGAAAAACCAGATCGCTGCCGGCGACGTTGGACAGAATGTGCCGGAGCAGAGTGGCGGAATCGCTGTCGATCCACTGCGCATCCTCAACCAAGACAACCAAGCCGTTGCGCCGGCTCTCAGCCCTCAGCAAGCGACAGATCGTGTCGTGGGCGAACTGTTGGCGCTGCGACGAGTCCATCTTGAACCATTCGGGGTCATCGATCCGGATCCCCAAGACAGACAGAACCGCCGCCGTGCGACCCTCAAGGTCGGGCTCCAGGTCCTTTAGCTGCCCTCGAATCTTCGCACAGATCTCGCTTTCGCTGTCGCCCAAGCCGAGTTGGAAATGGCTGCGCAGCATGGTTGCAAACGGCAGATAGGGAATGCTTTGGCCGTAGGAATTCGCCTCGATCCTCATGAGACGCCAGCTACCGGTGGCGCCCCTGTTTATAGCCTCCCAGCAGAGACGCGATTTCCCGACACCCGCCTCGCCAACGATGACAACGCCTTTCGGCGTCTCCCCCTGTGACGGCTGAAAACAGCTCAGGATTCTTTGAAGCTGCGTCTCGCGACCGACGAAACGGCTCAAATTCGAGGCCGGCAGGCTGTCAAAGCTCGCTGCGTTGGACTCGGCGCTGAGTAGCTGAAAGACCTCAATCGGCTCGAGAAACCCGCGAAGCTGCGTCGCGCCCAGCGGCTGCCAGTTGAAGCGTGGCCCGGTCAGCGCTTTGGTTTGGCTGGAGCACAGAACCGTATCGGGGTCCGCCATATGCTCCAGGCGGGCGCTCAAATGCATGGTTGCGCCCATGGCCGTGAAATCGAAGCCGGCATCCGACTCCATGGCGCGGATCACGACTTCGCCCGTGCTGATGCCCGTCCTCACTCTCATGTCGCCGATACCGGAGGCAGCCTTGTCGTCTCGCATCTTTGCGAGCGCCTCCTTCATATCGAGGGCCGCGAGGCAAGCGTGCGTTGCGTGATTCTCGACGGCAACCGGAGCACCGAAGAGCGCAACGATGCCGTCGCCCATCAGCCTGCTCACGGTTCCGCCGTACGTCTCAACCGATTCTGCCATCCGCAAAGTCGCGCCATCGAGAAACTCAAGCGCAAATTCCGGGTCGTGCTCTGAGATGATCTCCGTCGAGTTTGCGATATCCGCAATCAGGACGGTGACCTCTTTTCGCTCCTGGAAAACCCTCTTCGCTTTGGAGGAATGGCCGGGACGCCGGGCGTCGCTGGTCGACAGCACGTCCTCAAGCGTGACCACCCTTGTCTCGGCCGGCCGCAAGCCGGCCAAGCTGGCTCCGCAACTGTGGCAGTAGTTTGCGTCGTCTCTGACGCTCGCCTTGCAGCTGGGACATTCCATCGAACAAATCCCGGATGGCGGTGCTCGAGACGATCAAGCTCTAAGACTGACCAAAGCCTGCTCGACCTCTGCGGCTTGTCACGGACGGCCAAGCAAACTGTGACGAAGCGGTCTAGTCGCCAGGTACCTTGTAGTCGCCTTTGCACTCGTATCCCTGCTGCATGGCCTCGACGCCTTCGTCGAAGGTCAGCAACGGGGTGATCTCGAAACCCCGCACACCTTCATGCGAGGAGATAACCATGGCGAACGAACGTGCCGCGGTCGGCGACGGCATCTTCATGATACCGACCAGATCGTGCGCTCCGAAACTGATGAACTTGCCGAGAACGGTTCCGCCCTTCCTGTCATTGTCCACCAGATCGACAAAGTCACCGCCATGCCTCCGAGCCAGCTCACGGACCGGTGCCAAGCGAGACTCGGCGCTAACCTGTTTCTCGCTCAGCAAATCACGCCATGCCGAAGCCGTATAGTCGCAACGAATCAGATAATAGCCCATGTGAGTGCCTCCGCCCGTCTTTACACTTGAATGTGATTACGCGCCCCAACTCCCGAGGCTTAATCGCAAATCAGTTCATAGCCTAGCAGCATGACAGTTCCGCGCTAGCGGAAAACGCAACTGTCTCGCGAGTCTTCGATCTTAAGGACCATAGGCCGATTGAACGGCGCGCTAGACCAGACGGGTTCGCTCTAGAACAGGACGCTGGGCAGCCAGGTGGCCAGCGCCGGGAAGAGCGCGATCAGGCAAAGCCCGACGATCTGGATACCGACGAAGGGAATGATGCCGCGGTAGATCTGCATGGTCGTCACCGAGGGCGGCGCGACCCCGCGCAGATAGAAAAGAGCGAAGCCGAAGGGCGGTGTCAGGAAGCTGGTCTGCAGATTGACCGCGATCATGACGCCGAGCCAGACGGGATCCAGGCCCATCTTGAGCAGGATGGGGCCGACGATGGGCACCATGACGAAGGTGATCTCAATGAAATCGAGGAAGAAGCCCATCACGAACATCAGAGCCATGACGACGATCATGGCCCCCATCACGCCGCCGGGCAGCGCGCTCAGCACGTCCTCGACGATCTCCTCGCCGCCCAGGCCACGGAAGACCAAGGAAAAGACCGAGGCCCCCAGCAGGATGAGAAAGACCATGCAGGAGACCTTCACCGTGCTGCGCATGACATCGATGAGAATGCCGCTGGCATAGACCCGGCGCAGGCAGATGGCGACCCCTGTGAGCAGGGCGATCACGCAGATCACAGCCACGCCGGCAGCCGCCTGGTCGATGACGGGCACCACCTCACGCTGCATGCGCAGATCGAAGAGAGACACCAGCGGCACCAGCGCCAGCAGAGCGAGACCTGCTGCGTAGACCACGCGCGAGCGGTCGGGCATGAGGTTCCGGCCTGCCAGTAGCAAGGCACCCACGGAGCCCATGGCGGCCGCCTCAGTCGGCGTGGCGGCGCCGATCAGGATCGAGCCGAGGACGAGGATGATCAAGGCGGCCGGCGGCAGCAGCACCGCCATCACCCGCTCGCGCAGCCTGCCGTCGCTCTCGCTCCGCGGAACCGGAGGGCAGTCTTCCGGATTGCGCAGCGCGCTGATCAAAATCCAGCCGATATAGAGGCCGACCAGCATCATGCCCGGCAGGAAGGCGCCGGCGAAAAGGTCAACCACCGAGACCGGTTCGGGCGCGAAGTTGCCAAGCTCGAGCTGCGCCTCGGTGTTGGCGCCTTGCAGGATGTCGCCGAGCAGGATCAGCACGATGGAGGGCGGAATGATCTGCCCCAAGGTGCCGGCGGCGCAGATGGTGCCGGTCGCGATCTTGGGGTTGTAGCCGACCTTCATCATGGTCGGCAGCGACAGCAGGCCCATGGTGACCACCGTGGCGCCGACGATGCCGGTCGAGGCGGCCAGCAGCATGCCGACGATGACCACCGAAATGGCCAATCCTCCGCGAACGCTACCGAACAATTGGCCCATGGTTTCAAGCAGTTGCTCGGCAATCTTCGAGCGTTCCAGCATCACGCCCATGAAGACGAACAACGGTACGGCCACCAGCAGCTCGTTCTGCATCACCCCGAGATAGCGGGAGGACAGCGCCGTGAAGAGCCGCAGGTCGAAGATGCCCAGGAGGTTGCCGATCAAGGCGAAGACGATGGCTACGCCAGCCAGGGTGAAGGCCACGGGAAAGCCCAGCAGCAGCACGCCACAGACGGTGACGAACATCAGCAGGCTGACGATTTCTCCGAGAAGGACGGGATCCATGCCGCTACATCCCGCCTTCCGGCTCTTGGCGCTCGGCAAACTCCGGATGGCCGGTGAGGACCAGGAGGCTGCGCGCCGCGAGCGACAGACCCTGCAATCCAACCAAAATGCAGAAGACCCAAAGAACCGACTTGAGCAGGAAGAGCCCGGGCAGGCCGCCGGCTTCTCGCGACTCCTCCAGGATTTCCCAGGACTTCAGCACGTAGTCGTAGCTGACGAAGAAGACCAGGAGGATCATCGGGAGCATGAGCAGCAGGACGCCGAGCAGATTGACCCACGCCTTATGTCGCGGATCGGCGGGACGATAGAAGATATCGACCCGCACGTGGCCATCGTGCAGCAAGGTGTAGCCGGCGCCGACCATGAAGACGACGCCATGCAACCAGACATAGGATTCCTGGAGCCAGACGAAGCCGAAGGAGAAGACATAGCGCATGATCACCACGACAAAGGCGATCATCACCATGGCCAGGGTCAACCAAGCGACCCCACGGCCGATGGACTCATTGAGCGCGTCAACGCCGCCGACGAAGCGGACGAGAAAAGCCACCCAGTACTCCCTGCTCAGGCGCCTTGACGACGCCCTGCTCGTTTTCGTTACGCGTCCAAGTACCTTAGAACGCGGCAAAAACCAAGCGCTGCCTCAGCTCCGTTCACGGGAGAGGATGCCGGTCAGGCAGCCCACTGCTCCCGCGGCCTTGACCAGCTCATCGGCTTCGATGGTGACACATTCCACGCCGTGGGCCTCGTAAGCACGCTCGACCTCAGGGTAGCCCGCCACCATCAGAATGCGGCGCGGGCCTAGGGTCACCACGTTGAAGGCGCGGCCCAGGCTGGTGTAGTCGAGGTCCGGCAGAAAGCCGACCTCGTAGCCCCGATCGCGCAGGGCCTCGACGGCCGCATGGGGCGTCAGCCGCGGCCAGGCCATGGCGAGATTGCCGTCGAAGATGCGCAGCATGCCCATGAGGTGCATGGTGCCGTAGGGCATGTCGACGGCGATCAGCTCCAAGGACGCATCCAGGGCGTACTGCCAGATCTGCTCGATGGCCGAACCGTTGGTGCGCAAGCCGCGGCCGACGATGATCGTCGTCTCGTCGAGCCACATGGCATCCGCGCCCTCGAAGGTCGCCCGCCCCGACAAGCCACGCAGGATAGGCACGCCGAGATCGGCCAGACGGCGTTGGACCTGCCGCTCCTCACCGGCCCGCACGGTGGAGGCCGGCCGCGCCAGGATGGCCCCTTCGTGGGTCATGAAGAAAAGATCGGCGCAGAACATCTGATTGGGGCTGGGGCGCTCTGCCGGGTCGACGTAATGCACCACTACGCCGTTGGCGCGATAGGCCTCCGCCATGGCGTCGTGCTGGGACTGAGCTTTGCCGAGATCGACCGGCGCCAGCATCTGCACCGCGTCATGGTCTTCCAGCGACGCGCTAAGCTCCTCGCCAGGACGATGCAATAGGACGGCTTCCAGCTTGCGCCACTCGCTGTCGACCGAGAAGTCGCCCCAGACGCCGCCAATCTCCTGCGCCAGACTTTGCGTCCGCTGCGACCAGCCCGGGCCACCGTAGGCCGCCGTGTGAAAGGTCTCCTGCTGCGCGCTCACGCCTTAGACCTCCCCGAAGCTGTTGGACTTGGGGAAGCCGTTCGGCGGCAGGCGGCCCGCTTGGGCTCGCTTGCCAAGCCAGGCCGTCAGGTCGGTTTCGGTGCGCACGCGGCTGCCGCTGCCGCCCATACGCCAGGACAGGCCCTCCGCCAGCGCGAAGGTCTTAATGTCGGCGAGGCCGCCGTCGCGGTATTTCTGCAGCAGCACGCCGCGGCCACGGGTCATCTCCGGCAGCTCCTCAAGCGGAAAGATCAGCAGCTTGCGGTTCTGGCCGACCACTGCGACATGGTCGCCCGCGACAGGCCGGCAGGCCTGCGCCTCCGCCCCGCTGCCGAGGTTGAGAATCTGCTTGCCGTTCTTGGTCTGGGCGACGACCTCGCTTTCCTTGACCAGGAAGCCCCGGCCGTCGCTTGAGGCGACCAGCAGACGCCGCTCGGCATCGTACACCGTGAGCTGCAGGATCTCCTGATCGTTCGGCAGATCGATCATCAGCCTTAGCGGCTCGCCGAAGCCGCGCCCGCCCGGCAGCTTGTCGGCGCCCACCGTGTAAAAGCGGCCATTGGTGGCGAAGAGGATGAGCTTGTCGGTGGTCTGCGCCTTGACGGCGAAGGCGCCGCGGTCGCCCTCCTTGTACTTGGCGTCGGAGACATCGTCGTGGTGCCCCTTCATGGCCCGGATCCAGCCCTTGGCCGAGAGCAGCACGGTAATGGGCTCCCGCTCCACCACCGCATCCAGCGGGATGATGACGGCGCTGGGCGGCGTGCCGATCTCGGTCATGCGGCGGCCCAGCTCGGTCTCAGGCGCGAAGCGCTGGCGCACCTCCTTGATCTCGGCGGCGATGCTCTTCCAGCGCTTGCCCTCATCGGCCAGCAGCGCGTTCAGCTCGGCCTGCTCCTCCGACAGCTCCGCGTGCTCGCGCCGGATGCCTTCTTCCTCCAGCTTACGCAGAGAGCGCAGGCGCATGTTGAGGATGGCCTCGGCCTGCCCGTCGGTGAGATCGAAGGTCCGCATCAATTCGGCCTTGGGCTCGTCCTCCTCGCGGATGATGCGGATGACCTCGTCGAGGTTGAGGTAGGCGATGAGGTAGCCTTCCAGCACCTCCAGCCGCTTGGCGATCTTCTCCAGGCGGTGGTTGGTGCGCCGGACCAAGACCACGTGGCGGTGGTCGAGGAAGGCCTGCAATGCCTCCCTCAAGCTCATCACGCGCGGCGTCTGCTGGGCATCGAGGACGTTGAGGTTGAGCGGCACCCGCACTTCCAGCTCGCTCTGGCGGAAGAGCGACTCCATCAGCATTTCAGCGTCGACGTTGCGGCTCTTGGGCTCCAGCACCAGACGAACGTCCGCCGCCGACTCGTCCTGGATGTCGCCGAGCAGCGCCAGCTTGCGCGCCTCCAGCAGCTCGGCGATGCGCTCGATGAGGCGCGCCTTTTGCACCTGATAGGGAATCTCGGTGACGACGATGCGGTAGCCGCCGCCCTTGATCTTCTCCATCTCCCAGCGAGCGCGCAGGCGGAAGCTGCCGCGGCCCGTGCGGTAGGCCTCGACGATGCTCTCCTTCGGTTCGACCAGCACGCCGCCGGTCGGAAAGTCGGGTCCCTGGACCAGCTCGACCAGCGTCTCGACCTGGGCCTTGGGGTGCTTGATCAGATGCAGCAGAGCATCGCAGAGCTCGGCGGCATTGTGGGGCGGAACAGAGGTGGCCATGCCGACGGCGATGCCTTGCGCCCCGTTGGCCAGGAGGTTGGGAAAGGCCGCCGGCAGCACCACCGGCTCCTCGTCCTCGCCGTCGTAGGTCTCGCGGAAGTCGACCGTGTCCTGGTCGATGCCCTGGAGCAGCAGTTGCGCCACCGCGGTGAGGCGTGCCTCGGTGTAGCGCATGGCCGCGGCGTTATCGCCATCGATGTTGCCGAAGTTCCCCTGCCCTTCGACAAGCGGATAGCGCTGGGCAAAGTCCTGCGCCAGACGGACGAGAGAGTCGTAGATCGCCTGCTCGCCGTGGGGGTGATACTTGCCGATCACGTCGCCGACCACGCGGGCCGACTTCTTGAATCCCGCGTTGGGGTCCAGCTTGAGCTGCTGCATGGCATAGAGGACGCGGCGGTGCACCGGCTTCAGGCCGTCGCGCACATCCGGCAGCGCCCGGGAGACGATGGTCGAGAGCGCGTAAGAGAGGTAACGCTCCGACAGCGCCTCGACGAAGGGCACCGAGCGAATTTCACCCGCTTCGGAATTGGAACTCATGGCGTCTTCTCACTGTTCTAGCGGGCGCAGCTTAGGCACGGCGGAAGAGTCGACGAAAGACCTCAGAAGCGGTCTGCCCGGAATGGTGTGACGTCGACCGTCGGGGGCCGGCCAGCGGCGAGATCGGCGATCAGCCGCCCGGTGATGGCGCCGAAGGTCAAGCCCAAGTGACCATGACCGAAGGCGAAGTAGGTGTTCGGCAGGCTTGGGCTCGGCCCGATGACCGGCAAGGAATCCGGCATGGAGGGGCGGAAGCCCTGCCAGCGGGAGGCGCCTTCGAAGTTGAGCTCGGGCAGGATCCGCGCCGCATTCTCGCGCAGGATCTTCAAGCGCTCCCAGTTCGGCGCCATGCCGAGCTTGCCCAACTCGACCGTGCCAGCGATGCGCAAGCCGTCCTCGAGCGGTGTGCAGATGAAGCCGCCTTCGGCCGAGGAGACCGGCCGGCGCAACTCGAGAGCCGGGTCCGGCAGGGTCAGGTGATAGCCGATCTCCGTATCGAGCGGCTGGGCGGCGCCAAGCGCTCGCCCCGCTTCCTTCGACCAGGCGCCGGCGGCCAGCACCACGGCATCGCAGTCGACCGACGTGCCCTCCTCCAGCTTCACCGACTTGGGCCCTGCCGCGCCGACATCGTAGCCGACGACGTTGCCGCGCTGCAGGTGCCCGCCGTTCTTGACGAAGTCCTCGGCCAGCAGCGTGACCAGGCGATAGTTCTGAATGGTATGGGCGTTGTCGGGATAGTAGTGCACGCCAACCAAGTCGCGCGACAGGCCCGGCTCCATCTGCCGCGCCTCCTCGATCGTCAGGCGCTCCACCGCAATGCCGCGGCGCTCCAGGAGCTTTCGTTTCTTCTCGACGCTCTTGAGGCCTGCCTCGGTGGCAGACGCGGCAAGGAGGCCGCGCTCGACGATCATCTCCGGCGCGCCGGCGGCGTCCAGCAGAGTCTTGAAGGCCGGCCGCGCCTCGGCCAACAGCGCCGCCAAGGCTCGCGAGATCTCCTCGACACGCGACGACTTGCTGGCGGCCACGAAGCGAAGCAGCCAGGGCGCCAGGCGCGGCAGGTACTGCCAACGGATGGCCAAGGGGCCCAACGGGTCCAGTAACATGCCGGGCACATCCGCCAGGATGCCGGGTGTCGCCACCGGCATGACGCCGGTGCCGGAAATGATGGCGGCATTGCCATAGGAGGTGCCCTGGCCCGGTTCCTGCCGGTCGATCAGCGTGACCTGGTGTCCGTCGCGCTGCAGGTAGAGCGCAGCGCAGACGCCGACAATGCCGGCACCGACGACTGCCACACGTGACGCTGCTCCACTCGAGTCCTGCGCCGCAACCATGGCCCGGCTTCACTCCCCAACCCTCAATCGAACCGCACGATCATGCCGCCGCGTCGAAGCGTTGGGCAAGGCGCAGGCGCTCCGCGGGCAGCCCCCTGTCGCGCGGATGGAAGATATGCCGCTCCAGAAAGTGCGCGGTCAGCGCCAGGCCTTCGGCCACCTCGCGCTCGCCGCCTGTGCCACGGCCGGCCAGAAAGCCCGGCAGGGTCAGCAAGCGGTCGCGATAAGGCTCGGCGGCCGACAGCGATACGGCCCGGCCGCTCCGCGGGCTGACGTAGGCCAACTGGTCGTTCTCACCCCCCGCCGCACAGGACGAAAGATCGAGCCCAAAGCCGAGATCGCCGAGCAGCAGCAGCTCCCACTGCACATAGACCTCGGCCCAGTGCTCGCCCTCCAAGGCGTCGAGCAGCGCAAGAAAGCCGTCGTAGGAGGCCGAATGAGGCTCGCGCTCCGGCAGGCTGGCGGAACAGAGGGCCGCCGCCGAAGAGAGCGCGGCAAGACGGCCGGGCGACTCGAAGAAGCCGGCGGCGCGCGAGGCTGCCAGCTCGACGGTGAAGCGCCCGAGATGCTCGGAGAGCCGGGCGCGCCAGACCGCATTGACCTGATTGCCCGGCTGCAGCACCGCGCGCATGCGCTTGCTTTGCCCGGCCTGCACCAGTCCTGCGCAACGCCCATGCTGCCGGGTCAGGAGCTCTGCCACGACGGCGCTCTCGCCATGCGGCCGGGCCGCCAGCACGATCGCCTCGGCCTGCCACTCGATCATGGTCGACCCGCCTCAGGGATATGCGCCGAACAAAGGCTCACGCGGTGAAGTCCAAACCCCATTCGCGGTAGCGCTCCGGGTCATCGTGCCAGCGCTCGCGCACTTTGACGAA
>JANQIA010000171.1 GCA_028282405.1 Rhodovibrionaceae bacterium
ACCACCTCGGGAATCATCGCGATGGCGCCGCAGGGGCACTCGGCGGCGCAGATGCCGCAGCCCTTGCAGTAGTCGTAGTTGAACTGGAAGCGCTTGCCCGGGCCGAGCTTGATCACCGCGTTGTCCGGGCAGATGCCGTAGCAGGTGTCGCACTCGAAGCAGTTGCCGCAGGAGAGGCAGCGCCGCGCCTCGAAGAGCGCGTTCTCCTCGTTGAGGCCCTGGAGCACCTCCTCGAAGCCGCTCTGCCGGCGCAGCAGATCGAGCTGCCCCTGTACCCGCTGCGGGGCGTCGTCGTAGTACCAGGTGTTCAAGAGGTCGAAGTCGGCCAGCTCGTGCTTGACCGGCGCTTCATAGGTCTCGCCGCGCAGCCAGGCGTCGATGTTGCGGGCGGCCTTCTTGCCGTGGCCGATGGCGACGGTGACCGTGCGCTCCGAGGGCACCATGTCGCCGCCGGCGAAGAGGCCTGGGCGGCCGGTCATCATTTGGGGGGTGACCTGCACCACACCGTCGCGGGCGATCTCGACCCCCGGCACCTGTTCCAGGAAGCTGGTGTCGACGTCCTGGCCGAGAGCGAGGATGAGGGTGTCGGCCTCCAAGGTCTCGAACTCGCCGGTCGGCTGCGGCCGGCCGTCCTGATCGATCTTCATCTTCTCGACGGTGAAGGTGGTCTCGTCGATCTGCTTGATGGTCCGGAGCCAGTGGATCATCACCCCCTCCTCCTCGGCCTCCTGGGCCTCGAAGTCGTGGGCGGGCATCTCCTTGCGGGTGCGGCGATAGACGATCATGGCTTCGTCGGCGCCGAGGCGCTTGGCGGTGCGGGCCACGTCCATGGCGGTGTTGCCGCCGCCGTAGACGATCACCCGGCGGCCGAGCTGCGGCGGCTCGGCACCTGTCTCCATGTCGCGCAGCACCGAGACGGCATCGAGGATCTTGCCGGCGGCGTGCGCCGGGATGTTGGTGCGCTTGGCGAGGTGCGCGCCGACGGCGACGAAGACCGCATCGAAGGCGTCTTCCATGAAGGCCGCCTCGATGTCCTCGACCTTGGTCTCGAGTTCCAGCGTCACGCCCATATCGAGGATGCGCTGGATCTCGCCGTCGAGGATGTCCCGCGGCAGGCGGTACTTGGGAATGCCGAAGCGCATCATGCCGCCGGCCATGGGTCCGGCCTCGCGGATGGTGACCTGGTGGCCCATGCGGGTCAGGTGATAGGCAGCGGAGAGACCGCTGGGACCGGCGCCGACGATCAGCACCCGCTTCCCGCTCGGCGCCGCGTCGAAGGCGGGCTTCAGGCCGTGCTGCAGAGCGTAGTCGCCGAGGAAGCGCTCGACCGCGTGGATGCTCACCGCCTCGTCGAGCTTGGCCCGGTTGCAGGAGGTCTCGCAGGGGTGATAGCAGACGCGGCCCATCACGCCCGGCATGGGGTTGTCCTGCACCAGCACCTGCCAGGCGGCGGCGTAGTCCCCCTCCTCCGCGTGATAGAGCCAGCCCTGGATGTTCTCGCCGGCCGGACAGGCATTATTGCAGGGTGGCAGGCGGTCGATGTAGCTCGGGCGCTCGTCGCGCCAGGAGCCGGTCTCGTTGGCCAGGCTGGTGCCGGGATCGAGGGTGATGGCGAAGGGCAGAACGGTGTCTTTCATGCCGGCTGCTCCAGGGGTTGGTCGTCGGGTTGCTCCTGGGGCAAGAGCCCGTACTTCCGGATGTTGGCATCGGCCATGCGCTGGATGCGGGCGATGCGCTCGTGGTCTTCGGCGCCTTTCTTGAAGAGATGGGCGAAGCGGCGCTGCAAGCGCAGGTAGGCCTCGACCGGCACCTTGCGGCGGATCTTCTTGACCGCCGTCACCTCGCCGTGCTCGGCCTCGAAGAGCGGGAAGAGCCCGCATTCCATGGCCAGGCGCGCGACCTTGATGGTGTCCTCTGACTTGGAGCCCCAGCCCAAGGGACAGGGCACCATGATGTGGATGTAGCGGGCGCCGTGCATCCCCATGGCCTTGGTCACCTTGGCCTCCAGGTCGTGCAGGTCGGCGACCGTCGCGGTGGCGACGTAAGGGATGTTGTGGGCCATGGCGATCTGCGGCAGGTTCTTGCCGGTGCCGAAGACGTTGCCCGGCGCATCGCCCACCGCCGGCGTGGTCGCCGTGCGGGCCGTCGGCGGCGTCGCCGAGGAGCGCTGCACGCCGGTGTTCATGTAAGCTTCGTTGTCGTAGCAGACGTAGAGCACATCGTCGTTGCGCTCGAACATGCCCGAAAGGCAGCCGAAGCCGATGTCGACGGTGCCGCCGTCCCCGCCCTGCGCCACCACGCGCACGTTGTCCCGTCCCAGGCGGCGCAGGCCGGCGGCCACACCCGAGGCCACAGCCGGCGCATTGCCGAACAGCGAGTGCAGCCAGGGGATCTGCCAGGAGGTCTCGGGATAGGGCGTGGTGAAGACCTCCAGGCAGCCGGTGGCGTTGACCGCCACGAGATCGCCGTCGGTCGCCCGCATGGCGGAATCGAGCGCGTAGCGCGCGCCGAGCGCCTCGCCGCAGCCCTGGCAGGCCCGGTGGCCCGAGGTGATGGCGTTGGAGCGGTCGATGGAGGCCTGCACCGTGCGGTTCGCCTCGCTCATGAAGCGATTGCCGACGGTGTGGGTGCCCGTCTGGTAGAACTTGACCTTCTGCAGGGCGCTTTCTTCGGTCATGGATTGGCTTCCCGTGGTGGCGAGACCCGCTCTACCAGGCCCGGGTTGAGGGCCTTCAGCAGGTTCTCGGCAATGGGTCCGGAATGGCGCAGCTCGCGGGCGCGGGCGATCTGCTCCTGCACCACCTCCCAATTGAGATCGAGGAAGGTGACGTCCTCCAGGCTGTCGCGGCCGGCGCGCTCGAAGAGCTCGCTCAGCGACTTGCGGGTGATCACCCGGCCGCCGAGGCCGGCGATGACGGTGTAGACCGGCAAGGGATGACTGCGCAGGGCCATGCGGACGTTGGAGGCCAGCATGCCGCCCAGGCCCGGCGCCAGGCTCTTCTCCAGGCAGACGATGCGCTTGGCGCCCTTCAGGGCCTCATGGAGCGCGGCCAGCGGGAAGGGCCGGAAGGAGCAGATGCTGACGCTGCCGATCTTCACGCCCGCCTCGCGCTGCGCATCGACAACCTCCTTGATGGTGCCGTTCACCGAGCCCAGCGCGACGACGATGGTCTCGGCATCCTCGGTGCGGTAGCTCTTCACCAGGCCGCCGGCCTCGCGGCCGAAGATCTCTTTGAACTCCGCGGCGATGGGCGGAATGCGCTCCAGCGCTTCCATTTGCTTGTGGTGGGCCAGGTAGCGCACCTCGGCGAAGGCGTCGGGCCCGACCATGGCGCCGATGGAATAGGGATTGGCCGGGTCGAGCTGCTGCACCGGCTCGAAGGGCGGCAGAAAGCTGTCGACCTGCTCCTGGGTCGGGATATCGACCTGCTCGTAGGCGTGGGTCAGGATGAAGCCGTCCATGCAGACCATCACCGGGCAGCTCAGGGACTCGGCAAGCTTGAAGGCCTGGATGTGCAGGTCCGCCGCCTCCTGGTTGGTCTCCGCGTGAAGCTGGATCCAGCCGGCGTCTTTCATCGCCATGGAGTCGCTGTGGTCGTTCCAGATGTTGATCGGCGAACCGATGGCCCGGTTGCCGATGGTCATCACAATAGGAAGACCCAGCCCGGCGGCGTTGTAGACCGCCTCGGCCATATAGAGCAGGCCCTGGCTGGCCGTGGCGGTATAAGCGCGGGCGCCGACCGCCGAGGCGCCGATGGCGACGGAAAGCGCGGCGAACTCGGACTCCACGTTGATGAACTCGCAGTTCTCGAGGGTGCCCGCCTTCACCATGGCGCCGATGCCCTCGACGATGTGGGTCTGCGGCGTGATGGGATAGGCGCAGACGACATGCGGCCGGCAGAGCGCCACCGCTTCGGCGACGGCCTGGGAGCCTTCGATCTGCTTCAGCATGGCTGCTGTCCTTCCTTGGGCTGCGGCCTCAGGCCTCTTTGGCCTGGTCGTAGGCTTCGCGCGCTGCGGCGACGTTGGCTTCGGCGATGGCCGGCGGGAATTTCTCCCGGATGGCCTTGCTCACGGACTCGAAGCCGATCTGGCCGGTGATCGCCGCGAAGCCGCCGATCAGTGCGGCGTTGGGCACCGGGCGGCCGACGTGCTGCATGGCCAGCTCCGTCGCGCCGATGTCGCAGACGTGGTGCGGCGGGAAACTGGCGACGAACTCGGCGATGCCCAGCTCCTCGAAGCTGCGCGTCGAATTGATGATGATGTAGCCCTCCGGATTGACCCCGGAGAAGACATCGACCGAGTGGAGCAGGGTCGGGTCCTGGATGATCAGGGCGTCGGGCTCCATGATCGGCTCCCGCCGGCGGATTTCCTGCTCGTCGATGCGGCAGAAGGAAACCACCGGGGCGCCCATGCGCTCCGAGCCGAACATGGGAAAGGCCTGCGCGTGCTTGCCCCCGTCGAACGCCGCGACGGAGAGCAGCTCTGCGGCGGTTACGACGCCTTGGCCCCCCCGACCGTGGATTCTTGTTTCGAACATTGGGCGTGCCTCCGATGACTGGGGTTATGCCCCGCTTTCGGAGGAGAGCCCTTGATCCCTATCAAAACGCGCGCTTAGCCGGCCCGGCCCGCGCCTTTCCGTTGTCTGAGCGGGTCCCTCATGGTCGAATGGCGCCCAAGGGATGACGTCATAGTGGAGTTCGAAAAAACATGAAAAGCGCGCCTTTTCTGGCGGCCGCGGCGGCGGCCGGCTTGGTTTTCGCCGCACCGGCTCTGGCCGCCGACCCAGTCAAGGTCGGCATGATCACCACCCTGTCGGGCGGCGGCGCCTCCCTGGGCATCGACATCCGCGACGGCTTCGAGCTCGCCCTCAAGGAGCGGGACGGCAAGTTGGGCGGCGTGCCGACAGAGCTGATCGTCGTCGACGACGCCCGCAAGGTGGAGAACGCCAAGCAGATCGCCCAACGCATGCTGAAGCAGGATGAGGTCGACGTGGTCACCGGCATCGTCTGGTCGAACCTGGCCATGGCCGTGGTGCCGAGCGTCACCCGCGCCGGCAAGTTCTACATCAGCCCCAATGCCGGTCCCTCGGCCTTGGCCGGCAAGCGCTGCCATCCGAACTACTTCAACGTCGCCTGGCAGAATGACAACCTGCACGAAGCCATGGGGCAGTACGTCACCGACAAGGGCTTCAAGAACGTCTACCTGATGGCGCCGAACTATCCGGCGGGCAAGGATGCGATCTCCGGCTTCAAGCGCTTCTACAAGGGCGACATCGCCGGCGAGGTCTACACCAAGCTCGGCCAGGTCGACTACGCCGCGGAGATCGCCAACCTGCGCGCCGCCGGCCCCGATGCGGTCTTCTTCTTCCTGCCCGGCGGCATGGGCATCAACTTCGTCAAGCAGTATGCCCAGGCCGGCATGATGGCCGATGCGCCGCTCTTCGGCCCTGCCTTCTCCTTCGACGAGGGCATCCTGAAGGCCGTGGGCGAAGCGGCCTTGGGCACGCTCAATACCTCCCAGTACACCCACGACCTCGACAACCCGGCCAATCAGGCCTTCGCCAAGGCCTTCATGGAGGCTTACGGCCGCAAGCCCTCGCTCTATGCCTCGCAGGGCTATGACGCGGCCCTGCTGATCGACAGCGCGGTCGCCAAGGTCGGCGGCGATTTGAGCGACGCCGATGCCTTCCGGGAGGCGCTGCGGGCGGCCGACTTCGCCTCGCCGCGCGGCGCTTTCCGCTTCGGGCCCAATCAGCACCCCATCCAGGACATCTACGTGCGCGAGGTGGTGCGCGACGGCGAGGGCGTCACCAACCGGACGCTCGGCAAGGTCTTCACCGACCACGCCGACGCCTATGCCGCCGACTGCAGTATGTAGCTCTGCGACTGTTCCTGAGGCGGGGGCCCTGCGCCCCCGTTTCGCTTTCCACCCTCCGCTCTCCTGATCTCACGTCCCGCACGCCGTCATGACGGTCGTCCTCTTTCTCGAACAGACGCTCAACGGCCTGCAGCAGGGCGTCATGCTGTTTCTCATGGCGGCCGGCCTGACGCTGGTGTTCGGGATCATGCACCTGATCAATCTGGCGCACGGCTCGCTCTACATGCTGGGCGCCTACGTCACCGCCACCGTGACCCTGGCGAGCGGCAACTTCTTCCTCGGCGTGCTCGCCGGCATGGCGGCGGCGGGGCTGGCCGGCGTGCTCATCGAGCTCATCGCCATGCGCCGGCTCTATGCGCGCGACCACCTCGACCAGGTGCTGGCCACCTTCGGCATCATCCTGACCTTCAACGAGCTGACCAAGATCATCTGGGGGCCGCAGGCGCTCTTCCTCTCGACCCCCCAATGGCTCTCCGGCACCGTCGAGATCCTGCCCGGCGCCCCCTACCCGGCCTACCGCCTGTTCATCATCTTCGCCGGTCTGGCGGTCGCCTTGCTGCTGCGCCACCTGATCGTCAACACGCGCCTGGGCATGCTGATCCGCGCCGGCGCCACCCACCGGGAGACGGTCGGCGCCATGGGCGTCGACATCGACCGGCTGTTCACCGTGGTCTTCGCCATCGGCGCCATGCTGGCCGGGCTCGCAGGCGCCATGGCCGGGCCGATGCTGGCCATCGAGGTCGGCATGGGCGAGCAGATCCTCATCCTCACCTTCGTGGTCATCATCATCGGCGGCATCGGCTCG
>JANQIA010000214.1 GCA_028282405.1 Rhodovibrionaceae bacterium
TTCGTCGCTCTTCTGCCGCTGGACAGGCCGCCCGGCAGGCCTTATAAGCCTCCCCTCGTTGCCCAGGTAGCTCAGTTGGTAGAGCACATGACTGAAAATCATGGTGTCGGTGGTTCAATTCCTCCCCTGGGCACCATCCGCCTTCGCTGATTTCGGCGAAGCCGAAATCTAGCTACGGCGTGACAAGCCGGAGCGTGCGAAGCGGATGCCGCGCCGAAGTCCAATAGGACGAAGGCGGGCTATTCAGAGTGTCTCCAGAGACTTCAGATAGCTGACTTCAGCCGCACCTTCCTCGACGCCTACGCCCGCCGTTCCTCGAGCTGTGCGGCGACGAAGAGGTCGGCGGCGGCGGGGCTGCAGGCCATCGGTGTGTCGTGCAGCACGGCGAGACGCATGAGGGCCCGGAAATCGTCGTCCTGAATGTGATGCACCTGCGGGTCTGCGAAGAAGACCACCGCATCCAGCTCTCCCGTGGCGATCAGGGAGCCGAGCTGCTGATCGCCGCCCCAGGTGCCGCGGTGCAGGCGGCGGATGGTCAGCTCCGGGTGCGCCGCCCGCAGCATGGCCCCGGTGCCGCCGGTGCAGACCAAGCGATGGCCCTGCAGCGCGCGGGCGTGGCGCGCCACCCAGGCCTTGAGCTGGGCCTTGCGCTCGTTGTGGGCGACCAGGGCGATGCGCAGCGGTGCGGTGGAGAAGCGTGCGGCGTGCTGGGTGATCGCCAGGATGGAGCGCACCTGCGCCGTCAAGCCTTCGCCCTCGGCGGGAAAGTCGCCGCTCAGCGCGGCTGTGCCCACGGTAAAGCCGGCGGCGCCGGCCGCGGCGACGGCATTGACCCGTTCTTCCCGGTCGATGCTGCCGGCCATGATCACCGGCTTGTCCACGGCGGCGCAGACGGCGGACATCAGGGCCGGCACGTCGCCCTCGAAGCGATAGGCCAGGAGGTCGAGGCCGTGCACCCCTTCCAAGGCCGTTAGTGCCTTTGCGCTGGCCACAATATCCTCGATCGGGCCTTCCAACACGCTGGGGTGGCCGGTGATGCGGCCAGGGAAGGGGTAATAGCGCAGGGGATGGTCGCGCAGGATCTCGACGACCTCTTCGGCCCGCGTGCCGCCCAAGAGGCAATCGACCTCCAGCGCAATGGCGGCCTTGGCGGACGACAGCTCGCTTTCGGCATCCAGGCTGACGACCTCCAGATACGAGCGGCCGCCGGCGTCGCGGATGTCGCTGGCCAGGAGCTTCAGCTCCTCCGGCGGCAGGCCCACGTCCTTGAAGCCGATGTGCCTCGCCCCGCCGGCCAGCACTTCCTCCAGGCGCTGCCGGGCATCGGGAATGGTGCGGTCGTGCGCCGTCAGCATGAAGATAAAATCGAAGGCCATAGTGCCGCGCTCCCTGTGGTGGCCCGGATTGTGGGCGCGCCGGCTTCTTCAGGCCCTGTCGCATCCCGTCGCTATCCCATCATCGCCGCCAGGACCACAGCGGCAAGAGAGAAAGCAGGGCTAGGAGCATCATGCTCTCGGATCGTCTGCCGCTAGAGCGCAAGCGCAGCTTTACTGTCGAAAGGGCCGTGCTCGGCTGTTGGACGGTCCGGCTGATATGCGACCCAAGATCGCGTTCGATTTCCAGTTTTCTCCCGACCTTCTTATTCTAGGACTATATTCGAATTTCTCTCAAGAAGTACACGTATTGGTTTGTGTGCGCTTGTCATTGCGTAAACTGAACTAAAAGCTGTTGTATTGCTGTTTAGCGCCCGCATTGGCAAGTATAACGAAGAGCCCTTGTGCCGGATTGTACAGTCTTGCCGGTGGCCATCAGGCGGGGGTTCTCTGCCGTGCAATGCTGTGTTGCACCCTAACGAGGAGATCGGAGGGATGAAAAATTGTCATATATTTCAATGCATTAAGCAATAACATGTGATGGCCAAGAGGTAATAATCACACTGCTTTGTTTTTTATTTTGGGTAGTTAATCCTGATTTAACAATCACGCAAGATCGTAGCGCAATATGACGAACAATACTTCCTTTGGAGGATTAGATGCGCACTTACCTAAGTAAAATCATCGCTGGCTTGGCCACATCGCTCGTCGCCTTCGGGAGCCTTGGCGCGGCGCAGGCCATGGACGTCGGGGTTGCGTGGCAAGGCAAATCCGGGATGGCGAAGCGGGTCCTCGCCGGTTTCGAGGAGGGTATGAAAGAGGTTGGCGCCGGCGCCAGCCTGGAGATTCGGCCGGAGCTCGCCGACCGCGCGGCGCTTGAGCAGGCGATCTCGGATTTCGAGTCTTCGAAGGGGGCCATGGTCATTCTCCGGTCGAACGGCGCAAAAGCTCTTGGCGAACACGCGCCTGCAATCCCCGCGTTCATCGGTGGCGCCAACCATCCGGGCCACCTGGGCGTCATCTCGAACCTCGATGCGCCGGAGGGGAACATCTCGGGCGTCACCTACTTCATCGACTACACGGTTCGGCTCGAGTCCTTCGCCTCTATCCTGCCGGAGGTCAGCAGCCTGCATCTGATTGTCGAGGAAGGCCATCCGGGGAGCCAAGTCGACATCGACGGCACCATGGCGGCCTGCAGTGCGCTTGGCCTGACCTGTTCCCACAGCACGGTCAAAGGCCGCGAGGCGCTCTTGGCCGACGTGGCTGCGCACAAGGACGCTTCGGCGATCGTGATCGGCAATCAGGCCGGCCTCTACGATGAGCATATGGCGGACGTTCTGAGCGCGGCCGGAGAAACGCCTGTCGTTTCCTATGCGGCCTCGGCCGTGAAGAACGGCGCTCTGACCGCTTTGTCGGCGAACGATCATGAGCTTGGACGGATGCTTGCAATCCAGGTTGTCGAAGTTCTGAGCCAGGGGAAAAGCGTCAGCGACGTGCCGATCGGCTTCGATCAGGAGCCGAGAATCCTCGTCAATATGTCGACTCTCTCCAGCTTGGGCATCGAGCTTGCGCCCGAGATCTTCGAGAGCGCTCAACTGATCGAGTAGCCCCCCGTTTCAGATCCAACGACTGAACCCAGCATTTTTCCACGACGAGACCGCGAGGACCGCAATGTTAAAATCAATCTTCTCTCTCACGCTCGGGAAGAGAATCTCGTTGTTCTCGATCGTCCCTGTCATTGCGGGGATAGCGGTCCTGGTTTTCGTGCTGGTCGGCAAGCTCGAGAGTGAGCTGTACCAGGCTGCCGAAAAGCAGAACGTGGACAGCGCCGAGACCTTGACGGGCCGGATCTCGGGCATGGTCAAGTTCAAGCAGATGCAGTCGTTGGAAAAGCTGGTCAACGGCTACTTCGAGAACACCAACCTCAGTGCGATACGGGTGTGGGGCAGTGACGGTGGACTGGTTTTCGAAGCGGTCTCGCCAAACAGCTCCGCACCCGGCGCCGACCAGCTCACCCAAGGCGTGGCGAGCGGTGCATTGATCGGGACCAATCAGGCCTATGTGGGCCCCATCCACTACGGCAAGAATGAAGAGTTGGTCGGAACGGTCGCCACGGCATGGAGCAACGAGAAGGTCGTGGCCACGATCAGCGGCGCCATCGTCGACTCGCTGACCATTTCTCTTGCGGTCCTGGCCGCCGTGCTGGGCACGTTGCTTGTCGTGATACAGCGCTCGGTGTCGAAGCCCATTCGGACGACCACCCGCATCATGAGCGAGCTCGCGGAAGGCAACCTCGACGTGGCGCTCGACGACAAGCGCCGCCGTGACGAAATCGGCTCGATGATCGACGCGGTCGAGGTGTTCCGGGAGAACGGCCTGGAGCTCCGCAGGGTGGAAGCCGAGCAAAAGGCATCGCGCCTCGAGGCGGAACGTCAGCGCAAGCAAGAGCTGGCATCGATCGCCGATCAGTTGCTCGAGACGGTGGGCAGCATCGTCACGGCCGTCCGCACCTCGTCTTCCGCGTTGGAGGAAAACGCGGTCGGCCTCAAGGACGATGCCGAGAGCTCGTTCAAGAGCGTCGAGAAAGTGTCCAGCTCCAGTGACAGCGCCAGCTCGAACGTGCAGACCGTCGCCTCGGCGGCGGAGGAGCTTGCCGCTTCGTTCGGTGAGATTGCCAAGCAGGTGGCCGAAGCCAATTCGATCTCGGACAGCGTTTCCAGCATGGTGAAAAGCTCAACCGAGAAGGTCGAGCACCTCGCGGTCATGGTGGAGGATATCAGCCAGATCATTCAGCTTATCCGAGGCGTCGCGGACCAGACCAACCTACTGGCCCTCAACGCGACGATCGAGGCCGCGCGTGCGGGCGACGCCGGCAAGGGGTTTGCGGTCGTGGCCTCGGAGGTCAAGAACCTGGCCGACCAGACCGCCAAGGCAACCGAGCAAATCAGCAATCAGATCGCCGGCGTTCAGACGGCAACGAACGAAAGCGTCAAGACGATCGCGGACATCTCCAAGGCTGCGCAGAATTCCGCGCAGATATCGGCCGCCATCTCCGCTGCGGTCGAGGAGCAGCAGTCGGCAACGAACGAGATTGCCCGAAACGTGCAGGAGGCGGCGACAAGCACCCAGGTGGTGAGCGACAACATCGTCCACATCGCCGACATGACCGAAAAGGCGAGCCGATCGACCCACAGCATGCTCGACTCGACGAAGGAGCTGGGCGTGCAGTCGACACACCTCAATCAGGCCGTGAACAGCTTCATCGAGCGTATCAAGACCGGATAGCCGTTATCGCCGCCAGGGTGCCAGCGGTAAGAGAGAAAGCAGGGCCGAGATCGTCAGCAGATAGAGCGCCACCTCAAAGCCGCCGTCGGGTGAGGCCAGCAGGCTGAAGAGGATCGGGCCGAGAATGAAGCCGGCGAAGATGCCCAGCGAGAGGACATTGTTGGCTTCCGGGACTTGGCCCTTGGGCGCAAGGCTCGTGACCTCGGCAATCAGAACTCCGTTCCAGTTGCCGATGACGAGGCCGAGCGCGGCGACGCAGAGACCGACGAGACCCAACGGGCTCGTCGGCGCCAGCAGCGAGAGGAGCGCAATTGCCGCTGCGCTGCCGATTGCCGTGATTGCCAGCATCCCTGGACGGCCAATGGCGCTGTCGGCCAGCCATCCGGATGCAATGCGGCCGGGAATGCCAAGCGCTTGGAACATGGCATAGAGCGTTCCGGCGACGACGAGGGAGTGGCCCAGACCCGTGACGAGGTAGGTGACCAGGAAGGCGTTGGCGCTGCCTTGAACGACGGCGAGGAGGGCGCCGAAGAGCATCAGGCGGCGGATGTCGGGTCGCTTGGCGAGGGACAGCAGGCCGTCCAGGTCGAGCCAGGGGCGACCGGGGGTCGCTGCTTCGATTGCGGCCTGCGGCTGCCCGTCGCGCGTGAAGAGCTGGAGCGTTGCGAGACACAGCAGACAGAGTCCGGCCAAGCACATCAGCGCGGCTTGCCAGCCCCATAGCGCGGCCGATGCCGGCAGGAGCAGCCCGGCCAGGATGGCGCCGGCCGGCATTCCGGCTTGCTTGATAGAAAAGGCGAAACTCAGCCTCTTCGTCGGCACGCTTGCGTGGAGCAATGCTGCACTTGCTGGCGCATTGGTGCCAAAGCCAACGCCCAACAAGAGGCCCGCGGCCAAAATCAGCCACCAGTGTCCGGTGAGGACGATGAAGAGGGCGACGGCGCAGAGTCCCGCGCCGAGCTGCAGGCAGCGGACCGGACCGACCCGATGGGTCAGGCCGGCGCCAAGGAGGTAGAACACCACCGCGCCTGTCGCCACGGCCGAGGAGTAGTAGCCGACGTGGGATGCCGGAACGCCGGCCTCGGCCGTGACCAAGGGGCCGAGGACTGGCACGGCAACGTCGGCAGCCGTGGTGGTGACTTGAACCGATGAAGCGATTGCAAGCGGGCGATACCAACCAGCCATCGTTTGTCAGCCGAATGTGAGTTCGGTCACCAGCCCTGCCAGTTTGTCGGCGCTGCCATCAAGGCCGGTGATGCACGACTATTCACATGTGGCTGTGACCGCTTGGCAGCATTCTTCAGAAAAACAGTCGGAAACCTCCAGGCTTACCCCTACGGGCAAGGGGTATTTGGGCCGCCTCACCGTCGTTGGGTCTGATGCCCGCCGAATCGCGCGGAGCCGGGTCGAGGCGGCGGAGGAGACTCATTCATAGGTAATGCCGAGAGGCGGCTGGAACGCTCCAAGGGAGCACTGGCGCCGTCTCTTCATCACAAGGAAAAGCCATGCAAAGACCTTCGACTGTACTGCGCTCAGCCGCCTTCGCCATAGGGGCGGCTGTGGCGCTTTCCGTGGCTGGGGCGAACGGCGCCCTGGCCTCCGACTACGCCAACCCCGAGCTGTTGATCGAGACCGCTCAGCTTGCCGAACGGCTGGAGGAGAAGAACCTCCGCATCATCGACGTCCGCTCTGCAGCCGACTTCGCCAAGGGGCACATCCCGGGCGCGCTGCGCCTCGGCGCCGACGACGTGATCGACCCCGATGCACCGATCGCCGGCCATCTCCGCTCGCCGGAGGACATGGCCCAGCGCCTGGGTGCGCTCGGCATCGACAAGGACACCTTCGTGGTGCTCTACGACGACAAGGGCGGCTTCCATGCCTCTCGTCTCTTCTGGATGCTGGAGCATTTCGGCCACCGCAAGGTCGCGCTGCTCAACGGCGGCATTCCAAAGTGGCTCGATGAGGACCGTCAGATCAGCACCTCGGCAGCGCCGGTCGAGTCCAAGCGCTTCGTCGTCAACCTCGTGCCGCGCCGCTCGGCCAGTGCCGACTGGCTCTTGGAGCGTCGTGACGACCCGAACACGGTGGTGGTCGATGTGCGGCCGACCAAGCTCCACAAGGCGGGCCACATTCCTTGGGCGCGCAGCATCCCCTGGAAGCAGAACTTGACCGATCAGGGTACGCTGAAGTCGGCCGAAGAGCTGCTCGCCCACTTCGCCGCCCATGGCGTGACACCGGACAAGAACGTCGCGGTCCACTGCCAGGACGGCAAGGCCTCGGCTCACAGCTACTTCACGCTGCGGCTGCTCGGCTTCTCGCAGATCCGCAGCTACGACCGCTCCTGGGCCGAATGGGGCACGGCGGACGATCTGCCGAAGGCGTCCGATATCGCCGGCTAAGTCAAGCCAGTCCACCGCCCAGGGCTCTCGCGGCCTTGGGCGGTGGCTGGGTCTTCAGAACTGGAATCGACGTTATGAATATGATGCAAAATCCCCTGCGGATGAAGGCGGCCGCCACCTACGATGCGGCCTCCGACCGTTTCGATGCCGCGCCGCTCGGCTTCTGGGCGCGCCACGGTGAACGGGCGGTCGCCCGTATCAGGCTCAAGCCCAGGGCCTGGGTGCTCGATGTCGGCTGCGGCACCGGCGCCTCCGCGCTGCCGGCCGCTGCCGCGGTCGGTCTGGACGGCCAGGTGATCGGCATCGATGTGGCCGAAGGGATGTTGGCCGTGGCGCGGGTTAAGGCTGCCGCGCAGGGCCACTACAACACGCATTTCGAGCAGGCCGACATGACGACCTTGGCCTATGAGGAGGGAACCTTCGATGCCGTCGTCAGTGTGTTCTCGATCTTCTTCGTGCCCGACATGGAGAGGCAGGCCAAAGCCCTTTGGCGCCTGGTGCGTCCCGGTGGGCAGCTCGCCGTCACGGTTTGGGGGCCGGATGCCTTCCAACCCTTGGCCGTGCTCTTTGCCGAGGAGCTGCGCCGTGTGCAGCCCGAGGCGCGAGAGCCAGTGCGCCCCTGGGAGAGGCTGACCCAGCCGGAGAACCTGCGCGCCTTGCTGCGTAAGGCGGGCGCCCAGGAGGCCGCGATTGAGCTGGCCAAGGACCGGCAGCCGCTCGCGCGGCCGGAGGATGCCTGGACCCTGATCATGGGCTCTGGCTTCCGCTGGGAAGTTGAGCAACTCGCCGTGGAGAAGCGCGCCATTCTGAAGGATGCGGTGCTGCGGCGCGTCTCCGAAACGGGCGTGGACGAGGTCGAAACCTCGGCCTTGCATGCCGTGACGCGCAAACCTCTGTAGCGCAAATCGATCGCTTGCCCGGTTCCCTCCCTGCGGAGCTGGGCCCGATCTCTTGCGTCAGAGTGGTGTGCTAGCCGAAGCGCCTTTCAGCCGCGGCCGCCCGAATGCGCTGGGCCTGCCGCTGGCCGGCGTCGATCTCCATTTCGCGGAGCTGAGAGATCAGCACTTCGCGCTGCTCCGGCGTCGAGCGATGCACCATCTCGATGATCTGCCGGATGGAGCGCAACCGCTCCGGCCGCAAGGCCTCCTGCCATGCAATCTCACTCACCGTCCTAACCTCCCGTCCCCAAGAAGCCCACGACCCTCGGGGGACATCCTGCAAGCACTCAGGCTGTTCTGTCACGCACGATTTAGTCGCATATTGCGGCAGGCAATAGGTCCAAAACGATCTATGCCGCTGTGACGCTTGCGCGACCGCTCAAAGCCGACTGCAGCGCTGCCGGGTCCATGCCGAGCGAGAGCGCCGCTGCCAGCGCCAGCAAGCTAGCCATCGATGGGGCCGAGTCGTTCAGGGACAAATCGAAAACAATGGCTTGTGACAGCGCATGGCCCTGCGGATGCAAGGACGCGCGAGACGTCTCTGGCGCGAACAGCAGCCAATCGCCCTCCAAGTCGGGTAGCGGCTCGCCCTGTCCGACCCAGATGGCGCGCAGCTCGGGATAGCGCCGGGCGAGTTGGGCCAGGGCTGGAGCGGCGGCATCGAGCACCAGGGCTTTACCGGTCAGCGAGGCGACGAGACCGGCTATCTCGTCATCTTCCATCCTGCCGTCGATGACGGCGATGTCGCAGGCATCCCAAGCTAAGCCTTCCTTACGGACCTGTGCCGGCGAGACCTGTAGTACGGCGGCTTCGACCGCCGGGTCCTGCAGGATAACGGCCGTGTCGACTGCGCCGAGATCCTTGGCGGTCGTCAGCCGCTCCTCGCCCAGGTGCAGGCCGTCTTGGGTCGCGCTGCCGGCGGTCACACCGCAGGCGGCCAAGAGCCTGCGCAGGCGCAGTGCGATCTCGGGCGCGTCCTGGCTCATCAGGGCGATCATGGGAATCCGACCGCGCTGTGGCGCCGGGAAGAGGTGGTCGATGATGGCCCCGGCGACGTCGCGCGGCGGCGTCGGCGTGATGTAGTGGGCGCGGGGCGAGGGGAAGTTGTTCACCTCGTTGACCGCGCAAGTAACGCTCCTGATGTCCGCGGTGATGTCCGGGCTGAGCAGATCGACGCCGGCCATGTCGAGGCCGAGACAGCGGGCCGCCCGTTCCATGACCTCGACCACGCTGGGATGAACCTCGTCCGTCACGTCTTCCGCGGTCCCGCCGAGCGAAAAGTTGCCGGCGGTCCGCAAGGCAATCCGTTGGCCTGCTTCGGGCGTGCTCTCCGGCGTCAGGCCCTGGCGGGCGAGCATCCCCCGCATGTCCTCGTCGAGGACCAGTCTTTGCACCCAGGCGGCGTAGGGGCTGTCCCAGGTTGCGCGGCGTGCGTTTTCCGCCGCGATCAGCTCCGCAATGCTCTGCTGTCCGTCACCGATCACGTGGGCCGGGACGCGGCGGGCGGCGGCGATGAGCTTGCCGTCAATCACGGTCAGGCGGAAGTCCTCGCCGGCGACGTGGTTCTCCACCAGGATCTCCTGGCCCGCCTGCTTGGCTTTCTCGACCGCGGCCGGGATTTCTTCCGGTGATCGGATGTTGGCGGTGACGCTATCGCCCTTACTGCCGGTGCGCCCCTTGATGACCAGAGGAAAGCCGATGTCCTCTATGGCGCGGTCCAGGTCGTCTTGGCTCAGCACTTGGCGCTGTTTGGGTACCGGCACCCCGACCGAGGCCAGCAGCCCGGCGGTGAAGGTCTTGTCCCGAGCGATCAGGTTGGCGATCAAGCTGGTCGAATCACCGAAGCATTCGACCATGCGGCGGCGGCGATGCCCCTGGCCGAGCACGGCCATGGGGTTGTCCGGGAAGTAGGGGCTGACCGGCACGCCGCGTTTCCGGGCGCAATCGGTCAAGAGCGTGGTGATGTTGTTGAACTCGCGGCCCTGCCGCTCCCTAGCGAAGCGCCGCCAGAGGCGTGCCAGCTCCGCCCTGGTCGTTTCCGCGTCCTCGGGCTGCTCCGCATCGAACAGCAGCCGTGCGGCCTCACAGGCGAAGAGCGCCGACAGCCGAGCGGGCCGCGGCCACTCGGCCTCGACGAACAGCAAGGTGCGGCCGGACTCGGACGCTGACTCGTGCCAGTACTTCAGGTCCGGGTTCAGCACCATGCCTTGCGTGAAGTGCGCCAGCAGGCCGATCGCAGCCATGCCGTCCAGCTCGCCTTTGGCCTCGGCCAAGTCGGTCAGCAAATCGGCCATCTCGGCCCAGCGTTCGCCCTTGGGCCAAGTCTGCTCCAGCCGGGCGGTGAGCTCACTTGGCGTCAGGGGTTTCGTCCCTGCCGCGTCCATCTCCAGCCGCACCAGCGGCCGGCGGCTGTGCAGGTTCGGCCCGATGAAGAGCGAGAGACTGTGGCGCCTCATGGCACGGTCGCCTTGATACTTGGGGCCTCCGCCAATCGTAGAGCCTGCATTCTCCGCCAGGCTGCTTCGAATCTCTTGTCCGGCAACACGAGCAGCAGATCCCCCGGCCGGACCTGCTGGAAGGCGATCTCCATGGCCTTGCCTTCGTCACGTTCGACGGTGATCGCTTCAGGCGCGATGCCGGCCGCCATCAATCCCTGGCGAAGCCCCTGCACGACCTCGTCGGTCGTGCGCGCTATCCCCGGGCGCGGAGACGAAGAAACGATGAAGCGATCGAACGAGGGGGCCACCGTTGCGGCCAGTTGCGCAACGGCTTCCTCGCGCTGCCGGGTGGGCGTCACGAGAAAGCAGATCCGCCGCCCGTCCGCGGGCATGCCGGCGACCACGTCGCGGATCTTGGCGATGCCGTCCACGTTGTGCGCATAGTCGAGGACGATGCGGGCGCCGTCCACATCGCGGATGTTGAGCCGGCCGGGCGAGTCTTCGAAGCTCAGCGAGAAGCCCGACAAGGCGCGGCGCAGCGCGTCGAGCGGAAGCTGCATCGCAAGCGCCGCCGCCGTGGCCATCATGGCGTTCTCGACATTGTGCCGTGCGATGCCGTCGAGGCTTGCCGGGATATCGCCGACACGCAGGATCTCCCGCCGTTGCGCGCCGGCACAATGGACCAGCCAGCCTTCCGGCCCCGCGCCCTGCAGAAGCACTGCCTGGCCACCCGCGGCCAAGTGCGGCTCGATCAGGGCGTTTGCCGGCTCGGTCGCAACCCACCAGATTGGCGCCGAGGCACGCTCGGCCATGGCGCGGCAATGAGCGTTGTCGGCGTTGAGGACGACGGCGCTGCGCGCCAACGCGACGATCAAGCCCTTGATCTCCGCGAGCTCCTCGACGCTTTCGACGTTGTCCTGGCCGATGTGGTCGGCGCTGATGTTGGTGACCATGGCGACGTCGCAGGTGTCCCAGCCGATGCCTCGTTTGATGATGCCGCCGCGGGAGGTCTCCAGCACAGCCGCTTCGACCCGCGGGTCCTGCAGCACCGAGCGCGCGCCGACCGAGTTGGCGAAATCTCCCTTCAGCACCAGCTCCTTGCCCACATAGGTGCCGGATGTGGTGGTCAGGGCCGTGCAATAGCCGGATTCGGTGAACGCGCGGCTCAGCATGCGGCAGGTGGTGGTCTTGCCGTTGGTGCCGGTGACGGCGGCTATGGGGATACGCCCGCGTTCCGGTGCCGGCAGCAGATAGTCGACGATGGCGCCGGCGACGTCGCGCGGTGTCTCGCAGGCATAGTGCGGCCGCAGGTTAGGATGGTGGTTGATCTCCAGGATGACGCCGCCCGTTTCCGACAAGGGGCGGGTGATGTCGCGGGTCAGAACGTCGACGCCGGCGATGTCGAGGCCGACCGTGCGGGCCGCGCGCTCGGCCAGCGCCACCGTGTCCGGATGCACCCGATCGGTGACATCTTCCGGCGTGCCGCCCTGGGAGATGTTGCCGGCGCTGCGTAGGCGGACCTCTTGTCCTGCCTCCGGCACGCTCTCGGACGTGAGTCCTGCGCGCGACAGCATGGTCAGAGTGTCGGCATCGAGGCCGAGCGGGACCAGCCAGCGACCGTAGCCGCTTCGCTCATCGCGGTGTCGGTTCTCCATCGCGACCAGCTCGGCGATGCTGTGCCTGCCGTCGCCGACCACCTGAGCGGCTCGGCGCCGTGCGGCGGCGATCATCTTGCCGTCGACGACCAGCAGCCGATAGTCGGTGCCCTCAATGTGCTCTTCGATCACTTGCTTGCCGGCGAAGCGTCGAGCCTTGGCCAGGGCCTGCTTCGCGTCTTCGGCCGTGCGGATGTTGGCCGTGACGCTGCTGCCCTTCGACCCGGTCTGGCCCTTCACCACCAGGGGAAAGCCGATCTCTGCGATGGCCGCTGCGACGTCGCCCTCGCGCTCGATCAAGCGCTGCCGAGGCACGGGAATGCCGGCCCGGCGCAACACACGAGACGTCAGCGCCTTGTCGTTCGAGACGTTGCTGGCGAAGGCGCTGGTCAGATCGCTGGCGCTTTGCGCGACGCGGATGCGCCGCTTGCCGTGGCCGAGCAAGGCGAAACGCTGGCCGCGCACCAGTTTCCTGAGCGGCACGCCGCGTTCGCGCGCAGCCTCTAGCAAAACGATGGTGTTCTCGGTGTAGGCCATGGCCTTGCAGCGCCGCCGGGACTCCGCGAGCGCCTCGGCCAAGGACGCACGCGCTTCGACAAGTCGCTCGCTCTCCCATGCGGCGAAGAGCAGTCGGGTTGCGGGCAGCGCCAAACGCACAGCCTCTTGCGCGACGTCGGGGTCGAAGAAGGCGATGAGAACATCGATCGTTCCCAAGCTGCGATTGCTTTCGACCCGCGTCGGGAAAATCCGGCCGAAAGGCTCGAACTGCAACGCGCCGGCAAGAGTGGCGAGGACGTAGGCGGCAGAGACATCGCCTGTGTTGGACATCGCCTGTCGAGCAGCCGCGCGCGCCTCTTGCCAATCCGGTCCCACGGGCAGGCGTTCGTCGATGTGTCGAGCCAAGCTCTGCGTGTTGATCGCCGGCAGGCTCGATGGCTCGAAGCGAAGGCGAACCAGCGGCCGCTTGGCATGGACGTTGGGGCCTTCGAAGAGCGTGATGCTGACGGGCTTCATTGATCCATGTCTTTTCCCCGCGCGTGGGAGGGCAATAGCATCGCAATGGTTATGCGATGGTAATCGCCATGTTAAGGAAAAGCGCGGCTGCCCGGGTGAGCGTTGGGTATCCGGCTGCGCTTAGGGTTCGCAAGGCGTTCTAAGAGGGCGAAATGGACAGAAAGCTGATGATCGGCGCGGCGATCGCTGTCGGCGCGCTGATGGTCGTGCCCGGCGTGGCGGCCGCGGTGGCGCGGGCGGCGAGGCCGGCGGTGAAGGCAGCGATCAAGGCCTCGGTCGTCGGCTACCGGGAGGTCCAGCGGGCCGGCATGGAGGTCTATGAGACCGCCGAGGATGCCCTGGCCGAGGCGCAGCACGAGCTGGCGGAAGGCGATGCCTCGGGGGCGGCCGCAACCAGCGATGAAGTCGGCGCCGGGCCGAACGGCAGCGGAGGCCGCGGGAACGGCGGTCAGGCCTAGGATCGAGCCGATGGCGCAAGCGCTCTATCTCGTCCACAAGCTTCCGGGCCGCGTGCGGCTGCGCATGAGCGGCGCGGCCCTGACCCCTGACGAGCTTTCGCTTCTGACCGAGGCAATGGTGAAGCTGCCCGGGGTGATCGGCTGCGTCGGCCGGCTGGTGACCGGCAGCCTGATCATCGAGCATGACGGCGACTTCTCGAGCATTGCCGAACACGCCGCCTCCCAAGGGCTCTTCGAGTTGGCCGAAGCGCCCGAGCCCAAGCCCGTCGGCCTGATTGCCGAGGAGGGCCTGACCTATGCCGATCTGCGCCTGCGCGAGCTGTCAAATGGTCAGTTCGACCTGCGCTCCGCCTTGGGTACGCTCATCCTCGGGCTCGCCATCCTGCAGCTTGCTCGCGGACAGATCGTCGGCCCGGCGATGACCCTGATGCTGCAGTCGATCGACCTCTTGGCCAGGCGGCGCTAGCCGATCGCGTCCATGAGCGCCGCTGCCCGCTCCGTCCCTTCCCAGGGCGCCTCGAGCTCTTCGCGGCCGAACTGCCCGTAGTACGCCAGCCGCTCGAAGAAATGACCGCCGTGGCGGCGGGAGAGTCCCCAGAGCCCGAGGTCGCGAGCAATGGCGCCCACCCGGAAATCGAACACCTGGCGCAAGGCCTCGGCGATGCGGGTATCCTCGACCTGGCCGCTGCCGAAGCTGTCCGCCTCCAGGCTGATCGGCGCGCTGCGGCCGATGGCGTAGCTGAGCTGCACTTCGCATTCCTCGGCGAGGCCGGCGGCGACCACGGTCTTGGCGGCCCAGCGGGCGGCATAGCTGGCCGTGCGGTCGATGCGCGACGGTCCCTTGCCGCAGAGCGCGGCCCCGCTTTGCCGCACGAAGCCGCCATAGCCGTCGATGCCGGGCTTGCGGCCGGTCAATCCGGCGTGGCTGCTGGGCCCGCCTTCACCTTGGCCTTCGCTCGGATTGACCAGGATGGTCGTCTCCTCGTCCGGCTGCAGCGGGGCGTCCTGGAACAGCGGCGCGATGACGGCCTCGCGAACGTCCGCTTCCAACCGCCGATGGTTCGGCAAGCGGTCGGGCCAGAGGCCGGTCGTCACGGTGACGGCGTCGATGCGGACAGGTTCGCGGTCGCGGTAGGCGACCAGGACCTGGCTCTGCCCGTCGGGCGAGAGGTAGTCCAGTGTCCCGCTCTCCCGCGCTTCGTCGAGCCGGCGAGCCAAGCCGTGGGCCAGCATGATCGGCAGGGGCATGAGGGGCGGTGTCTGCCGGCAGGCATAGCCGAAGACGGTCACCTGATGACCGGCACCCAGCGTGTCCAGCGCGCCGTCGGTCAAGCTGTCGAGCTCCAGCCAGTGCGCGTCGACCGCGGGGAGTTGCGATAGCGAGGTCATGACGGTGCAGTTGTCGATCTGAAAGCTGCCGCGGCTGTAGCCGGCCGCGCGGATGACCCGGCGCGCCAGGTTGCCGAGGTCGAGCGGCGGCTCGTCGCGGAACTGCGCGGCGAGAAAGACGATGCCCCCGGCGATGGCGCATTCCGCATTGACGAAGGGCTGCGGCACCTCGGAGGCGAGGAAGGCATCGACCACGGCGTCGCTGATGCGATCGCAGAGCTTGTCCGGGTGGCCTGCTGTCACGGACTCGGAGCTAAGGACGAAGTCTTTCATGGAGCTTGCTCTTCCTTGCGCCGGCTATGGTCGGCGAGGCTGTGGCGCACTTCGGTGATGACGAAGGGAGCGGCGGCGGCCAGTAGAGAGACGGCGAGGTCCCGTCGCGGCATGGGGCCGAGGCCGAGGACGCGACCGAGGCGGCCGAAGGCAAAGGGCAGGACTTGCAGCGCCAGCGCCCCGGCCAGCGCCATGTCGAGGTTGCGGTTGGCGAACAGCGCGGTGAGGAACGGCTTGTCGCGTTGCGGTTTCTGGCAGGTGAGGGCGTAGAGGAGCTGGCCGAGTGCCAGGCTGACGAAAGTCATGGCCCGTGTCGTTGGTCCGGGGCCGTGACGCCGCAAGCCATAGAAGTGCGCGGTCAGGGAGGCCAAGGCGATGAGGCTGGCGTCGGTGCCCATCTCCCGCAGGTCCTTGCGGCCGATGACACCTTCGCGGGAGGAGTGGCCCGGACCCTCCATGGTGCTGCGGCTGGGCGGCGCCAGTGACAGGCCGAGCCCGGGCAGCACGTCGGTCACCAGGTTGAGCCAGAGCAGCTCCATGGGCGTCTCGATCTCGTCGGGGCCGTGCAGCGCCTCGACCAGTCCGACGAGTATCTCGCTGACGTTGGTGGAGATCAGGAACTTGAGAGATCGGTGCATGTTCTCGTAGATGTCGCGCCCCTGGCCGATGGCGCCGACCAGGCTTTCCAGGTCGTCGCGCTCGATCACCACGTTGGCCACGTCGCGCGCCAGGTTGGTGCCTTCCTCGCCCATGGCGATGGCTACGTTGGCAGCCTTGAGGGCCGGTCCGTCGTTGATGCCGTCCCCGGTCATGGCGACCACCGAGCCGTCGGCCTGAAGGGCCTGGACGATGGCGAGCTTCTGGTCGGGCGTGACCCGAGCGAAGACCTGGGCGCGGCGGGCCAGGCCCTGCAAAGCCTCCGGCGGAAGGCGGCCGATATCGGCTGAGTCGAGCAGCTCGATGGGCGCACCCTCGGCCAGGTCCAGTTCGCGCGCCAGGCCATAGGCGGTGGCACCCTGATCGCCGGTGATCATCACCGTGCGGATGCCAGCCCGATGCAGTGCCTTGATCAGCGGCTTGGCGCTGGCCCGCAGCGGGTCGCGCAAGCCCGCCAGGCCGAGCCAGATCAGGCCGGTTAGCTGGCCGTCCTCGCGCGGCGCGCCGAAGCCCTGAGCGAAGCCGAGGACGCGGGCGGGGCGGGCGGCCAGGTGGTCGTTGAGCGCCAGGATGGCTTCCTTATCGTGCTCGCTGAGCGGCTCGACCCGCCCGTCGATCTGTCGACGGTCGCATAATTGCAGCAGCTCATCCGGGCTGCCTTTGACGGCAATCAGCGGCTCGTCGCGATCGGGCTCGTGGTGGAAGGTCGCCATATAGCGCCGGGTCTCATGCCGCTCGAAGGTATGGACCCGCGGCATGGCGGCGCGCAGCCCGGTGCCGTCCAGGCCTTGCGCAATGGCGAAGTCCTGCAGCGCTCGCTCGGTCGCCGAGGAGCCGTCGACCGCCTGACGACCCTCGACCATGGCGATCTCGGCGTCGTTGCAGAGCACGGCGACCTTGAGCAGCGCTTGCAGGTCGGGACCGTCTTGCGGGTCCGACGACGTCCCCTCCAGCTCCATCGGTGCCTCGACGCAGCCGGCGGTCGCATAGGCGACGATGCGCATGCGGTTTTCGGTCAGGGTGCCGGTCTTATCGAGGCAGAGCGTTTCGATGGCACCGAGAGACTCGACGGCGTTCAGCTCGCGCACCAGCACGCCGCGACGGCTCAGACGCTTGAGACCCAGGGCCAGGGTCGTGGTGGCGACGGTCGGCAGCCCCTCCGGCACGGCCGCGACCGCCAAGGCCAGCGCATCCTTTAGCATCGGCAGGGCGGGATAGCCGCGCAGCAGCCCGATCCCCATGAACAGGCCGCAGGCGGCTAGGCTGCCGAAAGCCAGCTTGCGGCCGAGCTGATCGAGGTCCTGCTCGATTGGCGTCGGTGGCCGCGCCGTATCCATCGACAAACGCTGCACCTGGGCCAACACGCTGGTCGTGCCGGTCGCGGTGGCGACCACGACACCCTTGCCGCTGGTCACCAGTGTGCCGGCGTGCAGCATGTTGCTGCGGCCGCCCAGCGGGGTCTCGGCGTCGAGCAGAGCAAGCGGCTCCTTGCCGACGGGGATGCTCTCTCCGGTCAGAGCCGACTCGTCGACGCTGAGATTGCGTGCGTCCAGCAGACGCGCATCGGTCGGCACGTAGACGCCCGGCTGCAGCACATAGACATCGCCCGGAACGAGCTGCGCGCTGGGCAGCAGCTGGTCCTTGCCCCCGCGCCGGGTGAGCGTCTCTTGCGGCCCTTCCCGCATCAGGCTGGCGATGGTGCGCTCGGCGCGTGCTTCCGTGACGTAGCCGATCGCAGCGTTCGCGGCGACAACGACCAAGGTAGCGGCGGCGTCGATCAAGCCGCCGGTCGCTGCCGAGACCACGGCGGACGCGACCAGGATACCGACCGGCAGGCTCGCCACCTGTTCGCGCAGCATCTCAAGGGAGGAGCGCCCCTTGCGCTGGGGCAAGAGGTTCGGCCCATAGCGCAGGAGCCTGGCTTCCGCCTCCGCCATCGACAGGCCTTGTGCGAGCGCAACGCTGAAATGAGCCAGCACCTCCTCCGGGCTCATGGCGTGCCAGGGGGGTGCGTCGGCCTCTTGCAGCACCGGCTGCGGGACTGCCTGCGCCTCGCGCTCGGCTGAGGTCTGCCGTGCGCTGGTCTTGGGCCCGGCGCGGTCCTCTTCCGGCAGGTCCAGGTGCCGCCGAATGCAGGCCAGCAAGTCGTCCAGGCCGAGCGCGCCGCGGGTCTGCAGCAGCAGCGTGCCGGTGCGCGGATTGGCGGAGGCGTCGGCCAGGCCGTCGAGCTGCCGCAGCTCGACCAAGAGCGCTGCCGCCCGGTCGGCACGGTCGAGAATGGCGAAGACGCGCAGGCGGTAGCGGCCGGCGGCGGTGGCGCTCAGCGTCTCGATCTGGCTGTCGACGGACACCTGGGTGAAGACCCTTCCTGCGGCGCACGGATCCGCGACATGCGTGGCCGGTGCCCTGCGGTGACACTATCCAATCGAGAGGCTGGCCTTGCCGTTGATTTAGCTCAAGGCGTTGCGCCTACGCGCGGCTGACTAATTGCCATCAGGCGAGGGTGACCTGAGGTTGCCACTGTCGTCTCGGGCTTACAGCAAGCGATGGTCGTTTCACGGCTGTGTCGATTAGAACGATCTTGGCGCCGATCAGCGGCCAGTACGACCCCGATGAAACGGGTTCGCAGGACGAGATCGTGCTGGAGACGGCGTTCAACGTCGGCCGAGCCTTCGACGCGCACGTCGAAGTGCTCTGCATCGAGTCCCAGCCGCCGCCGTCGGGCAATCAGATCGCCGAGTGGCTGCCGGGCCTCGGCGCTGCCGAGCTGTTCGATATCATCGAGGCCCAAAGCGAGAAGCGCCAGCAACGGGCGAACGCCCTGTTTCGAGCCATGGCGGCGCGCTTCTCGGTGTCGCAAAGCGCGCGACCAGGCGGCAACGTCGGCTTCTCGACGCGCTTCGTCGAACGCTTGGGAGAGCTGCACGAGTACGCCGCCCGACGCGCCCGGGTCCACGATCTCGTGGTTGCCGGGACACCGCCGACCGAGAGCGGCACCTCGATATCGCCTTTGCTCCAGAGCCTCATCCGGGAAAGCGGCCGGCCGGTGCTGATTGCGCCGCGCCATGCCTCGCTGGCTTTGGGCGGCGGTGCGGCGGTCGCCTGGAACGGCACCGCCGAGGCCTCGAGAGCGCTCGCCTTTTCGCTGGACTTCCTGAAACGGGCGGAGAGCGTGACGGTTCTGAATGTCGTGGAGGATGGCGTACCGGACCCGAGCGAGGGCGACGCCGTGGAATATTTGGCTTGGCACGGAATCCAATCACGCGCCAAGGTCCTCGACACCAACGGGCGCTCTGCCGGAGATGTGCTGTTGGCGGCCATGGAAGAACTCGGTGCCGGCCTCTTGGCCATGGGGGGCTACACCCGCAGCAGCCTGGACCGGCTGTTCTATCGCGGGGCAACGCCGGCCGTGTTACGCCGCGCGGAAGTCGGCGTCTTGATGGTCGATTAGCTTTTGCCGGTTACTGGTCGGACGGCGCCACTCGGGAATAGTGACGGGAAAGGACTTCATGAGAATGCGTACAGTTGGCCGCCTCCGCGCCGTCCGGGCATTCGCTCTGGCCATTGGACTTCTCGCAGGACTTGGTATGGCAAGCGGCCTCTTAGCCTTGCCTTCCGAGGCGCAGACAAACGACGCCGATGTGAGCGGGCAGGCCGCTGACGAAGCAGTGCCCCACATCACCGGCCAGGCGGAGACGCCGCCCTATCTCCTGACCATTCCCGATGCCAAGCGCGGCCGGCAGCTCTTCGTCAGCAAGGGCTGCGTGGTCTGCCATTCCTTGAACGGAATTGGTGGGCAGGTCGGTCCGCCGCTCGACCCGGACCCCTACCAGACTTACGTCGACCCGCTTGAGTTCGTCGCCGGCATGTGGCGCGGCGCAACGGCGATGATCGTGCTGCAGGAGATGGAGCTGGGCTACCAGATCGATCTCACCGGCGACGACATCGCCCACATCGCCGGCTTCCTGCACAACTGGGACGAGGTGCAGGACTTCAATGAGAGCGATGTGCCCGAGTTCGTCCGCCGCTGGATGGACCAGGATGCCATCGAGCGTTTGGAAGAAGGCCTGGTCGACGAGTAGCTGCCGGCCGGCTACTCAGGCCGGTTGAGCCGGGCGATCAAGCTCGAGGTGTCCCAGCGGCGCCCGCCCATGCCCATCAGCTCGGCATAGAACTGATCGACCAGAGCAGTGACCGGGAGCTGCGCGCCGTTGCTGCGTGCTTCGTCGAGGCAGATCGAGAGATCCTTGCGCATCCACTCGATGGCGAAGCCGTAGTCGAACTTGCCGGCCACCATGGTCTCCCAGCGGTTCTCCATCTGCCAGGAGCGCGACGCGCCCTTGGTGATGACCTGCATGACCGACGGAATGTCGAGACCGGCCTTGCCGGCGAAGTGCAGCCCTTCGGCCAGCGACTGGATGAGGCCGGCGATGCAGATCTGGTTAACCATCTTGGTTAGCTGGCCGGCGCCGGCATCGCCCATCCGCTTCACTGCCTGGGCGAAGCACTGCATGACCGGCTCGGCCTTTGCGTAGGGCTCTTCGTCGCCGCCGACCATGACGGTCAGGCTACCGGCCTCGGCGCCGGACTGGCCGCCGGAGACGGGTGCGTCGAGGAAGTGCACGCCACGCTCCTTGGCCGCGGCGTAGAGCTCACGCGCGACCTCGGCCGAGGCGGTGGTGTTGTCGATGAAGATCGCCCCGGGTGCCATGTCGTGGAAGGCGCCGTCCTCGCCGATGGTGACGGCGCGCAAATCGTCGTCGTTGCCGACGCAGCAGAAGACGAAGTCGGCGCCGGCGGCCGCGGCGCGGGGCGTCGGGGCCGCGCTGCCGGAATAGTCGCGGCACCAGGCCTCCGCCTTGGCGGCCGTGCGGTTGTAGACCACAAGCTCGTGTCCGCCCTTCTGTTGAATGTGGCCGGCCATGGGATAGCCCATGACGCCAAGCCCGATCCACGCAACCTTGCTCACCTCTGCCCTCCTCGATTGATCGTTGGCCGCTGGATGTAGCGTCCCGGCTGCCGTCCAGGCAACGTCCTAGTCGTCATGACCGGCCGGAGGATGGCCCTCCGGCGTTTCGCTGCCGCGGCGGTACTTGAAGGTTCCCTCACCCTTGCCGAGCAGCACGCCATCCTGATCGCGCAGCTCGCAGTCGGCGAAAAAGATGCTGCGTCCGCCGCCGATGCGCCGGCCTTTGGCACTCAGCAGGGCGCCCTCGCGGGCTGCGGCGATGAACTGGGTGGTCAGCGACAGGGTCAGGGAGCGCCGCACGTTGCCCGGAACGATGCAGTAGTTGCCGGCGTAGCCGCAGGCCGTGTCGATCAGGGTCGTGACCACGCCGCCGTGCACCACGCCGCTGCGATTGAGATGCTTGCGCCGCACCTCGAGCGTGATCTCGGCATAGTCCTCTCGCCAGTCCGCCAGCTCGTAGCCGAGCAGGTCGGCGAAGCCGCCCTGAAAGCGGATGGGGTCGCCTTTCGGGGTGTCGTTCATCGCGTGGACGGCAGCGCTTACGTTTCGGCCAGAAGCTGCTCGGCATAGCCGACGATGTCCGTCGGCTGGTAGCGCGCATCGCGGATCAGTTGATCGAAGTAGCGGCTGAGCACGCGCACCTGCTCGGTCGCGGTGAAGACGAAGTACATGCCGCCGAGGTAAAGCGCCGCGCGTTTCGGCCCGAAGACCGTGAAGGGGGCGGAGAAATTGCGCAAGCCGTCATAGAGGAACCAGCGA
>JANQIA010000226.1 GCA_028282405.1 Rhodovibrionaceae bacterium
CGCTCCGCCAAGCGGCCATCCAGCACTGACTCTGAGATCGCCCCACGCCCGATGAGCGTTTCGGCGCGCGCGTATTGCCGCTCGGCATTGAGCGCCCGAGCCTCGGCGCTTGCCAGCGCAGCGCGGGCTCCATCGATGCTGGCCTGCACGGAGGCGCGAGTCTGTTCCAAAGTCGCGCCGCGGACCATAAGCGTGGCGCGTGCCGCGTCGACCGCAGCCTTCAGCCTCGGTTCGCTGTCGAGCACCGCGAGAATCTGGCCCTTCTCGACTCGCTCTCCCTCGACCACGGCGAGGCGGGCGATGGTGGCATCGCCGGCGCCAGACGGTGTGTTGACCGTCATGACATCGCCGCGCGGCAACAGTGTGCCCAGGCCAACCACTTGATCGATGGCTAGCCGATTGTCCGTTGGAACATTGGCCTGTGCCGCAGAGACCGGCGAGACGGCGATAGGGTCAAGGGTGCCGCCGCCAGGCTCTATGTCCAGCTTAGAAAACAGCATTTTAAGGCCGGGAGGCTGGAAGTAGAGGCCGACGAAGCCGCCGGCAGCGTAGATCGGGATAAGAACAAGCGGCAGAAGCAACCATCGCGCAAAGCGGCGTCGCGGAGGTTTGGCCGTTGTGGCTTCGGGCTTATCGATCGGCAACGGCAGATCGGCTTCGTGGTTCGACATGGCAGCCTCGCTGTTCTCCGATGCCTTGGCAGGCTGTCTCGTCATGGTCTTTCCTGTCCCAAAGACTCGACCCGACAAACGTTCGTGTGATAATGACTCTTTAGTCATTATATAAGAACCTAAGAACGGACGGAAAGATGACGGGCAGAAAAAAAGAAGAATCGGGGAACACGGAACGCTCTTCCACAGCGGCACCGTCGGAGACAGCACCACGCAAGCGGCGCAAAGAGGCTCGGCCGGGCGAGATCGTAGAGGCGGGCCTCCGCGAGTTTGCCGAGAAGGGCTTTGCGGCGGCGCGTCTCGAGGACATCGCGGCGCGTGCCGGCGTCGTCAAGGGCACCATCTACCGCTACTTCGAGAACAAGGAGGCGCTGTTTCGCGAAGCCGTACAGCTGCGAATCGTGCCGGTGCTGCAAGAGGCGGACGAGATGGTGGAGCAATACCCTGGACCGACGGCGGATCTGCTGCGTGGCTTGCTCCAGGCCATCTATGCCCGTTTCGTGGCATCGGACACCAAGGTGCTCATGCGCATCATCATCGCCGAAGGTCAGCGCTTCCCCGACATCCCCGCTTACTATCATCGCGAGATGATCACCAAGGGTGAAGCTCTGCTGCGCAAGATCATCGCACGCGGCGTCGAGCGCGGCGAATTTCGACAGACCGCCCTTAGCGACTATCCGGTCATCGTCGTCGCGCCAGCACTTGCCGCTGCCATCATGCAAATGGCTTTTGCAGCCCAGAGCTCAGTCGACCTCGACCGCTATCGCGAAGCGCACCTCGATCTCGTGCTCAACGGCCTCGTCGCGCGCTAACTGCGGAAAGCGCAGCGCAGTGCCGCAACGCTCACTGCACAGCTTTGCGCACGGCTTCGAAGTGCTTGATCATGCTTTCCTTGGTCCGCTTCTCGCCGACCGACTGGGCCACGCCGCTGAAGAAACCGGTGATCTGCTCGGTGTAGATGCTGTTGACGCTGAAGATGACAGACCCGTTCTCTGTCGGCATGGCCAGACCGAACATCTGCAGGGATTCGTAGGTGTGGCCGACGTAGTACTGGCGCTGGCTGACCATAAGATAGTCGTTCGTCGCTTCGTAGAGGTGGTGGACGAGAACGGCGGCGGGACGACCCTCGACCTCGCGATCGACCCAGTAGAAGTCGCTCGCGATCGCCTGTGAGCCGTTCTTTGGGAAGCCGTCCAAGGCTGCCCAGAAGTCCGGGAAATGCTTGGAGAGGAATGACTTAGCCTGTTCCGTCGCTGACTTGAGTGTGGCCGCGGGGGTCAGCGTGGTGCTGCCGTCCACGTAGGGCGCTACGCCGTCCAGGCCCTGCGTACTGTAGGCCTTCAGCCGCCCTGCCAGGACCTCTCGATAGGCGGCCATGGCCTTATCGGCGCTGCCCGCTTGGCCCGCCTTCAGTCCGGCCAGTTGCTTCTCAAGCGTTGCCTGCTCCTCGCTTGAGAGATGGAAGTTCTTCGCGCGATCGCTGCTCAGCAGCTTGTCGACTTCCTTGCTGTCCTTGAAAGCGAAGGCCGCGAGCGGATCGCTGCTGGCCGGGTCGATCTTGCCATTGCTCAAGACGTCGCTGTCGACGCTGATGTTGCGGCCGGACTTCAGCCCGTCGGTCAAGTCGGCGATCGAAGCCTTGATCGGGACGGCGACTGCCGCGATGAGCTGGTCATCACGGGTGCGCTTCGGTTCGACTGAGACGATCTGCCCCTTTTTCACGGCCTCGATGTCCTTCTGGGAGAAGCCGAGGGTCTGGAAGACCGTGTCGAGTGAGGGCGGTGCGTCGGCAGCGCTTGTTGAAACCGTGCACACGGCAATCGCTAGCGCCAGAACTGGCAGACGGTAGTTCCTCATGTCTCGCCCCCTTCCTTTCAGGTTTTGCGGCGGAGATGCCGCGGGGAATGCAGCTAAGAGTTAGCGCCCTAATGCGGCAGCGGTATGAACTCTATTCCGCTGAGCGCAGAAAGAAATGGTTCCAAAGTGCATCAGTAAGCGACAGTGAAACGTCTGCGATGATGCTGGGGCCGTTCAGCTTCGTCCAGCAGGGCGATGGCAAAGTCCTCCATTGAAATCGCGGAGCCGCCGATCTCGTCGGTCAGGAGTTCGTCGCCGCCACGGCGGTACTGTCCCGTGCGCTTACCGGGTTCCAGCGAAGCCGGTGGACTGAGGTAGCTCCAGTTCACCTGCTCGTCGGCTTGGCAAGCTGCAAGCTGAGCGCAGCCGGCAATAGCGATGGGGCGAATCTCGCTCGGGAAATCTGGGGTCTCGACCAGCGTCAGGCCATCAGTCCCCGGCACGGTCAAGCTGCCGGCGCCACCGACCAAGAGGAGGCGCACGTCCGAGCCGCGAAGGCCTGCCAGCAATCCTTCGGTCGCCGCGACCAGCTCTTCCTCGGCACCCGGCGCTGGCCGGGTCGCGGCGATCACGAGGTCCTCTCCCGTGCTGAGCTTTGCGACGTCGTCCGGGTTGGCTGCGTCGCCACGACGAACGGCGATGTCGGCGGGCAGGCCTTGGGCACGCTCTGGATTGCGGCTGACCGCCGTGACCTCGTGGCCCCGGGAGAGGGCTTCGAAGATGACTCTGCGGCCGACATTGCCGGTGGCACCGAACAGGGTGATACGCATGGTTGGACTCCTTATCGTTGAGGGGAAGGAAACGAGAGGCGTTGCATGAGATCGGGGCGCAGCAGCAACGCCGTTGCCAGCAGCACCATCAGGCTGCCCGGCAACCACTGCCAGCCGATCTGCTCGGGCTGTTGGCCGAAGAGCAGCAGCATGGAGACGAAGGGCGCGAGATAGCTGTAGCCGGTGACAGCGCCCGGCGTGAGCACTGCGGTGGCCCGCTGCATCAGCCAAAAAGTGACGCCGCTCGAGAAGATCGCGAGATAGAGAAGCACCAGCGTATCGCCGAGGGTGAGGCGTCCAAGGGTGCTTGGCGCCTCCAGGACAAGGCCCAGGAGTCCGATCAGGGCGCCGCCGATCAGCAGGCTCCAGAAGGTGCGGGACTCGGCGCGTGGGGAGAGCAGCTCATGCTTCAAACCCCACTTGCTGAGCACCGGATAGAGTGCCGAGGAGATGCAGCCAAGGAAGTAGATCAGCTCGGCGAAGCCGAACTGAATGGCATGAAGCTGCCCGCCACTCTGCGCCCAGGCGAGACCCAAGGCGCCGGCCGCGCCGAGCAGAAGAACGAGCAGAAGGCGAAACGCGGGAGGCTCAACGCCGAGGCCGCGTCCGAGGCCGTAGGCCAAGAGCGGAACCGTCACGTAGAGCGCAGCCATGGAAAGCGCAGTCGTGCGATGCGCGGCCCGGAACATGGCGCCGAAGAAGCCGGCGAGGCAGAGCCCCATGACGGCATAGAGGGCAAGACCTTTGACGCTCGGCAGGGTTTCCGGGCCGCGCCAGACGAGCGGCAGAAGCGCGAGCGCGGCAATGGCGAAGCGTAGCGCAGTCAGGAGCAGGGGCGGCAGGCCTTCGCTCATCAGGCCCACGGCCGGGAAGGAGCTTCCCACGATCAAGGCCCAAAGCAGCATGCCGAGGTGCGCGCGTCGGCTGTCGTGCGGCGCTGTGGCGGTGGTCTGGATCATGGTCGGAGCCTCTTCTCTAGGGCACCGGGCAGGTCCTTTGCCGGCGCCATGAGGCGAATATGTCATCTTGCATTTCGGTGTAGAATAAGCGATTTATTGACATAACTATTCACTGTCGGTGATTAATTTTGGATCGCTTGACCGCCCTCAGAGTGTTCCGGAGCGCGGCTGAGTTGGGCAGCTTCGCAGCCGTCTCGCGCCAGCTCGGTCTTTCACCGGCCGCCGTCAGCAAGAACGTGAGCGAGCTGGAAGCGCATCTCTCGGCGCGGCTGTTCAACCGGACGACCCGGCGAATGAGCCTGACGGAGGCCGGCGCACTCTACTATGAGCGCATTGCGCAGGTGCTCGACGAGTTGGAGGAGGCGGACGCGGCGATCGCGCCGATGCAGGATACGCCCAGGGGCCTATTGCGGGTCAGCGCGCCGGTCACGGTCACTCTGACTTGCCTGTCTCATGCCATCCCGGGGTTCCTTGCGCGCTACCCGGAGCTGAGCTTGGACCTGCGGATGGAGGACCGGCGGGTCGACATCGTCGAAGAAGGCTTCGACCTTGCCATCCGCGGCAGCGACCGCCTGGAGGACTCGAGCCTGATCGCGCGGCGGCTCATGACCATGACCCATGTGGTCTGCGGTGCGCCGCAGTACTTCGCCCGCGCGGGCCGGCCGCAAGCGCCTCAGGACTTGGCTTCCCATGACTGCGTGCAGTTCACCCTCTCCGGTCACGCCAACCTTTGGCCGTTTCGCAAAGAGAGGCGCGCCATCGAGGTCCGTGTCGACGGCCGCTACAAGGTGAGCTCAAGCCTCGCCGTGCGGGATGCGCTTGTAGCGGGCTTCGGGCTCAGCCTCGTCCCGCGCATCTATGTCGAGAAGGACCTGGCGGCCGGACGTCTGGTCAGCGTGCTGGACGACTGGGCGCCGGTGGAGACGACGATCTACGCGGTCTATCCGTCGCGGCGCTACCTGCAGGCCAAGCTGCGCGCCTTCCTCGATTTCCTGGTCGAGGAGCTGGTTGACAAGCCTATCGGCGACTCGCCTTAACGTGTTGCGCGTATCCTAGGGTGGACGTTCGCCGCTATTCCAGCAGCGGGATAAACTCGAAGGCGGGGAGTAGTTTTCCTTCTGGCCGGCTTAGCGGTTTGACCAGGTTGCCCAAAGGTGGGTTGCGAAACGGCTTTGCCGACCCGTCACAATACGAAAACCGAGACGTTGCTCGGGTGCAAGCTGGCCGAGGCCCGCTTGGCTGACTGCCGCCTGCTTGACGGCAATCTCACCGCTGCCGTCATCGGGCTGGATCCAGCCCTGGCCGACGCGGCAGTCATAGCACCTCACGGTGCCGAACATCATTTGTTCCAAACTCGATAACGTTCCTTTTTTAGTTTTGGTAGTCAGGCGGCAAGGGCGCACCGTTTGACAATCGGTCCGACGGTGCGCTCTTGCGCTCTGCTTTAGGCCATCTGCAGGTTTGCTGCCTGCTTGCCGCGGCCGCGGCTGTCGTCCTCGACGTCGAAGCTCACCTTATCCCCCTCATTGAGGGACTCTATGCCAGCTTTGCTGAGCGCGGTGATATGCACGAAGACGTCCTTGTTGCCGCCTTCCGGCGTGATGAAACCGAAGCCGCGCGTCTGATCGAAGAATTTCACTGTTCCGTTGGTCCGCATATGTGGGGTCCTTTCCCGCTGTGTCTGCAGATGTCGTTTGGATTACTGCACCAGCAAACGCAATCGGCCTGCGCCAACGTGGCGTCCTCCGGTTTCCAGATTGTCGGGAAAGTTCGTCTAGCCCCGCCGCCAACGCCTAGTCTGACCTTGGTGGCTCGACGCGGGCATCACACCTTAGCCGAGCGTCTGAGGACGCGCCCAATCCAATACACGACGCGTCACTGGACTAATAGTTGGGGCATCTTGGCCGCAAGCGCAAGCAGAGCTTTGCAAGGCCGGTCCATCGGCCGGGACGTGGCAGATAGGCTCGTTGGGCCTTAGGCGTCGCTTTTTTGCGACCGGGCACTGGTCATTTAGAGTCACCGATCAGGCGCACATAGAGGAGATCTTTAAGTAGAGAGACCTAAAATAATATGGTAGATTACACTGTTTGTTTTTATAAAAATATTGGTTGGCTCAAAGAAAAATTTCTGCAGAGAAAATAATATCGATTGCTCATTTCTCGCTAGGCCACCACGTATAACAAGAGCGGACCGGCCTCCACCAGAACAGAAATGCCAGCACACCTGCGGGAAGGCACGCACAGCGCAGGATGATGTGGTCGCTTGATGTGCGCCGGGTGCGTTTCGCGCTCAAGTCCGTATCCAAAAAACATGTTGAAGACAGGGCAGCCCATGAGCGACAGAAGTTCCTACCGCGCGCGAGCGCTTCGCAGCGTTCTCTCCCCGGGGGCTTTCTTGGCGGTCTGTATTGCTCTGGCCCCGATTGCTGCTTCGGCACAAGACGATTCCGCTCAAATCCCCGAAAACGCGCAGGCCAGTAGCATTGGAGCCGGCTGGGTTTGCAACTCTGGCTTCAAGGAAGCCGACGGCGCCTGCATTGCTGTCGAGGTGCCGACCAATGCCGTTGCGACGAACGAGGCTTTCGGCCAGGGGTGGGTCTGCCGACGCGGCTACCGGGAGGCCGCAGGAGCGTGTGTCGAGATCCCTGTGCCGCCCAACGCCTATCTCACTGTTTCAGGTGATCGATGGAGGTGCGAGCGCGGTTATCGCCAAGCCAATCAAAGCTGTCTTGCAATTCAGGTGCCACCAAACGGCTATCTCAGCGTTTCCGGTGAGCGTTGGGAATGCGAACGCCGCTTCCGCAAGACAAGGGAAGGCTGTGTTGAAGTCGAGGTGCCGGAGAACGCCTACTTCGTCGATGCCTCCTTCGGCAGTGGCTGGCGTTGCGAGCGCGGTTTCCGCAAGGTCGGTGAGTCTTGCCAGGAGATCCCGGTGCCGGAGAACGGCTATCTCGTCGATACATCTTTCGGGCCTGGTTGGACATGCGAGCGAGGCTTTCGGAAGTCCGGTGACGAATGCGTTGCCGTCGTCGTGCCAGAGAATGCCCACATTGACTATTCTGGCAACGATTGGGAATGCAGTCGGCCTTTCCGCCAGCAAGGAGAGGCTTGCGTCCTACCGTAACGCTAGTCCGGTAGGGGGATGAATTCCGTCTCGCCGGGGACGGCCGGGAAACGGCCTTCCTTCCAGTCGGCCTTGGCTTGTTCCAATCGCTCCTTTGAGCTTGAGACGAAGTTCCACCACAGATGCCGACGGCCATCGAGCGGGGCGCCGCCGATCAGAGCGACGCGAGCCGGCTGCGCCGCTTCGACCACCGCCTCGCGGCCAGGGTTGAGCGCCAGCATGCTGCCGGCGGAGAAGGTCTCGCCCGCCAGGCTGACCTCGCCTTGAATGACGTAGAGCCCGCGCTCCGGCGTTTCGGTCGGCAGCGCGAAACGTCCGCCGGCGGGAAGCGCTATGTCGGCGTAAAGCGTTTCGGAGAAGACCTCGACCGGCGAGCGTTCGCCCCAGGCTTCGCCGGCGACCAACTGGATGACGACGCCATCCTGCTGGATGCGTGGGATCTCGTTGCCCTTGTAGTGCTGGAAGCTCGGTTCGGTCTCCTCGTGATCTTGAGGCAGGGCGAGCCAAACCTGCAGGCCGAAGAGCGTGTGGGGGGCGTTCCGTTTGTCGGCCGGGGTGCGCTCGGAATGGACGATGCCGCGCCCGGCCGTCATCCAATTGACCTCGCCCGGGCGAATGGGCTGCTCCGAGCCCAGGCTGTCCCGGTGCATGATCTCGCCCTCGACCAACCAGGTCAGGGTCGAGAGGCCGATATGGGGATGGGGCCGCACGTCGATGCCTGTCCCGGCCGCAAAAGTTGCCGGACCCATCTGATCGAAGAAGACGAAGGGACCGATCGAGCGCCGCTCGATGGAAGGAAGGGCGCGCCTGACCTCGAAACCGCCAATGTCCTTGGCCTTGGGCGTGATCACTACGGAGACGGGCGCACAACTCTCTGTCTGCGCGCAGTCCGCCTCCATGGCCGGCTGCCAGCTCATGACCGCTCTCCCCTGCAGTTCCTTGGCGGTGGAGCTTAGCCTTCCGCTCCGGGCATGGAAATGTGGTGGCCCCTCAGAATGTCCAGGACGGGAGTGGCGGCTCACGCCCGCTTGCGATAGTGCGCCACCAGATCGTTCCACTCATCGACATAGCGCTGCAGCTTATGGGCTTCCGATTGCTTGATGAACGGCTTGCGTTTGCCCGTCACCATGTACTCGCCGCCTTCCTGCTCGATCAGCTGACCGCCCTCCCCGACAGTGAAGTGCTTCGCCTGCGATTGGGCGTAGGGCGCAAGGCGCTCGCTTCTGATGTCCGGCCGCAAGGCATGCACCTCGGCATAGGCTTCGATGGGGAAGAAGTTGGTGATCTGCAGGTCGGTGAGCGCGGTCATCTCTGCGAGGGGCGCCAGGGACTGATCCTCGAAGCGCACCGCCACCAGCTGCAAAGTCGTCACCTGTTTGAGCGCCGCGAGCGGCGCTACGCTCGCTGCTTTCATGACCCGGGAAAACCTGCCGTCGATCACCAGGCGGCGAAGGCCTGTCAGCTGCGCCAGCGGAGTGAGACCCAGTGGCCGCTTGATCGCCCGCAGCTCGAGCTCCTCCAGCCCAGTCAGGGGCGTGAGAAAGTTGAGATCGGCGATGCGGGCATTGCTGTCGATGACGAGGCTATGTAAGCGGCTCATGCGCGTCAGCGCGAAAGGTCGTCGGCACGCACGCAGTCCAACAGCAGTGAGACCGGGTCGACCAAGGCGGCAAGGGCATCGAACTGCTGCTGCGTGGCAGAGGAAAGACGGACCTCGTCGATCGGAGACCACTGGGCAAGACGTGCGATGTTCTTTGCCTTGCCAGGCAGGCTCGAGACCGACGGCGGTCCGTCCAACTCCGCGAGATCTTCTATCATGCGCCTGCTCTCCGCTTCCTCGCTGTCGAGGTTATGGAGCAGGACCTGTTAAGAGACTCAGACGAGATCTGGTTGACGGTACCGAACGTACCGAGGACGGCTTATGACGCACCCTTCATACGCAAGGCGCCGAAGGCCACGAGCCCACTCGCCAAGAGCAACAACGAGTTCGGCAGCGAGAGGTCGGTCGGTTCGTCCAGCAGCGTGAAGGAGAATTCGAGCGGACCGGAGGAGAAGGGTGGTAGCTCGCCGCCCAGCCCAAAGAAGAAGACTTGCGCCTCGTCGTTCACATCCCCGACCAGGAGCCTGACGAAGCATGAGGTGTCGATACCTTCGACAAAGCAGGGCGTTCCCCCAGTCTGCAGAAAACTAAAGCCGGCTATCCCGGCCAGTTCGCCGCTGAAATCGCTGGCCGTCGGGCCGATCGCGGTGAACGAGAAGCCAGGATTGCCGCTCTCTGTCGTCAGCGGAAAACTCCCGTTCGAGAAGCCGCCAGCGAAGCCTGACGTCTCAATGCTCAGCGAGCCGTCGCCCGGCAAATCGAAGGTCTCGTTGGCCATTGTGACGTCGAACACGCCGAGTGTGCCGCTGACCGTGCCCGTGCCGGGGCTTGGGCCCGGAACGGCCGGCGTAACGATCGCGCTGTAGTCGACGCGGACGGGTACGGCCTGCGCAGCCCCGGCGGAGGCAAGGGCTAGGAAGGCAGCCGAGGCCGCGCAGGTCATCCATTTCCCCAAACGGGGGGACACTCCGATAAAGCTCATGTGATGTTCTCCCCAAGTGAACGATTGCAGGTAAGAAGCCGTGCCCTAAGGCACGGCACAGGCCGTCGCCTCGACCTCGACCAGCCAGTCGGGCGAGACGAGGCCGGCGACGAAGACGGTGGTGATGGCCGGGCGCACGCCGTCGAGCAGCTCTTTGCGCACTGTCACCAAGGCCGCCATGTCCTCGCGACGGGTGAGGAAGAAGGACATGCGGACGATGTCACGGAAGTCCATGTCGGCAGACCGCAGGACCGCCAGCAGATTCACCAGCGCTTGGCGGCACTGGCCTTCGAAGTCGGAAGCCAAGGCGCCGCCAGGGGCCACCCCGACCTGTCCGGAGACGAACAGCGTGCGTGCGCCGGCGGGGGCTTCGACGCCGTGGGCGAAGATGCCGTGGAAAGGCTGTGCGACCGGAATAGGGTCATGGCGCTGCACCAACATCCCTTCGCTCCTGTGATCTTGGTCTTGTGATCGTGCCTTGGGCCGAACCCGCTTGGCGGGTGCGGCTGTGCGATTGCCGGGAGGATGCCGCTTCGGACGATTTCCGAAAGTGAGGTTTCTTACAGAGGCCCGTGAGATATTTTCACGAGCGCATTAGCCCGGCTCTTGAAGGATAGGTGCTTAGCCAGCGGAACGCTCCGGCACTGCGGGCTCCACTTGCCGCGGCTCAGACGCTGTCCAGCAACCAAGCCAGCACATCGCGCAGCAGAGGGCGCCGCTCGGCGTTGGGCAGGTGCACCGCGTAGAAGCGATGCTCCCAAGGCACCGGCTCGTCGAACTGGATCAGGGTGCCGGCGACCAGCAAGTCGCGCACGAGAAGCTCGGGCATCAACGCAACGCCGCGGCCAATTTGCACCGCCTGCGCGGCCACCAGGAAATGCTCCAGCATCAAGGGCACGCCAGTTTCGCCCGGGGGTGGGCGCCCGGCCGCCTGCCAGCTGCGCCACTCGTTCTTGAGGAAGATCTGGACCCGCGGGGCGCTGGCCATCAACCGCCCAACATCTCCGCCGCAGTCGGCGAAGAGAGTGGGGGAGGAAACCGGGATGAGGGTGCCCTGGTCGAGCGGCTTGGCGATCAGTCCCTCCCAGTTGCCCTGGCCGTAGCGGACGCTGAGATCGATCTCTTCCCGCGTCAGGTCGAGCAGCCGGTCGGAGGTCAGGATCTCCAGCGCCACGTCGGGCAGCGCGATCTCGAAGTCGTCGAGGCGTGGCACCATGAACTGCGCAGCGAAGGAGGCGAGGGTCGAGAGGCGAAAGTTCTTCGCCCGAGGCGTCCGACGGGAGAAGCGCAGGAAGCTCTCGCTTAGGGCCTGAAAGGCGGGGGAGATGGAATGCCTGAGCTCGCGCCCTTCTAGGGTCAGGGCTACGCCGGTCGCTGAGCGTTCGAAGAGTTGCGCGCCGATGTAGCTTTCGAGATGCGCGATCTGCTTGCTGACGGCGCTCTGGGTCACGCCGAGCTCCTCCGCCGCGCGGGCGAAGCTTAGGCGCCGCGCCGCGACCTCGAAGACGCGCACGGCATTCAAGGGAGGTAGCCGCTGACCCATCGCCGGCGAGACTAGCGGCAGTCAGCGCGCCGTGTAAGGGACTTAAGGGTGGCTGTCGCTACCCCACAAACCGGCTGGCGAGCCAGTGGTGGAAGCAGTGGGTGGGGGCGTCCATGACAGGTGAGAGACGGCCGCCGTCGAAGCCCGGCGCATGGCGGCCGCGCTGCATGCCCTCGACGGCGAAGACATCCTCCTGGAAGACCTCTTTCCAGAGCGCGGTGTTGCG
>JANQIA010000254.1 GCA_028282405.1 Rhodovibrionaceae bacterium
CAAGATCGCGCCAGCCGTTTGCGTTTGCCGCGAGACCGCTGGGCGTTCCTCCTGCGCTGCAGATCGAGCGCAAGCCCAATCCCGGCCATGAACACGAGATTGAACGCAACCGCTACGGACACGGCGAGCGTCTGCATGTCACGCCCGAGCGGAAGCAGGAAAGTCCACTTGTGGAGATAGGAAAAGCTCCACTGTTCCGCCTTCGCATGGTCCGGCGTGCGGTCGGCGATCTAAGCCACGCGGTCACCGATGCCGACAGTTTGGGTAAACTGGCTCTTCGTCTCGTCTTTCCGGCCTTTGCACGTAACGCGTTTAAGAGCACCTGCGTCCCTATCATTCTCTTAATGCACTTGCCCGAAGGTTGCTCTCCGACGCATGACAGTCCGCCAACGAATAGCATCGCTCTTACATAAGACGTTTGTGACCCCGCGTTTGTCCCAAGCTTTTCTGCGAGTCGACCCGGCGGCGAGCAGAGTGGAAGCAGCGTTGCCAAATAGAAGCTCTATCGCTATGAATTGCGAATAGTTCGCAATTGCATCTTCTGTGCCTGTGGAATCATAAGTGCTTTTGGCATTGGGGCTGACAGAATGGCGGAGATGTTCGGAACGAACGGATCTGGACATAGCCTACCGCGCAGCGGCGAGTCACAACCAATAGGAGATCTCGCAGATACCCATGGAAAACGCTCGGTGCCCCGATGCACTGAGAGCGAGCCTGAACTTCGAGCTTCGCGTCGCGGGCAGCACGGCGTGTCTTGAGACAAAGACGATTGAGGGTCAGTCGAAAGTTGAGCGAAACCGAAAAGCGATTGCGGATCTATATGGAAAACCGGCCGGCGCTTGTGGACTACGCCGCACCGATCGTCGGTTCGCGTTCGACCGCGGAGGACGCCGTGCAGGAAGCCTATTTCCGCTTCGTGCCGCCGCCGGGACCTCCCGCACATGTTGGATCCCCGGCATCCTATCTCTTTCGCATCGTCCGCAACATCGCCATCGACATGACCCGGCGCGTGTCGTCCGAGACGCGTCGCGACGCCCAACTCGCGCACGCGACAGACGGCGCGGCCTGCCCCCCCTCGCCGGAGGAAAAAACCCTCCATCGCGAAACGTTGGCCCTCGTGAAGACCGCGCTAGACGAGCTGCCGGCGGAAACCCGCAAGGCCTTTGAAATGAAGCGGCTTGACGGCGAAACCTATGATGACATTGCGGCTCATCTGGGCATGTCTAAGTCCAGCGCGCACCGCCTGGTGCAAAACGCGCTCAGTCACGTCATGCGCCGCATGCACGAAAAAAACAGGTGAGTTTTGTTCAAAAGATCTGAGACAGATCGGTCCGGCCTTCGTCTTATGCATAGCTGGGGCATGACTCTCTTGCCGAAGACGGAAGGCGCCCGGACATGACCTTGGGAGAAGACGACAAGATTCCGGCCGATGTGATGGAGGCGGCCTCGGCCTGGTTCCTGCGTTTTGACGAAAACGAAGTACCGGATGCAGAAGAGCACGACCGTCTCAGAGCCGAACTCGACATGTGGCTTGCCGCGGACGAGGCGCATCGGCGCGCCTGGGAGTTGGCGCAGCGCGCCTGGTCTCTTGCCGGAGAAGCCCCCGCCGAGACCGAAGCGGTCAGTACGCCGGCGACGGAGGAAAGGCGCGGGAAAACAAACGCTCCGCCGCCACTAAAGACACCATTGAGAGCCCGTCAGTCCGCAGCCTCCCACCCCCCAGCCGCACGGATGAGGCAAGCGGCCAGGCCAAAATTCGCCATACCGGCCGCCACCGCAGTGCTCTTGCTCTTCATGCTGGCGCCCACGCTCTCACTTTGGATGCGGTCCGACTTTCAAACCGCCACCGCCGAAAACCGCAACCTATCCCTCGACGATGGATCGCAGATTGTGATGGGCGCCGAAACCGCGGTGGCGCGCGACTTTGCCGGCAACCGTCGCGAGATCACCCTACTGCACGGCGAAGCCTGGTTCGAGGTCGCCCATGAGGAGGCACGGCCTTTCATCGTCACTGCGGGCGAAGTAACGATCACCGTGACCGGCACCGCCTTCGATGTGGCGATGACGGACCGCACCGTCGCAATCGCCCTTGCACGCGGCTCGGTCGAGGTTGAGCGGCCGGGCGAAACGCCGCTGAAAAAAATACTGGAGCCCGGCCAACGTCTCGCCATCGACCGGAAGGACGGCACCGTCCTCATAACGGATGTCGATCCCGCCCTCATGGGCGGCTGGCGCAGCGGGCGGCTCATCGTTCACGGCGCACGCTTGGCCGATGTAGTGGACACAGTTGACCGCTATCATCCCGGAACGATCACGCTCATCGGCCGATCGGTCGCGGAGCGGCGCGTGACCGGGGTCTTCGATCTTGAAGACCCTCAAAAAGCGCTGAGATCGCTTGTCAGCCCCTACGGTGTTTCGGTCCGCAAATTGACGCCCTGGCACACCATCGTTTCGGGCGAATAAGGCTACCGCCAAAAAAGTTTGCCCTTTTCCTGGGACAGCCAACGCCGAGCTTCGTCTCTCTTCTGAAAGCGAATGAGACGCAATCGCATTCTATGCGATTAAGCTTGCATCAGAACTGGGGCGATCATGACGATCCAAATCGAGGGAAAACACACAAACGGACAAGGGCTTAGCAAGTACACAAGCGAACGTCGACTGAAACTGCTCTTGATCGGGGTCAGCGTGGCGACCGTTCTCATCAGCGCGGCACCGGCCCCGGCTCAACAGAGCGAACCACCAGCACAGACCGCGACCGAGGAGACCCGGTTCGCCTTCGACATTCCCGCGCAGCCCTTGCAAAACGCCGTCACCGCCTTCGGTTTTCAATCGGGCTATCAAGTCGCCGTCGACCAGACGACACTCACCGGCCTTACGGGCAAAGAAGTGCGGGGTAACTTCACGCCTGCCGAAGCGCTCAGCCGTCTCCTGGCCGGAACCGGCGTCACCTATCGCCTGATCGATGAAAACAGCGTCACCTTGATGGCGGCGTCGCCAGGCGCGACCAACGGCAGCGCGACGGTGCTCAGTCCGATCACAATCGAAGGTCAGTTCGAGTCAGCCGACGGACCGGTTGACGGTTATGTAGCAACGCGCAGCGCCGCCGGCACGAAGACGGATACGGCCCTCATCGAAACGCCGCAATCCATTTCTGTGATCACAGCCGATGAACTCAAGTCCCGGAATGTCAACAAGTTCAGTGACGCGCTGCGCTATACGCCGGGCGTTGAGTCGGAGTTGTACGGCCTCGAGCCGCGCTTCTCGCACCTCAGCATGCGCGGTCTCAATTCATCGACGACGGGGTTGTTCAAAGACGGCATGGGGCTGGTGAACCCCGGCTACATCGTCAGTTACAATCCCGAACCTTGGGGCGCTGAGCGTATCGAGGTGCCGCGCGGCCCCGCATCGGTTTTGTACGGGCAGGGAAGTCCCGGCGGATTAGTCAACTACGTCACCAAGCGGCCCACCACCGAAGCATTTGGCATCGTGCACCTGGAAGCCGGCAGCCACAAACGCAAGCAGATCAAGTTCGACATCGGCGGTGCCGTCGACGAGAAAGAGACTCTGGCGTTGCGGCTGGCAGGGCTGTTTCGCCGCAGCGACACGCAGTTCGATTTTCTGGACGACAACCGGTTGTGGATTGCGCCATCCCTGTCCTGGCAGCCGGTCGACAGCACAAAGATCACCTTGTTCGGCATGCATCAGCAAGACGACACCGGAACCTCGCAGGCGCTGCCGGGCATAGGAACGCTTTTCGACAACCCGAACGGATCGGTGCCGCACTCCCGATTTACCGGTGAGCCGGATATCGACCAATACGACCGGACCGAGTACGCCGCCGGCTATGAGGTGGAGCACGAAGCGAATCCTGTCCTGACCATGCGGCATAAGGTTCGCTATCACGCTGTCGATCTGAACGACGACGTCGTCTTCGGTTCCGGATTCGACGGGAACCGGACACTCAGTCGCTCATTCTATTCCAACCACGGCAACGTGAAGTCGCTGACAGCCGACACGAATGCGGAACTGAAGACATCATTTGCCGGATCGAAGCACACGCTTCTCGGAGGAATCGACATACAATACGCCGACATGAAAACCGCGCAGAATAGCGGTACGGTCGGATCCCTCGACATCTTCACGCCAACATACGGCGCCTCTGTTACCGGACTGACGCCGACAGTCCTTAAGGATTTCATCAAAACACAGTACGGAGTGTACGCACAAAACCAGATCGAACTGGGCGATCACTGGCGGTTCGTGCTGGGCGGGCGCTACGACTGGGCGATCACTGAAACCGACAACCGCCTCAACAACACGCAGTCGACGCAGCGCGACGAAGCATTCACGGGGCGCGCCGGCGTGGTCTACCTATTCGACAACGGCATTGCGCCCTATGCCAGCTATTCGGAATCCTTCCTTCCCATTACCGACAGCACCAACGCCGACGGGGATTTTTTCGAACCGGAAACCGGGCAGCAATACGAGATCGGCGTCAAATATCAGCCGAGCGGATCCAACAGCTTCATTACGGCTTCGGCATTCGACCTGCGCCGCCAGAACTACACCGAATACGACCCCGGCCTCTTGGCGACCGTGCAGACCGGCGAAGTCCGTTCCCGGGGCATCGAGGTCGAGGCCCTGGCTAGTTTCGATTTCGGCCTCGATATCAAGGCCGGGTACACGCACCTGCAAACGGAGGTGCTCAACAGCAACAGTGCGTCGGAAGTTGGCAAACGGCTGATCCTGATACCAGAACACAAGGCAACGTTGTGGGCCGACTACACGGTCCAATACGGCACGTTCAAAGGACTCGGACTAGGTGCCGGCGTCCGTTATCAGGACGGACATTACGGCGATGCAGAGAACACACTGTCAGTCCCAGGATACGCTTTGGTCGATGCGGCCGTGCACTATGAAGTCGGCAATCTTCGTTTCGGCCTGAACGCGCAGAACCTGTTCGACAAAGAGCATCTAGGCTCATGCTATTATCGAGGCCCGTCGGTGCTCTGTACGGCCGGCGAAGGGCTGATGGTGACCGCAAATGTTTCATATTCGTGGTAGCGGCCGTACAGCGCGCGGAATCCATCGGGTCGTGTTCGGCCCGGTGTTTGCGCGTTTGGCCAGGATGACGCGGGAGCGTCCGGTCTTGATGCGGTGGGTGTTAGGCGGGCCAGTCGTCCTCGCCGTATCATTGCTTTTCACGATGGCCTTGGCCGTGGTGCTGCCGACTGGATCGGCCGGTGTCGATAACATTGTCTGGCCACTCGTTCTTGCGCCGGTCTTCTGGGCGCTGCTGTTCATCTATGTGTGTCTCGAAGAAAGTTTGAAACGGGGGGTCGCGATACTGGTCGCGATCGGAGCCTTGAGCAGCATATTGGTTGCTGCGGGCCTTGCCGGATAGTTCGAAAGCCAGCGTGGGCATATGAAACGACTGTCGCAAAATCAGATCAAACGACTGACCGCCGTGCATGGCTGGTCAGGGATGCTCCTCGGCACCCTGTTGTACGCGGTAATCGTCACCGGGACGGTAGCGGTTTTTGCGCATGAAATTGCCGAATGGTCGGTTGGCGGCAAGCAGGCGACGGATCCGCTGGCGACCTCCGTCGACAGGAACGTGCGGCTTGTCGTCGAGCCGCTGCCAAAGGGATATCGGCAGAGTATAGGAATATGGGGAACCGCGCGCGGCGACCTGATGGTGTTTCCTCATGTCCACGCCCGAAACCCCGAAACCGGAGAGATGTCCGACTATGGGCCGATGTTTCGGATGGCGCCGTCGAGCGGAGAAGTCCTGTTCCGGGATGAAGGCTTCGCATTTTCCCAACCGGAATGGTACGAAGCCAGTGCGCTCGAGGACTTCCTAATCGACTTGCATGTACAGCTTTACATGCCGACCCCGTGGGGGCTGATCGTAACGGGAATTCTCGGGTTGACCATGATGGCCGCCGGTGTCAGCGGAATTGTCATACATCGGCATCTCATTCGCGATCTGTTCGTCGGGCATCGCGAGGGACAGCGTCTGGTATCTGCACGTGACCGGCATGTCCTGGCGGCGAGTTGGGGATTGGTGTTTACGTTTCTGCTCGGTTTTACCGGGTCGTTTTTCAGTCTCGCGCCCACAGTTACCTTTCCGTTGCTGGCAAATGTCGCGTTCGGAGGGGACCAAGAAGCGATGGCGGATGTGCTGTTCGAACCGCAGGCGGCATTGGACCCTCGCCCGGTGCCGATGGCCGACCTCGACCGCATAATCGCAGAATCCGGAACACGCGCGGGATCAGCGGCCGGGTACATCGAAGTATCAAACTACGGCCGCGCAGATTCCAGGATCGGTATCTGGCATGAGCCTCCCCCTGGCCAACTGGCATGGGTGCATAACGTTTTCGACGGCTCAACCGGTGAATTTCTGGGCGTGCGCCCCGTGGTCGGGCAAAGCCCTTCAACCGGCGCACTCCTTTATGACCTGATGTGGCCGATGCACACGGGCGACTTCGCGGGCATCGCGTCGAAATCGATCTGGGTCGGCCTCGGCTCGGCAATGGCATTCGTGGTGATTTCAGGGATGCGGCTTTGGGCCAGGCGGCGCGAAGATCAGATTTTATGGCGGCGCTTCAACCGAGCCGTGACCATCGTTGGCTACGGTCTGCCGGTGGCGATGCTCAGTTCTGCCTATGCCTATTTCCTGGCGCTGGGCGCCGGAGCAAACGAGTTCTGGTGGACGCCGGCCGGGTTCCTGATCGGCATTGCGCTGGGTATGTTTCCGGGATTCGTGGCGCGGGACGAGAACAACCTCAAGCGGTTTTATCGCCTTCTTCTAGGTGTCGGCCTGATCTTACTGCCGTTCGTCCGCATGGCCACCGGCGGCCTCGGCTGGGCGGCGGCGGCTGAGGGGCAAGGCACGGTGCTGTCGGTCGATCTGACACTGATCCTCCTGGGGGCCTCTCTGATGTGGTGGGCACGCCGAACGGGCGCGCTTCAGGCGCCCGAGCCGGCACCGGCGGAATGACGGAGAGTACATGGATATCCTCACCGTCATCGCCGGGCTTTGTATCAGCACAGCCGCCCTCGCCTATCTCGCCCATACGGATCCGAAACGCAGGCGCGTGTTCGGCCAACCCGGATACCAGAAGCCTAGACGGGTTTGGTCGTCCCTCCTCGTCTTGTCAGCACCAGGCGTATGGCTCCTGATATCGGAGAACGGCGCTGGATTCACGATTTGGCTCGGCGCGCTCACGGTCATCGGCTGGGGCGTCGCCACAACGAACCCGGCACGCGCCGAAGCATGGCGCGAGACAGCCCGGGCCTCCTTGAACATAATAGGTCGCGTCGTGATTCTTGGCTGGTCGAGCCTGGTCTCAGGTGTTCGGAGTGTTCGTGCAGGCATGAAGCTCGTTCGCGACGGCACCGAACGCATTGCCCTGCTGGAAGCACGGGTGGATCAACTGGAGGCTGAGCTCCAGAGACTCAGACCCGCGCTGCAACGCTTCCAAGCCATCGACGTCGACGGTTCATGGCCGGAACACAAAAGATCAAAAACAATCGTCCGGTCATGAGGCAGCGAGACGATGAGCTGTTTCCTCCGGCGGTCATCCATTTCCCACCGTCTGCCTACGGATCGGAGCAAACGGATACCGATCAAGAGTTGTGACATCTCGCTACGGTCGGCCTTTACGCCAAGCGGGCGAAACTGAAGAAAGTCGAACGATAGATCCGGACCATGATCGAAGCCATTAAGGACGGGCCTTACCGCTCATCCATGAAAGCGGAAATGGATCTGCTGGAAGGCCGCAAGGAATAGCTCCTGCGCGAGCTTGAACATGTCGAGGAACCGCGTCACTCCCACTCCATTGTTTTCGAGCTCTGTAAGAGACTGAAAACGCTCTGTTTTAGCATGCGTCAATTCGCGCGTACCGTCAGCAGTGCCGTCAGAAATGTAAGGTGTTGAGAAATCGAGCATATTTTTAGTGAACTGCGGCATGAACAGCGGTGCATGTCTCATCAACTTGGATCGCTCCTCCCGTCCTTTGATATGGCGGCGCAAACGCCTCTCAGTGCGTACGGTGAGAGGATCTGTCCCTTGAGTAATTGCAGGCTCTAACCTGTATTCGGATTTCGAGGAGCGGCTATCATCTCAGCAACCAATTCGCCTTCGCGCTACTGCGCCGTCCTAAATCTGGGATCAAGTTGGTTGACGGGGCAGGATTTGAACCTGGCTTAGCCATATCCTTCGTCGGTGATGCTTGACGCTCGGGCCGTTTGGCGTTCTGGCAGCGTCAGACCTGCTGGCGGAGCCGAAGCAGCAACATGCCCGCCTTCGCGTCTTTGATGCTGCGGCGTGACAGCCTTTTCGCTGACTTCGCTTCGCTCGATAAGCTGTGAAAGCTGGCGGTGCAGGCAGTCTCCTACGAACCCGTCTCTGATACCCGTTCCCTGCTTCGCAGGGAAAATACATGGAGCCCGACTAACCTCAGGGCTCTACGCGCAGTATGTCGATGAAATAATCACGAATTGTCAGTTCGTTAGACAGAGCTTCCCTGAACCGTCGAACAGGGAATTTGGCCGCGCGGAACAGGGAATCTATATCGAGATGCAGGGAAACTCATCTCATGAGCAAGGGGCCAGGCACGGGAACCGATAGCACTGCTCCGCGCTCGGCCACGCAGCTTGTTGGGCGCTGCGCGTCAAACCCTCGGACAGACTGACATGCTATCGACGCGATTGACGACTGCGGCACTAAGCGGCCGCTAGCTGGAGACGCAATCGATAGATTTGTCACCTGCCAACAGCCTACCGATGCGAAGCAGCGTACGGTCTTGGTTTCGGCGCCCAATGACCTGGATGCCAATCGGTCGGCCCCGGGGGTCCGCAAGTAGGGGTAGGGAAAGAGTCGGCAGGCCCATAAAGGTCCAGGGCATGGAGAAGGTCCCGTCGCCGATGCCCTCGGTCATCCGCGGCGGCGGCCCCGGCGTCGAGAGGGTCACGAGTGCATCGCAGGTGCCCATCGCGGCTTCCAGCTCGGCGGCGAGGTGGCCGCGCAGCCGCATCGCCTTGACGTAGCGGGTCGCCGGAAGCGCCCGTCCGGCTTCGATGAAGCTGACCGCCTCCTCGGGCAATTGGGAGCGATGTTGGGCGAACTCTTCCACCAAAGTCACCGCCATGTCGGCTGCGATCAGGTCGCGATGGGCAGCAAGCGCCTGCTCGAATTGCGCCCCCAAAGGAATGTCTCTTTCGATGCCGACGCGCCCAAGGAAGCCGTCGAAAGCCCGCGCGGCCTCCGGCTCGGCCAGGCCCCACCAGGGCCCGCGCACGGCCGCGATACGAGCCAAGTCGATGGCATCCTCGCCTGGCTCGGGCCACTTCAGTTCCAGCGCCTCGGCCAGCAGCGCGAAGTCCTCGACGGCCCTCGCCATGAAAGCGACGGTTGCCGTCGGCGGACAGAGCTGCAAACAGCCGTCGAGCGGGAGGAGATCATGTGTCGGCTTCCAGGCGGGAACACCGGCGTAGGCGGCCGGGCGTGTGGTCGAGGACGTGTTCTGCGTGTTGACCGTGATTGGCACCATGCCCGAAGCCACGGCCGCGGCCGAGCCCACCGAGGAGGCACCGAGCGTCAGACTCGGGTCGAGCGGATTGCGCGTCGGCGCGGGCGCGTTCATGCCGAAGGGCGTGGTGACCGTCTTGCCGAGCGGTACCATACCCAGGCCGCGCAGTGCCGAAACAATCCAGGCGTCCGCATCGGGCCGGCGGCCTTGGTGGATCGGCGAGCCCATCTCGGTCGGAAAGTCCTCCGTATCGATATTGTCCTTGATGCCGAAGGGCACGCCGTCCAGCCGGCTCAACCGCTTCCCAGCGGCTTGCCGTGCATCCGCTTCGCGCACCTGTGCCAACGCGAATTCGCGGTCGAGATGGGCCCAAGCATGCAGCTCTGCGTTTCGCTCCTCGACGTGGTCGAGGCAAGCATGCGCGATCTCAGAGGGCGAAAGCCTGCCGTCAGCGAGACGCTCGCAAAGCATCGTCAGCGGCAGCTCATTGATGTCGGTCATGTCCGGCATGGCCTTCGCTAGCGGTTGAGGTAGGACGGTAGCGCCGTGACCAACTGGGGCTGGGCGATGAGCAGCCCCAGCACCAAAAGCTGCAGTATGACGAACGGCACCGCCCCCAGATAGATATCCGAGGTCGCGACCGACGGCGGCGCGACCTTGCGCAGATAAAAGAGAGAGAAGCCGAAGGGTGGCGTCAGGTAGGAGGTCTGCAGATTGACCGCCACCAGCACTCCGAACCACAGCGGATCCACCGTCTTCAGGAGAGAAAGGGCGAGGATGGGAATGACCAAAGTGATGATCTCGACCACGTCGAGGAAGAAACCAAGCAGGAAGATGACGGCCATGACGAAGGCGATGGCGCCGAGCTCGCCGCCGGGCAGAGTCTCCAGGAAGTCCTGCACGATCACGTCACCCTCCAACCCGCGGAAGACCAGCGCGAAGCAGGTGGCTCCGATCAGGATGGCGTAGACCATGACCGTTATGTCGAGGGTTTGCCGCAGTGCACCGACAAGCACTTCGGCGCGTTGCAAGGTAACGACGGCAGCGCCCAGGCCGACGGCGAAGAGGGCGATACCCACGAGCGACAGCCCTGCGGTGATCAGCCCCGGGCCGCTCATCCCCTCGCGCATCGCCAGGGACAGTAGGAAAGCACCGAGCCCGCTAGCCAACCCAACCGCGATCAGGCCCCGCCATTTTCCGCCGAGACGGATTCCGGCGAGGAAACTGGCCCCGCAAGCGCCAAGCCCGGCGGCCTCCGTCGGCGTTGCGATGCCGCCCAGGATCGAGCCAAGCACGGCAACCAGCAGAAACCAGGGCGCGATCAGAGCGGTCAGTAGCTGCGTTGCGCTGCGGCTCGTCCGTGCCTCACTGGCTTCGACGGGCTGGTCGGTCTTGCTGCGCCAGGCTGCGAGCGAAGCATAAGCCGCATAGGCCCCCATCAGCAGAATGCCCGGCAGCAGCGCACCGGCAAAGAGATCGGCGATGGTGACCGGGCGCGCCGTCCAGTTGCCGACGGCCCGCTGTGCTTCGCCGTAGACAGCGCCCAGTTGATCGCCCAGCAGAACCAGAACGATGGAGGGCGGGATGATCTGCCCGAGCGAGCCGGAGGCGCAGATCACGCCGGAAGAAAGCCGGGGCGAATAGCCGCGCGCCAACAGGGTGGGAAAGGCGATCAGGCCCATGGTCACCACCGTGGCACCGACGATGCCGGTGGAAGCTGCGAGCAGACCGCCGACGAGACAGAGCGAGACCGCAAGACCGCCCGGAACAGCACGAAAGAGATCGCCCATGGCGACGATCAAGTCGGCGGCGACCTTGGAGCGATCGAGAATGGTCCCCATCAGGACGAAGAGGGGAATGGCGATCAGCAGCTCGTTGGTCAGGATGCCGTAGAGGCGGGAGGGCAGCGCCGACAGCAAACCAAGATCGAAGAACCCGGCGAAACCGGTCAGGCAGGCGAACAGCAGAGGCACGCCGGTCAGAACCAGGGCCACCGGATAGCCGCTGAGCAACAGCGCGAAGGTCAATGCCAGCAAGGTCAGCGGCAGGAGTTCCACCGGCATCAGGGCGCTTCTCCGCGGGCTTCCTGAACGTCATCCGTTTCGTCGTCCTCCCGAGCCAGCGTCCGCGCCCCGAGCAGCACGGCAAAGGCCTGCAACAGCAGAAGCACACCGATGACGAGCGGCAGCGACTTGATGATGAAGAAGCCCGGCAGGCCGCCGACGTTGCGCGAGCCTTCCAGGGTCTGCCAGGCGCTGATGGCGTAGGGCAGCGAGACCCAGATCAGCCAAGCCGCCGCCGGCAGCAGCAAAAGCGCCGTGCACCAACGGTCGGTATGGCGGCGCGCCAAAGGCGACTGGCGCTCGCGCAGCACGTCGATGCGGGTATGGCCATCGACCGCCCAGGTGCTGGCGATGGCCGCCGCGATCATGATGGCGTTGGCGAAGACGATAAGCTCGGTCAGCCAGATGGAGCCGATCGAGAAGACCGAGCGCAAGACCACCAGCGCGACCTGCAACAGCATCATGGCCAGCGCCAGCCAAGCCACCCAGTTCCCCAGCCGGCGATTGGCCGCGGCGATCAAAGCTCCGGCCCGCAAGACAGCCTCCCCAATCATCGAGACGAGCCCGCCGCCCTCCGCCGGCAGCGGGCCCCCATCAAGAGCCAACCAAGCCCCGCCTCAACCCTCGAACACCAGCGAGCGGGCGCGGGCGAAAGGCTGGTCCGAGCTTTCCGTCACCCGGCGCGCTTCGGCATGGAACGCCATGTAGCTGTCGTAGACTTTCTGGGTAAAGGTATCCTCGGTCGCAGCCTCGGCCACCACCTCCCGTGCCGTCTTGCCGAGCGCCAGCAGGACATCGTCGCTGTACGGCCGCAGCTGCACGCCGTCCCGAGTGACCAAGTTTTCGAGCGCGGCGCCGTTGTTGAAGTGGAACTCAGCCTGCATCTCGTCGTTCTCCGCCTGACAGGCGGAGACGATGATCGCCCGCTCCGAAGCGCTGAGATCGTTCCAGAGGTCAAGGTTGACGCCGGTCGAGACGTTCGAGGAGGGCTCGTGCCAGCCGGGGTAGTAGTAGTACTTGGCGACCTGCTGGAAGCCCTTCGCCATGTCATTCCAAGGGCCGACCCATTCGGTGGCATCGATGGTTCCCGATTGCAGTGCTTGGAAAACCTCGGTGCCGGGAATGGAAACCGCAGTGGCCCCGACCCGCTCGATCACCGCGCCACCGAAGCCCCCCATGCGCATCTTGACACCCTGGAAGTCGGCCAGCGAGTCGATCTCCTTGCGGAACCAGCCGCCCATCTGGACGCCGGGATTGCCGACCAGGAAGGACTTGACGTTGTAACGCGCGGCCAACTCGTCCCACAGCACCTGACCGCCGCCGTAGTAGACCCAAGATTTCATCTCGGTCGGCGTCAGGCCGAAGGGCGTGGTGGTGAAGAAGTTGAAGGCTTTGGACTTGCCCTGCCACCAGAATTCGACGCCGTGATAGAGATCGGCGGTGCCGGAGGACACGGCATCGAAAACCTCGAAGGGCGGCACCAACTCGCCGGCGGCGAAGACCTTCACGCTCATCCTGCCATCGCTCATCTCGGTGATGCGCTTGGCCAGGCGCTCGGCGGCCGTGCCGAAGCCGGGGAAGTTCTTGACCCAGGCGCTGGCCATCTTCAGCTCGCGCCGCTGCTCGGCGATGGCCGGGGCCGGGAAGGCCGCTGCCGCGGTGCCGGCGGCAAGCGCACCCATGCCGGCGGTGCGCAGGAAGCGCTTGCGGGAAATGCTCGACGTCATGGTGCTCACTCCTTTCAGGTTGCGTTCTTAATCTTTGAGGTGTCCAGTTGGGCCGCTTGGGCTATCGGCTGCAGCGCCTGCCCTTGCAGGTCTTCGGCGGAAAGGCCGAGGTGCCGGAGAACCGTCGGGGCGATGTCGACCAGGGAGGTTTCGCTGCGCACCCTACGGTCGGGGGCGAAGTCGCTGCCCATGGCGATGAGGAAGGGGTTGCTTTCGAAGGCGCCGGTGCCGCCGTGTTGACCGAGGCCCGGAGGCTGCTCTGCCTCATCGAAGCGCACGGCCGCATCCGAGAGACCGGCGATGCCGTGGCAGTTGGTCTCGTCCGACTTGGCCATCGAGAAGGCGAGGCGGAGGCCGTCACGCTCAGCCAGGCCGACCTCGGACAGCGCCTCGCCGACCCAGAGCGTACCGCACCAGTCCTGCCCAGCGAGCCAATCGGCCAGCGAGTCGACACGCTCTTCGGGCACCGCCTCGGCGGCATAGACCAGCGCACTGGTGCCTTGCGGCGCGACAACCAGATGGGCCGGGTCCAGCCCGTCTTTGAAACCGGCCTCGGTCATCAGGCGTTCGACGGGAATAACCCGCCGCACCGTTTCTTGCCCGTGGTCCGAGCCGAGCAGGAAGAGCACCTCCTCGCCGGCGTCGCGCAGCTTGGCGACCGCCTCGGCGACCTGACGGACACAGGCCTCCACCGCCGCAAGTGCCTGGCGATGGGTCGGCGAGCCGAGCGCGCAGCCATGCATGGTCTTGTCGGGGTTGGCCAGCCAGAGCGCGGCGAGCGGCGGCGCGGCCTCCTGCCCGGGCGACAGCGCCTCGGCACAGAAGCGGGCCGTCATCGCCAGGTCTCCGGCGGTATCGTGGCTGACCGCGAGCGGGTTGCTCACCGCCTGCCGGCCGGGTCCATAGGAGCCGGCCCGGTGATAGACGTAGCCGCCGCCTTCGGGGTCGAAGAAGTAGGCTGCGCCGGGCGAGACGTTGGAATAGAGCACGGCATCGCCCAAGGCCTTGACCCGCTCGGCCAGCACCGAGACGCGGAGCGTGCGGCCGAGCGCCTGGCGCATGGCCGAGACAAACTCCGGCGGGCCGACATCGTGGACCGCAAAGCCCGCTCCCTCGGGCAAAGCCATGGTATTGCCGTGCAGCCCGTGCCCACCGGGATGACAGCCCGTGGCGATGCTGGCTGCGGAGGTGCGGGTAACCGACGGGAAGATCGCCCGATGCCGGAGGAAACTGGTGCCCTCTACCTGCAGCGCCGAGATGAGCGGACAGAACTCGGGCTGCACTAGGTCCGCACGCAGGCCGTCACAGATCATCAGCACCGCGCGGCGCATGACTCAAACTCCGTTCAGCAGGCAGTCGAAGACATCGTAGTTGCGCAGTGTTGCGCCTTTTGTCTTGCGGTAGGCGGCGGAGAGAGGCTGCGAGAGGATGAAGGGCACGCGCTGTTCCGCCAGCCCGCCGTGGGAGCGCAGACGCTGGCCGGCGAGCTGCGAGAGGTCGTGCTCCGCTGCGCGCGCGCCGAGTGCCACGCCTTGGGCAGCCACCACGGCGATATCCCCCTCGCGGTCGGCCGGCAGCTCGAAACGGGCGCAGGCTTCCTCCCTTGGCAGGGCGAGCCCGATGCCATCCAAGGTCCGCACGAAGGCCAACACAGCCTCGATATCGGCGGTCCCGTTTTGAAGATGCAGGCGGACGAAGCCGCCGAGCGCACCGTGGTGCCGCACGAAAGGATCGGTGATCGGGCAGATCACCCGCACCGCCCCCGGGCCGAATTCCACATCCAGCAGGTCGCCGAGGAACAGCACATTCGGGCGGCCGTCGGGATGGGCCATGTCGTTCATGCCGTGATCGGCCACAATGCCGACCGCGGCACCCAGCGCGATCAGCCGGCCCAGGCGTTCGTCCACCGCAGCCATGAAGGCGTTGGCCTCCGGCGTGCCCGGCGCATGCTTGTGCTGTACATAGTCGGACAGCGAAAGATAGATGAGATCGAAGCGCTGACGCTCCAGCAGGCGCACGCCGGCGTCGAGCACGAAAAGCGAGAGATCCGCCGAATAGGGGTTTGGCGCAGGCCGCCCGACCAAACCGACGACGTCGGCGATGCCGTGCTCGGCCTCCGTACAGCGCTCTGCCGCTTCCGCCGAGAAGGAAATGCCCGTGAGGCCCTGCCCCAGGCCCTTGCGCAGCTTGTCTTTCGCGGTGACGGCCGCCACCTTGGCACCGGCTGCGGCGAAGGCGGCGAGCAGTGTCGGCGCCCGCAAAGAAGCGCCGTCGGTCACCATCACCTCCTGCCCCGTCTCCCGATCCAGGTAGAAGTTGCCGGAGACGCCGTGCATGGCCGGCGCAACGCCGGTGACGATGGACATGTTGTTGGGGTTGGTGAAGGTCGGCATCGCCGCGAGACAGGTGGTCGCGAAACCTTCCCGCGTCATGCGGTCCGTCACGGGAATGACGCCGGCTTCGCGCCCCGCGTCGATGTAGGCAGGGTCGCAGCCGTCGTAGCAGATCACGACGACGGGCTGTCGCGGCCAGCGGTAGCTGCGTCCGTTGACCTGTTGCGGTTCGTGGGAGGCAGGGTGGTTCAGATTCATGAGCGTAGCTTCAACTAGTCGTCACAGAGGTCTGTTACCTTGATGTGACGGGATGAGAGCGTTGCACCGTCGGCCCAAGGAATGGCGCCGATCTCGCCGCGCTCTACGCCCGAAGTAAATGGAGTTCGCTTCCTTGCAGTGTGAGCAGGTGTCACATGACCACGAGACGGCCCGTCCCTCCCCTCAAAGCCCTGGTAGCGCTCGAGTGTGTCGTGCGGCACGGCAGCGTCAGCCTTGCCGCCGACGAGCTCTGCGTGACCCATGGCGCGGTCAGCAAGCAGCTGACCAGCCTGTCGGCTTGGGTCGGGCAACCACTCTTCGCCGATAATCGGCGCCGCATGGTGCCGACTCCTGAGGCATTGCGCCTGGCCCACGGGGTCAACCTCGGCCTGCGCGAGATCTATGACGTGATCGACGAGGTCTGCGGCACGCCGCCCGAAGAACCTCTCTTGCGTGTGATCGCGCCCGCGACTCTCGCGATGTACTGGCTGATTCCGCGGCTGCCGGCGCTACAGCATTCGGCGCTCCGCGTCAGGGCCGACGTACGCTATACGCATACGCAGGATGCTTGGCAGGAGCTCGCCTTCGATGTGGCGATCCGGGCCGGCCAGGACGTGCCGGCAGCCTACGAGCAGGCTACCGTCATGCAGGACAGGCTTGGCCTAGTTGCCTCGCCTGAATACGCACAAGAAAGTCGTCTCCGGTGTGGCCGAGCGACAGACCTTCCCTTGTTCGAAAGCTCGACGCGCCCTGGCGAACTCGACAAGTGGCTTGCCGCGGCAGGCTTGGCACGAAACGACTTCGACCGCGTCGAAACCTTCGACCATAACTACGTGGCAATCGAAGCGGCCCTCTCCGGGCAAGGCGCTGTGGTCGCGCCACTGGCCGTGGTCGCCAACCTCCTGAAGCGCGGCTCACTGGTGCAGATCATGCCTGACACGACGGCACCCGGCCCCCGGTTCACGGCCGTGTACGATTCCCATGCGGTCAATGGCCGCCATGCCCGCGCCTTCATAGCTTGGCTGGTTGCGCAGGCAAGCGAGGAGGATACGCCCGGCCACCTCTTGGGCGACGGTGATGCGATGACCGCAGAGCGGCGCACGCTCGCCGCGCTATCCGACAGAGCGCAGCATCATGCAACTGTCGGTGCCACAGATCTCTGAGTATTGGTTCATCACAGGCCGGCAACGGCAGCGAAGTACAGTCGTGCCACGGCAAGCAACTGCGCGTTCAGCCGCTTACGCTCAAGAGCTTCTCCACTTCGGCGACCACAGCGCGCTCGACGCCGGCGATCTGCAAACGGGGCAGGTCACTTGCGCTCCAATTGGGATTTGATGCGCCGTTCAAAGCCGCCCCGAAGACTTGGCGCTTGGCCGTGCTTCGCTGTGGAATGGCGACGGCCTGCCACAAGCGGGTCAGGGCATCACCCGCTTCGCCTTCCAGCAAACTGTCCCAAGCCGAGCGGACCGGGTCGCGGCCATCTCCGTTGGGCTCGTCTCCGCACGGCAGCGAATTGCGCAGGGCCTCCGATGCCGCACGATCGATTTGTCCAGAGTCCAGCACCACGGCGTAGACGCTCGCCGCCTGTTCCTGCGACACTAGGCCCTTGTCGATGTCCCGCTCGATGAGGTCATAGCATCGGGCCCACGGGTCGCCGTAGCCGCCACCGCCAGGCGTCCGAATTGTCATGATGTCCCCCTTCGACAAAGGTACCATGTCGATCTTTCCGATGTGCCGCTCGCCCGCTCGGCCGCGGTTTATGATCGTCTCGGCCAAGGCGCCGGGATGGCCGCCATGGCGGCCCCAAGGGGCAAAGCAGAAGCGATCCATTCCGCGACCGAGGATGGAGCAGCCATCCTTCAGCACCTCGAACTCGAGTTCGAGCCCAACGCCACCGCGCCACTGACCCGGACCGCCGGAATCGGCGCGCAGGCCATAGCGGATGACCCGGACCGCCGCGCTCGCTTCGAGCGACTCCAGTGGATTGTTGGCAAGGTTGGCGATGCTGCAATCGCGGCCATCCACACCATCGGCACCGAGGCGGCCGCCCATTCCGCCGACCACCGGCTCAACGATGACGACGTTGCGACTGCCATCGGCCGCTTGCGGCTCGGCCAGGACAACCGGGATCAAGACACCGCCGTTGCAGGCCGGCATGACCTCAGGGAGAGCCTGAGACATGGCGCCGTTCAGCGTTTCGTAGACCCTTTGCGCGGTGACGTGCCGGATGCCCACCGGTGCAGGATACTGCGGACTGACGATTGTCCCGCTCGGCGCTTTGATGGTGATGCTGTCGAAGAGGCCCGTGTTGAGCGGTATCGTCGGGTCGAGGGTATAGGCGAAGGCGGCGAGCCGCAGGGTCAGCCAAGGGTGGCGCCTGCCTTCAGCGGCAATGTTGTAGGGCGAATCGCTTTGCGGGTCGGTTGCGGAGAAGTCGAGCTCGATCTCGCCGTCCCGCACCGTCATGGCGATGTGCAGGCGAATGGGGACGCGGCTTACGCCGTCATCGTCCAGATAGTCCGCGAAGCTGTATGTCCCATCGGGGATCTTGCGGAACACTGCTCGTGCTTTCGACCGGGCATAGGCGATGATCTCCCGCTGTCCGGCCAGGAAGCTGTCGACACCGAACTTCTCGATGATTTCCGCCACACGCCGCCTGCCGATCGAGAGGGCCGCGCGCATCGCATTGATGTCGCCTTCAACGTCTTCCGGCGTTCTTGTGTTCGCCAGGATCACGGAGAGGATCTCCGGCACAGTCCGATATTGGCTGACGAGACGTATGGGCGGGAGCAGCAGACCTTCTTGGATGAGCTCTGTGCTGGACGGCGAGATGCTCGAGGGCACCCGTCCGCCGATGTCCGAGCTGTGGACGAAGGTCCAGCCGTAAGCGACGATCCGTCCGTTGTGAAAGTAGGGCTCGATCAGGGTCAGATCCGGCGTATGGGTCACGGCCCCGCCGGACTCATAGGGATGGTTGGAAACGATCACGTCCCCTGGCTGAAGATCGGGCACGGCCTCGATGATGCGGCGGCAGTCCAGATCGATGAAGCTGCAAACGCCGACGCCGTTGGGATAGGCGAAGAAGCGGCCATCCAATCCGGCAAGGGCTGTTCCGAAGTCAGCCGCTTCCTTGACGTAGAGCGTGCGCGCCGTCCGTTGCAGAGACAGCCCCATCTCTTCCACCGTGGAGCTGAATCGCGTCCCGAGAATTTCGAGGGTAACCGGGTCGAGCGTCATGAAGAGCCTTTCCTGACGATGTCGAGGTGTCCTTGCTCCGCCACCTCCACCTGCCAGCCGGGCGGTACGACGACCGTGGTGTCGTCCTGCTCCAGAACGGCAGGGCCTTGGACCACGCGACCGGTCGCCAGGTCGGCGCGCTGGTGCACGATCGCTTCCGTCCAGCCATCCGCCAGATAGCACGGCCGCCGGATAGGCTCCGGGGGGCTGTCCACCGCCGCGGCCCGGCTTGCCGGCGGCTTGTCCGTGTGCCCGACAGCGACGACCCGCAGATTGCGGAACTCGGTCGGCGCAGAGCGGTCGGCGAAGCCATGCACGCTAAGATGCTCGTCGTGAAACTGCTCCAAGATTCGAGCGACGTCGCCGGACAGCGCGACCTCTTGAGGCGCCACGACCTCGATGTCGTAAGCTTGGCCGCGGTAGCGCATATCCAGCGAGAAGCGCAGCGTGCGATCCGCATCGGCTATTCTCTCCTGCGAAAGCCAGTCGGACCCAGAGGCGGCAAGCTCGGCAAAGATCTCGGCAATCGGCTTGCCGAGATTGTCCGAAAGCCGCTTCGGCAGCGAGCGGACGAAGTCCCGCCGAAGGTCGGAGGTCAGGGCACCCAAGGCGCAGAACAACCCAGGAGCTTGCGGGACGGCAATTCGTCGGATCCGGGCCTCTTCGGCAAGAAAGGCTGCATTGGTCGGGCCTGCGCCCCCATAGGGCACCAGGACGTAATCCCTGGGGTCGGCGCCTTGCCGTGCCAATCCCTTCAGAAGCTCGCCGGCCATCTTGGCCGTTGCAATCCGAACGCCGGCGGAAGCAGCGCGCTCGGAAGCGTCTGGTCCCGAAAAACCCAGTCGCTGCCCAATGTCGCGCAGGGCATCATGCGCCGCATCGCGATCCAAAGGCATACGGCCGCCCAGAAAGTGGTCTGGATCGATGAAGCCCAGCGCAAGGTAGCAATCGGTCAAGGTAGGCCTATCGCCGCCACGCCCGAAGCAGACCGGGCCAGGGTCCGCGCCTGCGCTTTCCGGCCCGACCTTCAGCAGTCCTTCCGAGTCGACCCAAAGGATGGAGCCCCCGCCCGCTCCGATCGCCGAGACGCCGACCACCGGGGTCACCAAGGGAAACTCGCCGATATGGGTCGCGGTCGTCGTATGCGGCCGTCCGTCCTCACAGACGGACATATCGGCGCTGGTTCCACCCATATCGACCGTAACGGCATTGCGATTGGGCAGCGTGAGCGCCAACCCGGATGCGGCAACGACGCCCGAGGCCGGGCCCGACAGTATGGTCTCGATCGGTCTGTCTCGGGCGGCGGCCACGCTGATGCATCCGCCGTTCGAGGTAGAGACGAGTATCGGGCTGTCGATCCCGAGCGATCGCAAGCCGGATTCCAGTCGCTCGAAGTAGCGACGCTTCAACGGCACGATGAAGGCGTTCAGACAGGCGACCAATGCGCGTTCGTACTCCCGCATCTCGGGCCAAACGTCGGACGATGCGGTGAACTCCAGCTCTGGCAGGCGCGCCGAAAGTGCGCCAATGAGCTCGCGCTCGAGAGTTCTGTTCGCGTAGCTGTGCAGAATGGCGACCGCAACAGACTCGACCTCGGCGTCTCGCAGCCGGGCAGCCAGCGCTTCGATCTCGTCGGCTTCGGGAAAGGCTACGGTCGAGCCGTCAGGGCCGCCTCGGGCGCTGCACTCGAAGACCAGATTGCGGGGGACCAGGGGAACATCCTTCTGCGCGTACATGTCGTAGGGCGATGGCATGCTGCCGCGTGCGATCTCCAGAATGTCGCGATTTCCCTTGGAGACCACGAGCGCCAGCTTGGCCCCTTTGCGTTGCAGCACGGCGTTCAGCCCGATGGTCGTGCCATGGACGATGGCCAGCACCGCCGATGGCGCGATCTCGAAATGCTCCATCGCCGCGCGCAAGCCGGACATCACGCCGCGCGAGGGATCGTCGGGCGTGCTGGGTTCCTTGTAGTTGAACAGCGTGCCCGTTTTCAGATCGCCGAACACGATATCGGTGAAGGTTCCGCCAACGTCGATCCCAACGCGGAAACCTTGCTGCTGCGCGACTGACATCACCATTTAGAAGCCAATCCTCGGCCAAATCGCTGGTTCATCTCGCGGTCATCGAGCCGCTTAATCGGGTGCTTCATTTGCCGCCGGCAACAAGTTCGCTGAACTCGGCGACAAGCGTCTTCTCCAGCAGTCGGATCTGCCGTTCGTAGTCCTTCAGTGCCACGGCACGATCGGTCGAGGTGTGCAGCACAAAGCCGCGCAGAATGGTCAGGGAGAAGTGCAGTAGATCGGACAGCCGCTCTTCGTTCGAGGAGATATCCGCGAAGGCGCTATGCCAGGCCTGCTCGAAGATGGCGAAGGTGTGAGCCCGGTGACTGCGCACGACTTCGTGCAGCCTGGGCTCTCCGCGCGTACCGATCGCAAGCTCCCACATCGCGGTATAGCGCGGGCTGCCATACATCTCCCACAGCGTGTTCAAGATGGAGCGGCAGCGATCGGGTAGCGGCGTCCGCAAGCCGGCAACCGCCTCGTACTTCGCGCGGTACTCGTCCAAGAGCCGGTCGAGCACGGCAAGTAGCAGGTCTTCTTTCGCGCCGAAGTGATGCTGTAGCGAGCCGGTCGTATAGCCCGCGCGCCGAACGATCTCGGTCGTGGTCGTTCGGGCATAGCCGACCTCGCAGAGGGCCGCGATCGTCGCTTCGATCAGCGCCGATCTGCCCACCTCCCTGCGTTCCTGCTGGCTCCGCCGGCGTCTCGGTTTCGCTTCGGCGACGGCATTTTGAGCATCTGTTTGAGGCATTTGAATAGGGCGAAATTCCGATGTTGCAAACAAGATACATTAAGCATAGTATGTATGTTAATGTCAAGCGCTTCACGCCTAGCGACTTGACGGCACTGAAGAACACAAGCGCCAACGAACAGGGAGAAGAGTGAGATGACGCGCTTTTGCACCTCACAATTCGTACGGGGAGCGGTCGCCGGGCTGGTGACGCTTGTCGCCGCCAGCACAGCCAGCGCCGAGACAAAGGAGTTCAACGCCAGCAATTGGCTGCCGGACAGCACGGCGTTGGTCAGTCACGGCTATCTGGAATGGGCCAAGCTGCTGGAAGAAGCCTCCGGCGGCGAACTCAAAGCCAAGGTGTTTACCGGGCCCGTGCTGCTGCCGCCGGCCGCGCACTTGAGCGGACTGCGCGACGGCGTTGCCCAGGTGACCTATCACGCTGGCACTTACACGCCGGCGGACTTGCCTCTCGACAATATTCTGGCACACCTCAGCATCGGGATCACCGACCCCTTTGTCGCCGCCTTCGCCATGACCGACTTCAACATGACGGATCCCGAGATGATTGCCATGTGGGCGTCGCACAACGTGGTCTATGGCGGCGGCTACTCGACCATCTCCTACCATCTGTTCTGCACCGAGGCGATCGCCACGCCTGCCGACATCAGAGGCAAGAAGATCCGCACGCTCGGCGCCATGATGTCCGACTGGGCGGAAAGCGTCGGTGCCGTCCCGGTGAACGTTCCTTCGACGGAGATGTACTCGGGTCTGGAGAAGGGCCAGCTCGACTGCGCGGCGAACACCTTGGAGCAGCTCAAGAGCAGCTCGCTGTGGGACGTCGCCAAGCACACCAGCCTGGTTGACCTCGGAATCTACTACGCCGGCTTTCTTTACGGCATCAATCAGGACTTCTGGCAGTCGTTGACGCCGGCCGAACGGCGCACTCTTCTCGACACCATGGCCACGAGCATCGTCCGCACTCAGATCCGCTACGACAAGGCCGGCGAGGAAGCGGCGGCCGAGGCGGCGAGCCACGGTGTCGTCATGCATCAGCCGGATGCGGCGCTCGTCAAATCGATCACCGATTTTCGGGCCGTCGCGCGGCAGTCCGCGATTGAGCTTGGCGTCGAGACGTTCGGTATCGCCGACGCCGAAACGCTTGTCGCGCGGTTCGAAGCGACGATCGCCAAGTGGGAGAAGCTGCTCGACGGCATTGACCGAACGGACCAAGCCGCTCTGACCGCCGTGCTCAAGAGCGAGCTTTATGATCAGATCGACACCGAGAACTACGGCGTAAACTGACGCAGCGAGCGCTCACCCGCCTGGACGTCTTGGGCGGGTGAGCCGCTTGTCCCTCTCCGGAGGACACGCGGTCCATGCCATGATTCGAAAAGCGATCGAAAAGGCCGCCAACGGCCTCGCCGTCGTCGCGGCCATCTGCCTTGTGCTGATGATGAGTCAGATCGTTGCCGACGTCGTTCTGAAGTTCGTCTTCAACGCGCCGATACAAGGCAACCTGGAGATCGTCTCCTTCTACTACATGGTGGGCGTCGTCTTCCTGCCGCTGGCGATGGTCGAGCTGCGGCATGAGCACATCAATGTCGACGTCTTCTTCATGATGTTTCCTCGCATCCTGCAACGGCTCGTCTACGCCTTGACGTCGCTGGTGGCGGCCGCCCTCTTCGCGCTCTTCGCCTATCAGACCTTCTTCGACGCCGTGAACGCCACACGCACGGGCGAGGTCATGATGGGGACGAACCTGGTCCCCACCTGGCCAAGCCGCTGGGCCTTGCCGGCGGGCTTCGTGGTGATCTCCCTCACCTGCATCATGCATGCCTGGCGCGCATTCGCCGAAGCCGATCGCTTCGAGCCCTCGCCGGCGCCACCGGACGTCGGCGACGAGCCGCGGTGACGGGTCCGGCAATGAGCGACATTACGATCGGGCTTGCCGGACTGGCTCTGGGCTTCGTTCTCATCGCGCTGCGCATGCAGATCGGCGCGGCCTTGGCGCTCATCTCTTTCCTCGGGATCGCGATGATCCTCAACTTCCAGGCCGCCTGGGGGATCGTCACGGCCGTTCCCTACAACTTCGTCGGTGACTGGAATCTGTCGGCGGCGCCGATGTTCCTGCTGATGGGCTACGTCGCCTCCTCGGCCGGGCTGACGTCGGGCCTGTTCAAGGCAATGCGTTTGTTCTTGTCGCGCTTGCCGGGAGGCCTGGGCGTGGCCAGCGTCGGCGCCTGCGCCCTCTTTGCCGCCGCCTCCGGCTCGAGTGTCGCAACGGCGGCGGCCATGGCGCGCATCGCAACGCCGGAGATGCTGCGCTATCGCTACGATCCGGGGCTTGCCAGCGGCGTGGTCGCCGCGTCCGGAACACTCGGTTCGCTCATTCCTCCAAGCGTCCTGATGGTTCTCTTCGGCTATTTCGCTGAAGTCTCGATCGGCCAGCTGTTCATAGCCGGCGTGCTGCCAGGCCTGCTCTCCGCCTTGATCTACATGGCGATGATCGTCGGCCGCGCCATGGCAAATCCGGAGATTGCACCGCGGGTCGACGAGCACCCGACCTTGCAGGAGAAGATGCATGCCCTCAGAGAGATCTGGCCGCTTCCGCTTCTGATCGGCGGGGTCTTGACCGGCATTTTTCTAGGCGTGTTCACGCCGACCGAGGCCGGGGCGGTCGGTGCGTTTCTCGCCATGGTCATCGCCGCGTCCCAAGGGCGCCTTACCTGGCCAGTTCTAAAGAGAGCGATTGTTCAGACCTTGAGCGGCACTGCCGGCATTTTCATGGTGGTGATCGGCACCGTGCTGTTGACCCGCTTCATGGCACTCTCGGGCCTTCCGACATTCCTGGCCGACAGCCTGATCGCATGGGGCAGCGACGAGCTCATGATCATCCTGATGATCGCTGTGCTCTACATCGTGCTCGGCATGTTCGTCGACTCGATCGGCCTGATGCTCTTGACCCTTCCCATCATCCTGCCTGTCGTCCGCGAGACGGGGATGGACCTGGTCTGGTTCGGCATCGTCGTCATCAAGCTCCTCGAGATCGGTCTGATCACGCCGCCTGTGGGACTGAACGTCTATGTCATCAAGGGCGCCCTCGGAAACCTCGTGACCCTGCAGAACATCTTCCGCGGGGTGTTGTGGTTCATCGCCATGGATATCGTCGCGCTTGCCATCATCGTGCTCTATCCGCCGCTGTCGCTCTGGCTGCCGGGGCTGATGCGGTAGTCGGACGGGCCGCGGTCGAGCCCGGCGATATCCGAAAGGTCACTGCAGCCGAGCTGCGTCATGGCGTTGTTCAGATCGACGAAGAAGAGGTCGGCGACGTGGGCCGCGCCCGCTTCGCCTAGGGCGCTGACACCATAAAGGAAAGGGCGGCCGGCAAAGACGAAGTCAGCGCCCCCGTGGAGCGCGCGAACGATGTCGAGGCCGCTGCGCACACCGCTGTCGAACAGCAGCTTGGTCTTGTCGCCGACGGTATCCGCGACCCTGCCCAAGCAGTCGATCGCCGCCGGTGCGCCGTCAAACTGGCGCCCGCCGTGATTGGACACCCAAATCCCATCGGCGCCCCGTTCAACGGCCTGGCGCGCATCCTCGGGCCCGAGGATGCCTTTGACGACCAGCGGGCCATCCCAGGCCCGGCGCACCTCACCGAGATAGTCCCAATCCAGGCTGCCGCCGAGCGCTTCGCCGAAAAAGCGGGACTGCTCCCGCATCTCCTCTGTGGTGACGTACTTCTCCAAGGCGAGGAAACGCGGCTCGCCGCGCCGCAGAGTGGCCAATGTCCAGGCAGGGCGCCTTAGTATGCGCCACCAGAACAGAAGGTCCTTTCTAGGCGGCACCGTCAGGTCGGCCCGCTTCTGGCGCTCGCGGACGCTGGGTGCCGGAACGTCCGCGGTCAGGACCAGAACGGAAAAGCCGCTGTCCCTGGCGCGCGCGATCAAGTCGTCACGGATCGCCTTGCGTCGGGCCGGGTAGAGCTGAAACCAGCCGTTGCCCCTGGCCAGGGAGCCGACGATCTCCGGCGTTTCGGCGGCCACGGTGCTCAGGCAAAAGGGAATGGCGCGACTGCCGGCCATGTTGGCCAGCATGGCCTCCGCGCCGGGCCAGACCAGGCCTGCCATGCCGATGGGTGCGACGCCGATCGGCATGGCATAGCGTCGGCCGAAAAGCTCCGTTTCGATCCGCGGCACCACCTCGCCGCGGAAGAAGCGCGGCACGAGAGAGCGCCGCGAGAGCGCAGCCTCGTTGCGGGCGAGCGCCTCTTCGCGCCCGGTCCCGCACTCCAGGTACTCCCAAGCGAAATAGGGAACGCGCCGCTGCGCCAGCTCTTGGAGGTCGCCGATCGCGGGATAGCGGCCTAGGCGCCGGGCCGAGGTTCTCATGCTGCCGTCATTGCGGCGCGGCCGCCACGACGGCTCTAGGCGGCGTCCGAGACTCCCAGAAGCTCCTGCAGGCGCGAAACGGTGGCTTGGGAAGGTTGCTTGAGCGGCGGAAGCACCGCGCCGACCGGAATGCCGCGCATCGCCAGCGCCGTCTTCAAGGGACCCGGGTTGAGTTCCGAAAAGATCGCATCGATCAAAGGGAATATCTCGGCGTGGCGCTGCAGCCCCGCCGCCGTCTCGCCCTTGCGGAACAGCGCCAGGATCTCGGCCCAGACCTCGGGCATCAGGTTGGACGTCGCGAGCACGGCGCCGGGCGACCCCAGCGCAGCATGGGCGGGGAAGAGGTTCTCCTCCCCCGAGAGCACGGCCATCTTGTCGCCCGCCATCTGCATCACGCGGATGAACTGGTCGAAATCCGGGTTGCAGTGCTTCATGCCGATGATGGTGCCGTCCTCCGCCAATCCGGCGATGGTCTCGGCGGTGAGCACCACGTTGGTCCGCCGCGGAATTTCGTAGAGCATGATGGGCAGCGGAACCGCATCGCGATAGGCGCGGACGTAGTCGCGCATCCCCTCCTGGGTGCCGATGGTATAGAAGGGCGTCAGCAGCATGATGGCGGCGGCGCCTGCAGCCTGGGCGTCTTGACCGGCTGCCACCGCTTCCCGAAAGCCCATGGCCAAGACGCCGGCCACCACCGGCACCCGCCCGGCCGCGGCATCGACCGTCGCTTGCACCATGCGCGCCCGCTCGCCCGCGGTCATGGCGGCGTACTCGCCGGTGCCGCCGTTAGGCACCAGACCAGCGGTGCCGTTGACGACGCAATGCTCGACCAGCCGCTTGGCGGCGGCGGCATCGACAGCACCGGCTTGGTCGAATGGCGTGACCAGCGCGGTGTAGATGCCGGTCAGGTCGTCTTTGGTCAGGGTCATGGCTCTCTCCTTCAGATCAATGGTGTCAAATATTGGATGCTGGGGCTTTGAGGCGCGCGGCGACCAGCGCGCGGTTGACGATGTGCTCCGGCAGCCCGCCGCTCAGCGCGGCCAACACCTGGCGGACGATGAGCTGCGAGCAGCGGTCTTTGGCTTCTAGAGTGTCGCCGGCGAAGTGTGGGCTGACGATCACATTGGGCAGCTTGAGCAGGGGGTCGTCCGGGCTCGGTGGCTCGGGGTCGAAGACATCGAGCCCGGCACCGGCGATCCCCCCGCTTTCCAGCGCGGCGACGAGTGCGGCCTGGTCGATCACCGGCCCGCGGGCGGTGTTGACCAGATAGGCACTGGGCTTCATGGCCCCGAGCAGCTCGGTCGAGACCAGGCCGGTGGTCTCCGGCAAATGCGGCAGATGCAGGCTCACCACGTCGGCGGCGGCGAAGCCCTCCTGCAGCGAAACCGGTTCCGCTCCCTCCCCCCGGATGACGTCTTCGGGCAGAGCCGGGTCGAAGGCCAATACCCGCATATTGAAGGCGAGGCGCAGGCGGCGCGCTGTCTCCCGCCCTGCCCGGCCGAAACCGACCACGAAGACGCTCTTGCCGTTGAGCTCGATAGGCAGATGCCGGTCGCGATGCTGGAAGTCGCCGGCGCGCACGGCCTTATCCGCCTCCACCAAATGGCGGCTGAGCGCCAGGATCAGCAACACCGCATGCTCGGCCACAGAGACGGCATTGGCGGTCGGCGCGTTGAGCACCAGAACGCCCTGCTCGCTGGCCGCGGGAACGTCGATGTTGTCGACCCCGACGCCGTGCTGGCCGACTACCTTGAGGCCGACCGCGGCCTCGAGTACGCGGCGGGTGATTTTCTCCACCCGGGTGATCATGGCGTCGTGCCGGCCGGTCGAAAGATGTTCGATCAGCGTTTCCTCCCGCCCGTTCGGGGCGAAGACGACCTCGGCTTCCGCCTGGAGCATCTCGACGCCGAGCGGTCGGATGGTCGGCTCGATCAGAAGCACGCGTGGCATTGCAGGGGGGCCTTCCTTGATCATTCGATGAAGCCGAAGAAGCGCGGCAAGGTGAGTGACAGCGCCGGCACCAAGGTCACCAGCACGAGGACCGTCAGGCTGGAGACCAGGAACGGCCACGTCTGCCGCACCAGGGCACCGAGCGTGACGCCGCCGACGGCGGAGCCCAGATAGAGCGCAAGTCCGTAGGGCGGCGTGATCAGGCTGATCATGACGTTGACCACCATGATGACGCCGAACTGCACCGGGTGGACGCCGAGCTCGGCAACGATGGGGGTGAACAGCGGCGCGAAGAGCAGGAGCTGGACCGAGTCCGATATCCAGAGGCCGTTGAACAGAAAGAAGAGGTTGAGCAGTAACAGCACCACCAGCACGGAGACGTCGATGTGCGCGATGAAGTCGCTCAGCAGACTCGGCACCCGCTCGGCCGCGAAGATCCAGGAGATGATGCTGGCGAAACCGATGATCAGGTAGACCGCCGCCGTGGTCCGGGCCGAGCGGTCGAGCACCCCCCAAAGCTGCTTCAGCGAAAGGTTGCGGTAGACCAGGAAGCCGATCAGCACGGCGTAAGCGACGGCGACGGCCGCCGCCTCGGTGGCGGTGAAGACCCCAAAGACAATGCCGCCCAGAATGATCGCCGGCATGAAGAGGGCCCAGAAGGCCTCCAGCACGATGCGGGCAGCCAGGGCAGCGGTCAGTCCCTCGATCGGCCGGCGACCGAAACCGTGGCGCCGCACCATAATCGCAACCACAAGGAAGAGCCCGAGGCCGATCATGATCCCGGGCACGATGCCAGCCAGGAACAACGCCCCGATGGAGGTGTTGGTCAGGCTGGCGAAGATGATGAGCGGGATGCTCGGCGGGATGACGGGCCCTTGGATGGCGGAGCTGACGGTGAGCGCGGTGGCGAAGTCGGCGCGGTAGCCGTCCTGCTTCATCATGCGCACCTCGACCGGGCCGAGGGCGGAGATGTCGGCCAGGGCAGAGCCGGACACGCCGCCGAACAGCATGGAGGCCATGATGTTCATGTAGGCGAGGCCGCCACGGAAGCGCCCGACCAGAAGGCGCGAGAACTGCAGCAAGCGGTCGGTCATGCCGATCTGCGCCATCACCTCGCCGGCCACCACGAAGAGCGGAATGGATAGCCAGATGAAGACGTCCATGCCGGTGAAAAACTTGTGGGCGTAGACCGAGACGGCCGGCCACATGCCGGGCTCGACCACGAAGTAGGTTAGGGCCGCGGCCCCGATGGCGAAGATCACAGGGCTGCCGAAGATCAGCAGGACGAAGAGCGTGCCGATGCAGATCAGCAGCGAGTAGTCGGTCATCGCGCCGCGCCCCTCGCCAAGACGCGGGACACATCTCGGACCACCAGGAAGACCATCTGGAAGAGCATGAGCCCGGCCCCCAGCGGTACGGCGAGATAGGGCCAGAACCAGGAGATCTGCGTTGCTGCCGTGGTGCGGGGCCAGGCCGTGACGGCCTGCTTCCAGCCTTCCACCATCAGCACCGCCAGGACGGCAAACAGCAGGACGCGGTAGAGGACGTTGCGCGCTACGATCACGCGGCGCGGCCAGAAGCGGTCGAAGAAGTCGACCGCGATCAGCTGCTCATCACGCACCAGCACGCTGCCGACCAGCATGACCACCCAGATCATGGCATAGCGCGAGGCCTCCTCCGGCCACGGCAGCGCCGCGTTGAAGCCGAAACGCAGCACCACCTGCAGAAAGAGGATGCAGACGACAAACAGCAGCAGCAGCCTGGCCAGCGTGCCCGCGGCCTGGGCCAACGCGGCGCTGACGCGCTCAAGCGCCTTCATGGATGGGTCTCATGGCGATAGGCGGGAGTGAACGTGCAGGGCCGAGCGCAAGCGGTATCGGGGCGGGCATGCATGCACCCCACCCCGGACACCACGGCAAGTGTCAGCGTTGCGCCTCTTCGATGGCGGCCAGCAGCTTGTCGATCCAAGCCGGATCCACTTTCTGCTGCATGATCTCGAGGATCGGCGCACGGGTGGCATCGACGAAGGTCTGCATCTCGGCCGGCGAAGGCTGATAGATCTCGGTGTCTGCCTTGCGGATGGTCGCCAGGTCCTGCGACTCCTTGGCCTTGATGATGCCGAGCATGGCGAAGGCCGCATCGTCCGCCGCTTTCTGAAAGACCGCCCGGTCGGCCTCAGAGAGGCCCTGGTAGAAGTCCTCGTTCATGGCGATCAGCGGCATGTTCAGCAGGTGATTGTCCAGGGTGTAGTACTTCTGGACCTCATGCAGGTTGGCCAGCAGCATGGTGTAGGGCGCGTTCTCCTGCCCGTCGACAACACCGGTCTGCAGGGCGTTGTAAAGCTCGGCCCAGGCGATCGGCGTTGCCGAGGCGCCCAGCGCCTCGACCATCTCCACGTGGATGGGGATGTTCTGCACCCGGATCTTCATGCCCTGCATGTCCTCGGCGGTCCTAATCGGCCGCTCGTTGTTCGAGAAGTTGCGGAAGGCAGAGGGCAGGTAGCTCAGGATGCGCAGGTTGCTTTTCTCGGCCACCGAGTCCGCAAGAGCCTTGCCGAAAGCACCGTTCATCACCTCACGCCCCACCGTGGTGGAGGGGAAGGTGTAGGGCATCTCCAGCACCTGGACGTTGGGGTCGAAGCTGGAGAGATGACCGGCGCTGATGCCGCCGACGATATGCACCACGCCGCGGGAGGTCTGCTCCATCATGGACTCGAGATCGCCGAGCTGCTTGTTGGGGAAGACCTGAATCTCGTAGCGGCCGTCGGTGCCGGCGGAGACGGCTTGGGAGAAGACCTCCGTATAGGCCCAATAGGGATGATCGAGCAGGTCGCCCTCACCCTCCGAGTGGGCAAACTTGACCACCGTCTGCGCCGAGACCGCCTGAGCGCCAGCGAAGCAAAGAGCGGCGGCCGCCGCGGCGGCAATCGTCGCGGCCCGGACCCCATTGCCCGGCCGGCGGCTTATACGGAACAGTGATTCTGACGTTCTCATTGTTCGTTCTCCCTGTTGTGTTTCACCAGTCTTCGTATTGCTTCTTCGCCAACTGATCGGGCGAGAGCGCGCCTGGCAGGCTCTTCTCGACGCGCGGCTCGAGCTCCGTTGCGATGGAGATGTCGCCGGCCAGGTTTTCGTTCAGGTACTCGGCCAGCTGGTGGCGGTCGTGCAGCGCATGCTGGCGCGCGATCTGCTCGGCCAGCTCCGGTTCCCGCTGCTCGATAGCGAGAATGAGGTTCCGGTGGTCGGACTGCGTTTCCTGGATCTTCTCGGCGATGCTGCGTCCGGGCGTCGATGCATAAGAGTAGGGAATCGCCATCATGCGCTGGCCGCGCAGTAAGAGCTGCTCGTAGGCCTCTGTCAGGTAGGCGTTGCGCCCGGCCTTGGCGACGGCGACGTGAAAGGCGGTATTGGCCGTGCCCAGCACCATGGGGTGGGGATCCGTGTCCGCGGCCTGGTCGAAAACGGCCTGCGCCTGCTTGATGTTCTGCAGATCCTTTTCCGTGCGGCGCTTGGCAGCCAGGCTGCTGGCGGCACGTTGCAGAAGGTCCAGGGATTCCATGAAGCGTGGAAAGTCGCTGATGATCAGCGCCGTGACCCGGGCCCGGCGATTGCGCCCGATGTCGACCAGCCCCTCCTTGGAAAGATGGATCAGCGCTTCGCGGATGGGCGTGCGGGAGACCTCGTAGCGCTGCGCCAAGCCCTCCTCGTCGATGTCCTCGCCCGGCTTCAAGGCGAGCGACAGGATGTCGTGCTTCAAGGCCTGATAGATATGGACCTTGCGCGGCTGTTGCTTTTGCTCCCGAGCTTTGTCCCCCACCCCGCGTGCCTTTCTTATTTTGTACAATTTCCGTATACGATAAAAAATACCGATAATATACAGAACTTCAGCCGTCAAGCATCGCCCAGTATGGCGCGCGACCTGTATCGCCTGATGCCGGGCAATCATGACGATCGGAGCGCGCTACGGGCCGCCTTTCCAGACATTGAGCCTGCAGTCGCGGTTGGACACGCCCGCCGGCGTGCTTCTGTTTCTCGACACGGTGGAAGCCGGCATCCATTCCGGCGTCTATTGCAAGCAACATTGCCATTGGCTGGAGCGCGCCCTGACCGAAGCCGAGGACGAGCCCGTCTATCTCTTTCTCCATCACCCGCCGATGGAGATCGGCATGCCGCGCCTCGACCAGTACCGAATCCTGCGGCTCGGGGGCTCTTGTGGGTCGAGAGGTGGTCGAGAATGACGACGGTTGCCGGCTTCAGGCGGGGCGCGAGTTGGGTCTCGACATAAGCGTCGAAGGTCGGTCCGTTCATGGCGCGGTCGACCACCCAGGGCGCGATCAGCCCGTTGCACGCCAGACCTGCGATGAAGGTTTGGGTGCGCCGCTTGCCGAAGGGCACGGGTCCGTAGAGGCGCTCGCCTATGGGCGCGCGACCGCGCAGTCGGGTCAAGTTGGTCTTGATGGAGGTCTCGTCGATAAAGACCAGGCGACGGGGTTCGCGACGCATGCGGGGCTGTCGGTGGCGTATCCAGCGCTGGCGCGCCTTGGCCACGTCGGGACGCTCATCCTCGGCGGCGATCAAGTCTTTTTATATGACTGCCCGACCCGAGCGAGCGCGCGGTTTACCGAGGAACGATGCGCCGCCACGCCACGCTCCACCTCAAGAGCCGCGGTCAGTTCATGCAAGGTCATGTCCGGTTGGGCGCGAACCTTCTCCAGCAGGAAGTCTATATGCGCCACCAGCTTGCCGAACTTCCCCGCCGGCCGGCCCTGAGGCTTCGCCGAGCACCCGCCCCGCTGATCGCGCCGAATCGCCCTCCCGGACGTAGGCGGCCAGACGCTCTCGAAGATCATTCGAGTAGGGTTTGCCCATGACACACCTCCATACACGGTGGATCACAAAGCGCCCCCCGTGGGAATCCTCAACGATTCACATCAAAAGTGAAACGCTTTAGAAAAAACATAAATTTCTCGGGCAACACCCCAAGTGCTCTGAAGGCCACCGCTTCCTGCAGTACTTCACTCTTAATCGTCAACGTCATAGCCGCGGCATCCAGATCAACTTTGTAAGCCGTTCTTACCCGGACCATCGTCAGCCAACACAGCCACCAGATCTCGCGCCGCCCCCAAGTGAAGCGCCAAGTCGTCGGCCGCAATACCGAAATGCGTTCTCAATTCGCTCATCCGTTCCTCCAACCGCATCAGGGCCAGGCCAAGCCGTTCGATTTCATCGTCTGACAATTTACCGCTCTCAACTCTGCGGATGGCCTGCCGCTCCACGAGTTGCCGCACCGTTTCGACCACGGCCAGGACGAGCCTCACAAGATCATCCTCCGCGCCTTCTTCGGCTTTTGTCTCGAGGCCTTCGGGCCGCGGCAAGAGGTCGGCCCGATCAGGCACTTCCTTGGCATCCGCCCCGCTTCCGTCGTCGAGCAAGACCTTTCTTGTCATATCGCCGCTAATGCCCGCCCGGTCGATCATGCCTGCTCCTCTTTTCCGATGCCGGTCACGAAAGAGTATGGAGCCCACGGGCCGGTGCAGCGCACCACGACTTCACCATGGCGCAATGCCAAGGCCTCGGCCGTATCGACGAATTCGCGCACTCCCTCACTCGCGATCAGAAAGGATGCTTTGAACAGCAACGGCAACTCATGCCCGCGATCCCAGGTGGCCTCCGCAGACAACGTCTCCAGCCGGCTAAGAACTGACATGGCGACCGCCTCACGCAGTTCGCAATGCGGCGCGCTTTGCCGGCGATCTGCCATTCGCGACCGCAGATATGCCGTCCCTGACGACCGGGCGCCATCTTTCTCGTATGGATGGTGGCGGATTGGCACAGCGACCGCCGGGAGATTCGTGAGCACCCGAACGGCAATCTCGACCATACCGCTCACGCGCTGAAGCGCGCAGCACAATGCAAGCTGGCGCATCTCCAAGGCGGTGGTAAGCCGCCCGCGATGCGCAGTCGTGCCAAAACGCATCGGCAGCACCGCATGCCGCTCCATCAACGCGTCAAGAACCTGGTCATGGCGGCAGACGTTGTCGGCCGTCGGCGCCACCATATCCGACTGAGCAACATCGCTGACGGCGGCAGCGAGACCGCCCACCGGCAGTGCCGCCACACTCGACCGGTGGTGACCGCGGGGGATGGTCGTGCGGATCTCGCTACCATCTATGATTCCATAGACGTAGAGCATCGCTATGCCGGTCCTTCGACCCCCGTCGACAGCGGTTCTTGCACCGCCGTGCGCATGCGCTGGACGGCGTCGACCGAGCCCACCAGGACCTTAACGCCGACATAAATGAGATCGACGCCAGCCAACGAAATCGTCGCCTCTCCCCAGATCACCACCCCCTTGTTGAGGGCTCGGTCCAGGAGATCGGAGATCGCCAGTTCCTGCCGATCGGGAGAGTCAAGCGGCATGCTCGTCGTCGCCCAGTTGGTACTCGGCAAAACTATAAGGAGGCCAAGGACCGGTAATCTCGTGACTAAACCCGCATTCCGAGTAAGCGCCACGCAAATCCTCAACCAGTTCGAAGAACGCCCGCTTCCGCCCTCGGCCAACCAAACATGCGCCGTTGAAAACCATCTGGCCTTCGCGCCCATGCTCCTCGGCCCGATGAAGCCGGCCGAAGGCGAACGAGCGGACGACACTCTCCAGTTGCTCGCCCGTATGCTTCAGGCACTGTATGATCGCCCGCTCGTTCGCCTCTTCCACGACCCGCTCGTAGCGACGTAGCAGAAAGAATGCCCTACCCTCCGCCGCAGCATCGATCTCGGCTTTGAGCGCGACAATCTCCGGGGTCTCGTCAGCCAGCAGCCGGGCGAGTCGATCACGGACGCAGTATATCTTGAGGCCCCACTCGACAGCGCCGTAAATCTGTTCCATCACCTCGCGCAGCGCGTTACGGTTTCGTGCCAGCGCACCCAGCACGCCCTGATCATCGTTGAACATGACACCGAGGCGGAACGGCAGCACCGACTCCTTGTCGGACAGCCCCTGCAGAACCCGGTGGTGCTGCAGGACTAGGCTTTCAGCATTGCCACGGTTCTCCAAGAGTGCACTGAGCGATGCACCGTGATGCAAGGTCAGGTCGCTAACGACTGCCGTGAAGTGGCCGAAAGACAGGAAGCGGGGCGGCGCAAAGGTCACGCCGGACAGGACAATTGGCTCCTCGACACACCCGCCATCGGGAACAGTCGTTACGACCCCGTAAACATATACGACGGAACGTTGTGCCGACATGATGGTGTCCCTATCCATCGCCGATGGCAAATGCCGGCTCAGTCCGGTTCACCGCGATTAGGACTGGTCCGCGGGCATCAACATATGAGGAGAGTGTCGTGAACGCATCATTCAGTTCGGCGATTCGTTCGCCTACGTCGGTACCGCCCGAGGTGTCCGGGTGTACCAGCTTGGCGAGCCGCCGGTACGCCGCTTGCACTGTCTTGGCGTCTTGAATGACATCCAGTTCCAGTAGCCGCCGAGCTCGAGCGATTTTATCTGCGTCAAGGAACGATAATTCGACAGTTGCGAAACTGTACGACGGCAAAGGGCCGATGCAGCGGAATGTCAACTTACCATCATATGACGCATCGAGTGTTTCGAGGCTGTCATCAAGCGCGGCGGCCTTCTGGTCATCGATCAGCAGTGCGATGTTCAACACCATTCGGTCGTCCATAAGCGCATTGGTGACGGCGTCCTCTGCTATCTTCCGCAAGACCTCCGCAATAACGTCACTCACTTCCTCACGGCGCCGGTCAAAAAACTGCTTGGCGAGCACACCAAGTCGCGCCACAGCGACGGGATCGGGCGCGCCAGCACTCGTCATCAACTGCTGCTTCAGCTCGACGATCTTAGGGTTGGCGGCGATGGCGGCGAAAACGGGCTCCGGATCCCAAGTTACCAGAATCTCGAACTGCGTTCTTCCTTTCATCCGTTGGAGTGCATCGGCGAACGCTGCGGCACCATTTGTGAGACAGCGCACGACACTTCCTCCATCAGGGGCCACAGTGCCGAACTTGACCGGAAGGACTGGTGTCCATGCCATGACGCGCTCGATGACTTCCTGGTGCGCCAGCAGCATCCGAGCCAACTCCTGGCGATCGCCAGTGACAGGCGAAGACGTAGCCGCGTTCTTTACGACGGCAGCGAAGTGTCTGCCCTTGATCAGATAGATCTCGTCGTCAAGCCTTTCGGGAAGCCATCCCCCTTCGGGATTCGGCACGATCGCATAGAGATAGCGCGCGGTGTCGCGATGGTTGCTTGACATGACGTTTACCCCGGCTCCTGTTCGGACGATTGCGCCAGCAACGTCTCGAGACGGGCGATACGCTCCTGCAAAGCGGCATTCTGCTCGTCTGACTTTGCGATCGACGTAGCCAGAAAGGGATCGTTCTGCCACCAGTCGATACCCATCTCCATCGCCTTGTCGACCGACGCGATCAGCAAACGCAGCCGAATGTTGAGGAGCTCCACACCGACCAGGGAGATTGTCACGTCGCCAGCGATGACGACGCCCTTGTCGAGGACCCGATCGAGCACATCCGCCAGCCCGACGGATTGGATGGAGTGCTCCATGCTACCGTTGCGCATTCTTGCCTCCTTGACCTGCCCAAGCGCTCAGCGAACAAGACCTGCGGCCCGCTCAACCAGAACCGCCGTCCTGTCCCGCAGCCGTGACACCTCTTGGCACAAGCGGCAGTTCGAGTTGTCGACATCATAGGCTGTGCAGCTCAGCAACTTGCCGACAGTGCATCGCAGCTCGCTCGCCAGCAGCGCCTTCGCTGCCGGGCTTTGAGCCTGGTTGATGGAGACCGTGATCTGCTCGATCTCACGTTCAGTAGGAGCGAACAGGTCGATGGGACAGTCGATACCAACTTTCCCGGAAGCGCCGCGTCTCACATCGACTCTCCCACCTGATCGCGGAAATAGCGGCGACCACGGCGATAGTCGATGATGTCGCCCGTCTTATCCAAGCCCACGACGTACTCGGCCAAAACATCCGTGGCCGGCGGGATCCGACTGAGCTCGACCACCGTGATCGTCATTCGCCAGCCATCTTCCACACGACCGAATTCGGATACGCTGTCGATCGGGTAGCCGGTGAGCTCCTTCAATTGTCCTTTGGCCTTCTCGATCAAGTCGACCGGCCGCAGTCGAGGCGTCATGGGCGTCTTGCTCTCCGGTGCGGCACTCTCTCCCGTTCCGCTCGCCCGACCGGCGGCCGCCTTGGGCGTCTTCGCCCCACTTGGAGCCGTCTCCGGCCTAACAGCTTCACGCGGCCCGGAAGGCGAATTTGGCTTAGCCATCGTCCCTGACCTCTCTTGCCGTTTTCAGGCGCTGCAAAAGCACCTCTTCCTGCGCTTCGAAATCGGTGAGTTCGATCTCGCCAAGATCGAGTTGCAACTCCAGCTCCGCTAAGTCGCCGCGTATCTTGTCTTCGTCATAGAGTTCAGCTCTGGCCTGGTCGTCGATCGTTCGGGCCAGCCACAGCACCCCTCGAAGTGGTCCCAACACCGGTGCGGTAAGAATTCGCCCGAGCATGTTCAGACCACCACCTCGGCGTCCCAATCGACAACGATATTGATGAAATTGTAAGGCGGCACAGGGCCGACATACTTGAACATCAGCCGGTCACGGAACTTCTCGTCCAGCGCCTGCACTGCGGCGTCGACGTCTGGCTCCTTCGCCGCATCGACCAGCAACGCGGCGTTCAGCACCATGCGGTCGCTGGTGATCTTGTTGGTGCGTGTCTTGTACACATGCGGCCGGATGCAGGAGAGGATGGCCTCCTCTTCGCGTACACGCTTCTGGCTCAGCGCCTTTTCCACCGCCTCGCCAAGCCAAATCCGCTCATAGTAGGTCTCGGCCAACGAACGCCCCTCAAGAGCATCGCGCATTTTTCGGATGGCTTCGTTTTCATGCACCACCTCTTCGACGGCGACACCTTCGTACCAGAATGCTTTCAAACCGAGCTCGACACGGCCTTCCATGCCGCCAAGAAGCTGCGTGAATTCGTCGTAGCGGGGCGCCAGGAGCTTCGTTCTGATTGCCGCGGGGTCCGGCGAGATGGTGCCGAAACGAACAGGCAGGAGATCGAACTCCTCCATCACATCGTCAAGCACCAGCATGTGCGCCATCAAATTGCGCCGGCTGTTGTCATATTCCATCACGGGAGAGTCGCTGACCACGGCCGCCAATCTTCTGTGATTGATGGTATGAACCAAGTCTCCACGTTCGCCGATGCCGCGCACACGGAACTCGCGCGGCTCCGAGCACTCGACAATCGCATAGAGGTATTTGCCTTCGGCCACCTCCGGCTCCATTAGGGCGCCATCCTTTTCCCGGCTCGGACTTCAAGCAAACCGTTGCTGTAGCTCATTCCGAGACTGTCTTCCGCGACTGGCACCGACAGCCACAGTTCTTTGGCATACTGCCGTTCACCGATCGTCTTGATTGTCAGCCTCTCGCCGTCCACCCGGACCAGGATTTCATCCTCGAAGACGCCCGGAAGCTCGACTCTCACGACGATCTCGTCGCCTTGATCAAGCACATCGACCAGGGGCTCGTGGACATCTCCGACGATGAACCCGTCCGCGCGCGGGTGCAGGTTGCCGAAGGTCTCGATGCGCGGCTCTCCACCGACGAGTCCGCTGCGGATGCTGAGGCCGTAAACCCCGCGCGCCTGGTCACCCAAGCCCCAGATACGAAACTCGCCGCGGCGTTCGATATGAGCTTCTCCCGCGTCGGCTAGTTTGCGGAGCAGATCAGCGAAGTTGCCGAGCCGCCGAAACAGCACTCCGAAGTCGAGCGTGACGTCATTCAAGCTGCCGCTACGCTCTGGCGAGTCCTCTCCGTTCCGTTCATCGGTCATGGCTGATCCTGGCTTTAGCGGCAAAGGCAGAAAATCACATTGGCCGCCTTCTAGTAGTCGATCGAAATGGTCCGCCTTTCCGACGCAGCGCTCGCGCGCAACTCCGCCCGCGCGGGCTGCCGCCTCCCGAAGACTGCTCGATGCTCTTGGGGGCGTGGAGGCCGATCGGCGAGCAGCAGTGAGCGTATGGCATCGATCTGTCGACAGATGCCACCCAACCTATCTTCGATCGCCGCCTTCCGCTGTTCCCACATGCCAAGCTCTCGCTCCAGCCGCGCGCGTTCGTTCTCCAAACGGGCAAACCGAGTGACCTGCTGATGCCGCTCACGCGGCAGTTTCGCTTGAACAAGAGTCTGCATGGTCACCACTTCGCCAACGCTTCTGGCTCCACCCTTCGGTCGATCAACCATGCCCACCCCCTGTTTGAATGGAAGCGACCCTGTCTTGTTCCGTCCTCTGCCTGTCGGCCTTGGCGGCGGGAGGACGCGGGGAGCAATGATGCTCAATCAGACTCAACAGCATTTTCTGCTGCTGAGCACGCATGTTTGCCGACTTGCCAGCGAATGCCGATTTGGAACCGAGCACGTCGAGGCAAACCTGAACAAAGTAAGCATCCTCGATCGATGGTTTCAGCTTCTGCTGAGCGACGACCCGTGAGATCATGACGCTGGTCCGCAAGGTCGGCACCTGATCGTATTCGCCTGTGTCGCGGAACTCGCGCACCAGATCAACTATTGGCCCGACCTGATGGTGGGGCAGACCGGACCTGGCCGTCGCAACAGCGACTTCCAGTTCGCGGTCGGCTCGATCGACATCAATCGTCACGATACGGTCGCCAAGCGCATCCTGAGCCTCATGCACACCGGCATATTCCTGCGGGTTACTGGTAAAGATCACCCGGAAGTCGGGATGCACTTTGATGTAGGGCTCATCCTGGTTCTGTGCTGGCAGGACCAGCAGCCCCTCTTCAAGCACGCTAAGCAGGACATTGTTTGCCTCAGCACGCGAACGGGTAAACTCGTCATAGATGAGCGTGAAACCTTCTCGGCAAGCCGTGGTCAGGCGGTGATCCGCCCAGCGCTTGTCGGCACTTTCCTCGACTTTCGTAACGGTATGTATGAACTTGTCGACGACCCGGCGGTAGTTGTAGCCATGCTGGGTACCGACCAGGTTCGAGGTCACCATTTCCTCGTCGCCGGTAATCATCACCGTCGGCCGGTTGAGTTGCGCTGCCGTATGCAGGGCAAGCGTGGTCTTGCCTGTTCCAGCCGGCCCGCGGAAGTGCACCGAGAAGCCTGCATTTAGATAGGCCAGCGCGCGCTTGGCGATTGATTTGACGCTGTCAGTCTGCACGAAGTCACCACGTGCCCGCGGCGTCAACGTCGTGACTCCATCCGAATACTCAGCGGTAGCCGCAGCTGGCATTCTATTCACCCACCCCTTAGACACATCATCGACATCTTGCGCACCGTGCTACCTGCAGACTTTCGGCTGCATCGTCAGCCGGCAGTCTGATCGCCATCCGATTTCGGCGCTTTGCCCGAAGGTTTCGACGCCCCACTTTCGGACTTCGCTTCCGTACCTGCCGACTTGAGCGCAGTATTGGCGGGCTTCGATGAAGCACTTGCGGGCTTCGCGGCCTTCGGATTTGGTGATGCCTTGGAGTGGAAAGCAGGAGCTTTCGAAGACCTCGCGTCTCCTCCGCGCTTGCTTTGCCTACGCGCATGCTGTTGCCAAATGCGATTTGCGCGAGAACGGTCCTCTCTCAACGCCCCGACAAAACTCTCGGCCTCGACGAGTGTCGCCTCGACCTTTGCACGAAGATCGGCCAGATAGGCCGCCCGGCTGGCCGCTTCACGCGCGCCCATCGCCTCTCTGTCACTTGCGTAGCCGTCCAGCAAATCGTCCACGAACGCACGCAGACCTGAAGCGAAGTCAGCCAGCTCGCCCCTCAATCGCAGACCGCCGCTGCGCCGCTCGGCGGCAAATCCATCGATAAGATCGTCAGCCCTGCCGCGAATGATCGCCGCCTGACTGAAAATCCCCTTCAACTCAGAGTCGACCTTCCCCGCGTGGCTGGCCATTACCTCTGCCAAACCCTCATACACCGCGGAGAGTCGCTTTTCCTGAGCCGCTTCGAGCCTCTCCGTCAGTTGCGTCATGTTGCTCGCTAGACTCATTTTTTGCGCCCCTCCAACAATGCAGACTGTTTTCATCAACCGCAGGGGTCACGCCCATATAGGCCCGCCCCTGCGCATCGCGGTTCACTAAGCTGCTTGGGCCCCGGCCGTTAGGCCGACTGCTTCGGCATACTTGAGGTAGGTGTCGACACCAGCGACGACGACCCGGGCCTCAACCGCCAGCAGCTCAATGCCGACCAGCGAGACGCGTGCCCACGCATCGACGATAACCCCTTTGTCGAGGATGCGGTCGACTACCTCCGCAAGGCTGCTCGATGCGTTCACTTTTTCAATGGCCATTCTTATCTTCTCCTCACTGTAAGACGGCTCTGAAACTCTGAGAGCACGCGCATCCTTACAGACGTGCGCCGGAGGTTCATCCGGGGAGATTCCGCAATCCATAAGGAAGATCGGACACTGGGTGCGGGATAACCCGCATGTGGTGCGGGTTATCCCGTGTATCGCCAGCCCGCATCGATACAGCAGCAATTCGACATACGGCATCGCGAGATCGACAGAATGCGCGTGAGCATTCTTCTACGGCCTACACGACGTATGTAGACTTCAGAAGCTCGTCTGCCGGTCGTGGGCCGGCGGGTGCGGTGCACACTGGGTTGGTGGGTATTACGGCCGAGCGAGATAGCGGGCAGGGCTTGGTAGAGCAATTCAGTGGAGATGACTGCATCATCGGGCAACGCGAAACCGTCAGCAGCACCTCGTGCGCTGATCGACAGCCAAGCTTGGACACGATGTTCTGACGATTGCGCTCGACTGCCTTGACGCTTTTGTCGAGCGAATTGGCAATGATCTTGTTTGGCTGCCCCTGCAGCATCAAGTTCAAGACCCGCCGCTCCGGCTCGGACAGCATGGCAATCTTCTTCCTCACGGCACGGCACTCGTCACGCTTCTGAATGCGCATCCGGTCCTCAAAACAGAGGCGCTCAATGAAGCCCAAGAACTCGTTGTCATCTAGTGGCTTCTCGAAAACGGCTGCGGCGCCAGCCTGCATGGCTGCCACCGTCAGGCGGACATCCGCGTAGGCGCTTATGATTACGACTGGTATCGACGAGTGGGCGCGCAGCGACTTCAGTACCTCTAGGCCGGAGAGCGCCGGAAGCCGATAGTCAATGACCGCGCAGCCGGGGCGCTTCAAGTCTTCAAGCGCCATGAAGCCCTCAGGGGAAGCCCACTCTTCATGCAAAAGACCAATTGAGTTGATGATCTCCGCCAAAGAACGACGGAAGCCGGCATCATCGTCGATCAAATAGACATGCCCAGCCATCGCGTCACTCGTTTGGGAGCGCAATGCGGAAGCAACTGCCGCGGCGGGCCATCATGGTCTCGTATGATAGGATACCACCGTGCCATTCGACGACATCTCGGCAAATCGCCAAACCTAGACCGGAGCCTCCGGCGCGGTCCGAAACAAACGGCTCGAACATCTGACTCTTGATCGCATCGGCCACACCCGGCCCATTGTCGATCACGTCTATCACCACCTGGTCAACGGTGGTCCGTTTCGTCCGCAGCGTCAGCTTCGGCCTCTCGATGGATGCGGATTGCGCCGCTTCGACACCATTGAGCGAGAGATTGTAGAGTGCGATATGCAGCAACTCCGGAACGGCCTGCACGTTGAGCATACGGTCACGGCATTCCAGACGGATCCGAACCGTCTCCTTTCCATACCTACGCCTGAACCGGCATATCGCTTCCCGCAGCAAGTCATGAACGTTCACCGTTTCGCGATGACCGTGCAAACCGCCGGCCAAAACCCGAAGGTTCTTGATCACGTCGGCTGCGCGCCTCGTTTCCAGCTTGATGGACTCGATCTGCGCAGCCAGCTCGCTTGGGCGGATGACGGGATCGTTGATCCGTCGGCCTAGCAATGACGCCAAGTTGGCGATCGTGCCTAGTGGATGATTGATCTCATGCGCCACGTAGGCTGCGACGCTACGCAATGCCAAGCGATGGGCAAGATGATCCTCGTCTTCCGGCCGCTGCGTACCCCAGGTTACATCGTTGATGGACCGCAGGCGGCTTCGGCCAACGATTGCTTCGGAATGACGTGAAGCTTCCATCCGCGCCATTATGGAACACCTGGATCCGGATAACTGAAGCGGTTTCCGATTGTTGGCTTCGTCGCACGGGTGCGGCCAAGCGGGGAACTACGTCGCTCGATTGCGTCTCGGCTCATGTTCGGCAAACACCGGGGGCAACTTAGTTCACGGCACAATGCCGTTTTCAGCTCTCGCCAATTTGTCCAGACCGAGAAAAGGCAGCAAATCCCCAGTGACGGCCGCCATGCTGTATCGCGCAAGGTGAAGATCAACGATAGCATTCATCCACTGCAGCTCCGCCGTAAACAGCTCACCCTGAAGATCCAGCATGTCCATGAAGCTCGTGCGTCCCAGCACGAACTGCTCCTCATAGGCCTGTCTGGCGGAAAGGTTGGCGGCAACGGTCAGGCCAAAGGCACGCTCACGCTCCTCGCGCGCCGCGAGATCAGCCAGACTGGATGTCACCAGCCGTTCGATGGTCAAGCGACGAGCGTCCTCGCGATAGCGAGCCTGCTGCAACTGCGCCGCCGCCCGCTCTCGGCGTCCCTGTTCGGCGCCGCCCGAGTATAGCTTGTAGCGCACGACGATACGGGCTCCAACATCGTAGCGCAGCTCGCCGAAGGACGTGACGTCGAACTGGCGCCCATTGAGCTCCAGGCTGACGCTTGGATAGGCGGCACGGCGTTCCGCCGTCAATTCATCGCGGGCAGCTTCGACCAGCATTCGGGCTGCTTCGACAGAGGCGTTCTGCGCCAAAGCCAGTTCGATGGCACGGGCCTCATCGAGTAAGATCGGGGGCAGCGGCAACGGCAACGGTAGGACTTCGGCGGGCAGCCCGAACATCTCCACGTAGGCAGCCTGCGACCGCTTGAGCTCGCTGACTGCCAGGATCAACTGCGCCTGGGCCTCGTTGGAACGGCTCGTCGCGCGGAGAACGTCGCTCTGAGATCCCGCCCTCATCTCCACACGTTCAACGACATAGCCGGTCAGCCGCTGATGCTCCTCGAGGTTCTCGGTTGCAAGCTCAACCGCCAACCGATAGCGCAGGACATCAAAGTAAGTCGCCAGCGCCCGCAGCGCGACATCGTTCAAGGCCTCGGCGGCAGCCGCTTGAGCGGCCTCGGTTCGGGCCGTGACAGCCGAAACCCGATGGTAGCTGCTGCCCGCATCGAAGATCAGCTGGCTGACGGAAACTACTGCATCCTGGCGCAGCACGGTCTGATTCGGAATGCGTTCCTCTTCGCCGCCAACCGACGTCCGATTGGTCAGAGAGCCGATTGAATCGAAGCCGGCTTCGATCTGCGGATAGCGCACCGACCTGGTTTCGCGCAGAGTACCCTGGTTTTCCCCGACCCGCGCCAAGGCTTCTCCGAAGTCCGGATGCCTCCGGGCTGCCTCGATGATAAGCGACAGAAACCGCTGCGCCTCCGGACTATCGGGACCCGGAGCGACGGGAAACAGGTCGAGCGATTTGGAAAGGCCCTGAGCTTGCGCGGCCGCGGCGAAGAGTATGCCGATGCAGATGCATGCGGAAAGAACGGTTCTCTGTACGGACAAATGTACCTCCTACGAAAATAGCGAGTTGAGCCGCGTCAGCTTCCGATCACCAGCGCTGCATGAGCTTCGATACTGGGATCCAGCGCCAACGCGCTTTCTGCCGCGGCAAAAACAAAGTCTTCCGTAGAAAGATCGGCTTCACTGGTTGGCGCCAGCTCGACCCGCAAGCTTCCATCGATCTGGTCTCCGGCTGCTGTGGTGAACTGTGCATCGGCAAAGTCGATCTGGAAAAAGCCTTGCGCTTCCAGTGCCGCCGACAAAGCGGCAAGATCGAGGTCGGCCGCTGTCAAGGCACGCGGCCCGCCACCGTCATCCAGGCGGAAGGCTGAGAGATCGATCAGATCCTCGCCGACGATAAAATCCGCGATCGTCACCTTGCGGGCGAAACCGTCGGACGGCGCAACAATGAACTCATCCTTCCCCGCTCCACCCTCGAGGACAACTGCGCTATCGGCTGCGGCTGCGTCCCCGAATACGACCAGTAAATCGTCTCCTGCCCCGCCCTTGAGAGCATCGCCGCCGCCCTGACTGATCAGCACATCGTCACCGTCGTTGCCGATCAGATTGTCATCGCCATCGCCGCCGAACAGGCGGTCGTCGCCGCTCCCACCGACAAGGTGTTCGCTGCCGACTCCGCCACTCAAGACGTTGCCGCCATCGTCGGCAACCACGCCATCTTCAGTGAGTCGCAGGATGGCGTCGGCGAGGGCGACTTCCTCCGCTTGAACGAAGAACTCGGCGCTCCCGCTCAGCTCCGATACCCGCCAGATGGGAAGGTTGACGTCTTGTGATGCCCCGGCCGCATTTAGGATTGTCTCCAGGGCATCACGGTTGCTCTCCGGAACCAGAGAAACCCTTACCTGGGAACTCGCAAGATCGGTCATTGACAGGCTGTCGTAACCGTCGCCGCCAAGGAAGAACGACTCGTTGGTGGCGTCGTCGGGCGCAAAGGCATCCCGTGCTTCGCTGCCCTCGATGACGACCCCAGTCGGCGTACCGCGGTGCATCGTCACCGGGTTTTCTTCACCGACGATGAGATCGAGAGTCGCGGCAGCGGATGGGTTGCCGGCCGCGTCCAGGCCGACGACGGACAGGAGGACGCCACCACTAAGCGATGGCGCAACTGCGCTAAGGTCGACTCGGGCGTGGAAGCGGCCGGCGGAATCCGTGCTGAATGCCAACATGATCGGATCGCCGCCGGCCCCCACCAACGTCACCTCGACCGAGGAGCTACCTGCAGCAGTGCCCATTATTACGAAGGCTTCTGCTTCTTCGCCCGGAATGGTGCCGTCGACCTGGTCTAAAACCGGCTGATCAGGTGCTTGCGTATCCAACAGAACTTCGATGGAGGCGGAAACGGCTTCGCCGCCGCCCTCAGGATAGATCAGCTTGACGGACAGCTCCTTGGTGCCGTCCGTTGCGAGGCCGCCCGGCGGTATCGTTAGAACGATCTCGCCAGCGGCAACGTCGTCGGCGGAAATCACTTCGGTGACAGGTGGAGAAAACGACGCTGCATCAAGCAGTAGCTCGACGCGGTCACCCGCGATGGCTGTACTGGTGGCGAGCGAGACGGTGACAGGAACACCCGCCGCGGCTTCAGCGGCGTTGATGCCGTCGGCGATGGCTTCTGAAACTGTCGGCGGTTCGATGAACCGGAGATCAAACGACGTCACGACCGAGATCGTGTCCGCGCTATAGACGGTCTCCCCACCCACTGTTCCGGAATCGGAAAGGTCGACCACGGTACCGCTGGTGACATCGCCGCCGGAGTCGTCGACCAAGCGAACCGCCAAGGCACCGGGCTCACCAACTCTGAAGCCTTCGGACGGTGTGAAACGGATGCGGGCGTCAGGGGCCAGGACGAAGGCGGCGCCCTCAGAAACTGCCGGAAGGTCTTGCCACTGCCCGCCGCCGTCGGTCGAGTATTGCCACACGCCCTGGCTGACTGACGCTGCATCGGCCACCACAGCCACGCCGGCCAGATCGTTGGCGCTGCTGCCGCCGGTCGATGAAACACTGTCACGCCCGTCGTCCAGCGCCGGACCGAACAGCGTCCCCACCAGCACTCCCTCGGACACCAAAGTACCGTTCGAGGAACCGGCGAACGACTGTATCTCCTCACCGTCGGCGATATCCGGGGCATCGTTGACCGGTGTGATTTCGATACGGAAGGTTTCCGGCGGCTCCTCCGCTATACCGTCGTAGGACAGGCCTATTTCGACCTGCAGTTCACCGTTGAAGTCCTGCGGCGGCGTGACTTCGACCTTGTCCAAATCATCATAGTCGATGCTGTAGATGCCGTTATCTGGAACGATCGTCTCGCGTGTCTCTCCGTCCGAGCTGACGGTCACCCGCTCGACGACGACACCGGCCTGGAGAAAACGAAAGGTGACGCTCTCCACATCGGCCAGTTCGCCGTCCACGAACTTCAGCGCCGGGCTCAGCGCAAGCGAAAAGGCCTCGTCTTCCTGGCGAACCTCGAAGGAAATTGTCGTCTCGCCTGACGTCTCGATGAGTGTCGCCGGGTCGTCGGCAGCCTGTTCCACATCATCCTTCACGGTCTGATCGACAAGCGAGATGTCGAGGAACTGGTTTTCCGGGTCGGTCGCGTTCGTCTCGGCGCCTGCCCCGATCTGCTTCATCAGGTCCTGAAACTCCGACAAGGCATAGCGGGTGGCCAAGCGCGCGGCCTCGTCCAGGCCGGACTGGGAGGCCAGCTCACCGTTCGTCGCGGCGATCGCCTCCGCCAGCGCCGTCAGATCCGCAGAATCGGAAGCGCCAAGGCCGCTCTCGTCGAATGCCTGATCGAGGATGGCTTCTACGGTAGCGATGTCCGACAGGTCGGTTGACGCGCCTCCGCCGATGGCAGTGGTAACGGCGGTCAGGGCTTTCTCGGCAGCCCCCTCGACCTGCGCGCCTTCCAAGATCGACTGCAGGGACAAGATAGTATTGAGCGCGATCTCCGAGGCATCTTCCACCGCTGCTCCGGCGCCGTTCATGTCGGCCAAAGGATCGAAAGCGATCAGGCCAGTGCCGTCCGGCAGCGTCAGATTGAAAGCCTCGAGAACCCGGCTCTCAGCTTCGTCGATACTTATGCCGTCCAACTCCGCCAGCTCAGCGACAAGGGTGGTCAAGGGTGTCACCACCGTCGCCCCGGCTGGAGCCTTGAAGATCGTGTCGTCCAACGGCACGTTAGTCAGGGTGTCGACACCGCCGATTGCAATGATCGTACCCTCGGCTCCAGTCTCCGTCTGCAAGGTGTAGCGGCCTTCCGCGTCGGTAAAGACCGGCTCGTCGCCGGGGTCCGGCAAGCCGTCGCCGTCCCGGTCCAAGAAGACGGCGGCGCCCTCGACATAGCCCTTGACAACCTGCCCGCCCTGGGCGGTGACCACTGGCTGTGCGTCGCCGTCTCCACCGCCACCGCCCCCACATGCAGCCAGCAAAGAAAGGAGGGAAATGCTCGACAACGGGCCCAACTTTCCCGCCTTCCGCCGACTGCTTGTCTGTGATTCGGCTTGCTTCATAATGTACCTCCACGACGCTCGCCTCAGCCGCCCCTAAAAGGCGGCGTCAGCGAGCATCCCCCGTCTTGCGTTCTTCTCTCTTCCTCCGTTACTCGGGCAGCGCAGCATTGAGGTCCTGCAGCCAACTTCCAGCCGCGCTTTCGTCATGCACGAAGCTAAAGTCGTCGCCGACCAGACGGTTCTCGTTGACCATGTTCAGGTGAACGTCCCCGCTCACGGCGCCGCCGCCCTCGACTGTGAAGCCGTCGAGATCGATGTGGGCCCCCAGCTTGGGGTCCATGCCGAAGGCGGCCTGGATATCCTCCAGCGTCAGTGCGCCGCCGCTCTCCTCCAGGTTGCCGACGTTGAGAACGTCGACACCGCGATGGTAGTCGGCGATCACGGCGCTGATATCCAGACCGGGGGCCGGCTCGGTCAGACCGACGATCAGCTCGTCGACCCCGCTGCCGAGCATTACGGTCACGTCGCCGTCATCTTCTCCGGCCACGTCCTTCGTGGCGAGCACGACCCGATCGTCGCCGGCGCCGGCGATGATGACATCATCGCCACCGTCGGTCGCGATCAAGTCGTCGCCGGAACCGCCCAGCAAAGTGTCGTCCCCGCCGCCGCCGAGAAGCGTATCGTTACCGGCACCGCCGTCGAAGCGATAGCTTGCCGTCGCGCCGGAGCCGATGATCACGTTGTCGGCGTTGTTGCCGGTGACGCTGGTGCTGATGCCATCCAGATAGAGCGCGACGACATCCTGACCGCTGCCGGCGTTTTGGCCCATCGTCAGGCCCGCGATAGCGACCCCGGCACCGCCGGTGATCGTCAGGCCTTCCTGGGTGATGGTGATGACGCCTTCGTCGGAGAGGTTGGCACCGCTGTCGATAGTCAGCGTATCTCCCTCCGAGGCGGCGGCGATCGCATCCTCGAGAGTGTAGTAGCGCGCATTGGTACCGGTATTCAGCACCACGCGCCCGACCGTCGCTGCATCCTGGACCTCGACGAAGGTCGATAAGTCGTTCGGGTCGAAGCCAGTGGCGGGGTTGTCGCCCAGAAAAGCGACGTTCTCCGCCCCGTTGACATAGGTGACGGCGCCGGTCTCCCGGTGCGTCATCTCGATGCCGGTGAGCCCGGTCTCGGTGGTCCCGTCGCCGTCGACATCGACGTCGAACGTGCCTTCCCGGAACCGGTAATCGCCCAGCACGCCATCGAACAGCGCGTAGTCCTCGGTACCGGCGCCTCCCAGAAGGTAGCTCACCTCCGACGCGGCGTTCGGGCCTCCATACAGGTCGTCGTTGCCCTCGCCGCCTCGCAGGACGTCGCTCCCGGCACCGCCATACATTGTGTCGTCGCCGGCCCCGGCCGTGACATCGTCGTCACCGGCTCCCAGCGTCAGCACATCCGCGCCGCTACCGGTCTTCAGCGTCTGACCTTCGGTGCCGATTGCGGTCGCCGTGATGTCCCCGGTCGTGCCGCCGGCCGCGAGGTCGCCTGCCAGATCGTTGACCACGAACTCCGACGCGCCTTGCAGCGTCAGCGTCTCCGACGCACCCAGCACCGCGGCGTTGACCGTCACGGTATCGTCGGCCGCCGTGCCGGTGATCTGAGCCGCCCCCGAACCGATCGCGATGTCAATGGCGTCGTCCGTCGCGTCGCCCGTCGTCACGGTCAGGTTGGTTTGGACGTAATACCCCCACAGATCGCCGACCACGTCGGTCACCTCGAACGCGCTGCGTCCCCTTACGGTCAGGGTCGCCTCCTCCGCCAGAGCGGCGGCGGCGACGGTCACCAAATCGTCGTCGCCATTGCCGACGATGTCGGTGTCCGCCGAGCCGGTGATGACCTCAATGCCGTTATCGCCGGCATTGTTGGTGCTGATCTCCAAATCGCCGGCAAGCCCCGACGCATCGACGTCACCGGTCAGTGCCCTCACGTCCAAGGTGCTCGCCCCCGACAGGTTGAGCACCGCGTTCTCCGCCAACACAAAAGCGTTGACCGCCACGGTGTCGTCCGCCGCCGTGCCCTCGACAGACGTCGCCGCCCGACCCGTGGTGACGCGGATTTCGTTGTCCGTGGCGTCCGCCGTCGTCACCGTCAGCTCGCCGGCAAGGCGTAGCCCATCCACGTCTCCGGAGAGGTCGCCGACCAGTCCCGTCACCTCGAAGGCACTATCACCCCTGAGGTTCAGGGCCGTGTTCTCCGCCAGCACGGCGGC
>JANQIA010000258.1 GCA_028282405.1 Rhodovibrionaceae bacterium
GCTCGAACAGCTCGGTGATGCCGCTGAAGCCGCCCGGGCCGTAGTCGCTGTCGACCGCTTCGCCCTCGGCGGCCGCCTTGAGATCCCAGCCGGCGCTGAAGAAGCGCTCGCCCGCGCCGCTCAAGATGGCGACCCGCAGGCTGTCGTCCGCGAGGAAGTCGAGGAAGAGCTGCCCCAGCTCCCGGCTCGTCGTGTTGTCGATGGCGTTCGCCTTCGGCCGGTCGATGACGACCTCGAGGATGCCGTTGGCCTTGCTGATCTTGAGCGCGTCGGTCATGGCGGCCTCCGGTTAGCTCTCGAGCGGGCGCAGGATGTCGCGCGAGATGATGTGGCGCTGCACCTCGCTGGTGCCGTCCCAAATGCGCTCGACCCGGGCGTCGCGCCAGAAGCGCTCCAGCGGAAGCTCATCCATCAAGCCCATGCCGCCGTAGATCTGCAGCGCCTGGTCGGTCACCCGGGCCAGCATCTCGGTGGCATAGAGCTTGGCCTCGGCGATGGCCCGGTCGGCCGGCTCGCCGGCGTCGAGCTTCCAGGCGGAGGCGAGGGTCAGGTAGTCGGCTGCATCGATCTCGGTGATCATGTCGGCGAGCTTGAAAGAGGTGCCCTGGAACTTGCCGATGGTTTGGCCGAACTGCTTGCGGGTGGCGCACCACTCCGCAGCGAGATCGAAAGCGCGGCGGGCGCGGCCCACGCTCATGGTGGCCACCGTGATCCGGGTGGCGTAGAGCCAGCGGTTCATCAGCGCGAAGCCATCACCTTCCTCGCCGAGGATCTGGCTTTGCGGCACCCGGCAGTCGTCGAAGCTCAAGACACAGTTGTGATAGCCGCGGTGGGAGACGCTGTTGTAGCCCTTGCGGATCTCGAAGCCGGGCGTGCCGCGGTCGATCAGGAAGCAGGTGATGCGCTTCTTCGGGCCCTTGGGCGTGTCCTCCTCGCCGGTGGCGATGAAGACGATGGCGAAGTCGGCGATGTCGGCGTGGCTGATGAAGTGCTTGGTGCCGTTGATCACGTAGTCGTCGCCGTCACGGCGGGCGAAGGTCTTCATGGAGCGGATGTCGGAGCCGGCATCGGGCTCGGTCATGGCCAGGCAGTCGATGCGCTCGCCGCGCACGGCCGGGAGCAGGTAGCGCTCGCGCTGCTCTTCATTGCCGCCGCAGAGGATGTTGGAGGGGCGGCCCCAGAAGGTGTTGAGCGCCATGGAGGTGCGGCCAAGCTCCCGCTCCAGAAGCGCGAAGGTCAGGTGGTCGAGCCCGCCGCCGCCGAACTCCTCCGGGATGTTCGGGGCGTAGAAGCCCATGGCCAGGACCTTGTCCTGAATGGCGCGGCCCATCTCCTGAGGGACTTCGCCCGTGCGCTCCACTTCCGCTTCCAGCGGATAAAGCTCGGTCTCCACGAAGCTCCGCACGGTGTCGACAACCATGCGCTGCTCATCGCTCAGCCCGAAATCCATGTGTTTGTCTCCCGGCTCAAAGACGTTCTGTGTGGCCGTCGACCGCGAGCGCCTGGCCCGAAATGCTGGCGCCCGCTGGCGAGGCGAGGAAGAGAACCGTGGCGGCGATGTCCTCGGGCGTGACGAAGCGCCGAAGCGACGTGCTGGCGACGGATTCTTCGCGAATCTCGGCCACCGTTCGCCCCGTGGTTTCGGCTTGCGCCGCGATGACCCGGTCGATGCGTGCGCCTTCGACCGGCCCCGGGCAGATGGCGTTGGCGCGGATGCCGAAGGGCCCAAGCTCCATGGCCAGGGTCTTGGTGAAGCCGATGATTCCCCACTTGGCGGTCGCATAAGGGCTCCGGTTGGGGTAGCCGATCAGTCCTGCGGTGGAGGAAAAGTTGACGATCAGGCCCGTGCCGGCCTGCTTCATGATCGGAATGGCGCGTTGGCTGCACAGCAAGGTGCCATCCAGGTTGACGCCTAGGCATTGGCGCCAGTCGGCCAGCGTGACCTCTTCGATTGGTGCTGTTGGGCCGGCAATGCCAGCGCCGTTCACCAGCACGTCGAGGCCGCCGAACTGCTCCGCCTGTTTGGCAAAGAGCGCGTCGACCTGGGCTTCGTCGGCGACGTCGCAGCGGCTGACCAGAGCGTCGCGTGCTTCTTTCGCCACGCTTTCCAAGGCGCCCGCATCCACGTCGCAAAGATGAACCTGTTCGCCACGCTTGAGGAACTCTCGCGCGACTATGCGGCCGATACCACCGGCACCGGCCGTGATCAGGACACGGAGCGGCGGGCCCGAGGTCATCGCTTAGCTCATACCTTGACCGATGGCGCGGCCTGCGCCGTCCGGCTTGGGGAGAGATTGCTGGGCGGTCCAGATGCGTTCCACGTTCGCCAGGATGTCTTTTCGGGCCGAGCAGGCGCGGCCGGCGCCGGTATCGACATGCAGCAGCATCTGCTCGGCTGTGGCGAGCAGGCGGTCGTTGCGCCCGTCATGGATGGCGTGGAACACATGCATGCGTTTGTCGTCCGCGTTCAAGAGCTGGGTCGTCGTGTAGAGCGGCGCTTCCTCTTCGATCTCGCGCAGATGCCTCAAGTGGCTCTCGACGGTGTAGTAGCTGAAGCCATCCGCGTGGTAGCTCTTATCGATGCCGAGGAAGCGAAAGAGCGCATCGGAAGCATCGCCGAAAACCTGGAGATAGCGGGACTCGGTCATGTGGCCGTTGTAGTCGACCCATTCCGGCAGGACCTGCGCCTGGTGCAGCTTCAGTGGCTGGGATAGGTCGCTCTCCGCTGTCATGGCCGAGCCATGGCTGACTTCGTAGAGCAGTTCTTCGTACTGACGCAGGGTGTGCCCGGCCGCGTAGTCCTGCCCGCGCAGACCCTGCATCAGGGAGATCAGGCAGTTGTCGCGCAGGCGTTCGAGCGCGCGGATCGGGGTGTCGCCCGCCTGCGCCTCGGTCTGGGTCACCATCTTCTCGATCAGCTCGTCGGTCAGCTCCGGCGCTTCGAGCTTGGTCCAGGGCAGTTCGAGCGCCGGGCCGAACTGATGCAGCATGTGGCGCATGCCGGCCTCGCCGCCCGCCAAATGGAAGGTCAGGCAGGTGCCCATGAAGGCCCAGCGCAGGCCGGGGCCGTAGATCACCGCTTCGTCGATCTCGTCGGTCGTCGCGACACCGTCGTTGATCATGTGCAGCGCCTCGCGCCACAGAGCCTCCTGCAGGCGGTCGGAGATATAGCCCTCGATCTCGTGACGGACCCGCAGGGGATGCATGCCGACGCTGCGGTAGAGCGCCTCGGCTGTCTCCAAGGAAGCATCGACCGATTTGACGCCGCCCAGGGTCTCGACCAGCGGCAGGAGATAGACCGGGTTGAAGGGGTGACCGATGATCACCCGCTCAGGGTTCAGGCAGTCGGCCTGGATGCGGCTCGGCAAGAGGCCGGAAGAGCTGGACGCGATCACCACCTCTGGCCTTGCAGCGCGGCTCGCTTCGGCGAGCAGACTGCGCTTGAGGTCCTCGCGCTCGGGGGCGCTTTCCTGAATAAAGTCCGCATCCGAGACGGCTTCGGCGATGTTGGAGACGACCTTCAGCTCGCCGCGTAGGGAGACCGGCGCCAAAGTCAGCCGGTGATAGGCGGTGAGCGCGTTGTCGAGCACTTCCCGCACCTTGGTCTCGGCATCGGGCGCCGGGTCGTAGAGGGTGACGTTCTTGCCGTTGATCAGGAAGCGGGCGGCCCAGCCTCCTCCGATCACCCCGCCGCCGAGCAGGCCAACGTTCTGGACGCTTTGCATCTGACCCCTAGTTGCGCTTCTTGAGTTGCAGCTTTTCGCGGACTTCGTCGGGACCGATCACGCGCACGTTCATGGCTTCGAGGATGGTCACCGCGCGCTCCACCAGATTGGCGTTCGAGGCATAGACGCCGCGCTCGAGGTAGAGGTTGTCCTCCAGGCCGACGCGGACGTTGCCGCCGGCGAGCACGGTTTGCGCGACGTAGGGCAGCTGCATGCGGCCGATCGAGAAGCTCGACCAGATCGAGCCTTCGGGCAGTTGGTTGACCATTGCCATCAGGGTCGTCGGATCGTCGGGCGCGCCATAGGGGATTCCCATGCAGAGCTGCAGCATGATCGGATCGTCGAGCAGGCCGTCTTTCATGAGCCGCTTGACGAAGACCAGGTGGCCGGTGTCGAAGACCTCCAGCTCCGGCCGAACGCCCAGCGCCTGCACCTTCTCGGCCATGGCCCGCAGCATGCCGGGCGTGTTGGTCATGACGTAGTCGCCCTCGGCGAAGTTCATGGTGCCGCAGTCGAGGGTGCAGATCTCCGGCAGCATTTCGTCGACATGGGCCAGGCGCTCCAGCAGCCCCGCCATGTCGGTGCCTTCCTCGCTAAGCGGCAAGGGCTGATCGACCGACCCCAGAGTCAGGTCGCCGCCCATGCCGGCGGTGAGGTTGAGCACCACATCCGTGTCGGACTCG
>JANQIA010000259.1 GCA_028282405.1 Rhodovibrionaceae bacterium
AGACAGGCCGGACATATGGACGCAAGCGACCCGGTCAAAACCAACTTCCCGCTCTTGCAACAAGGGGGCCGTCCACATATGGACCCCGGCTCAAGGCCGGGGTGACGACAGGAGGGGCTGCGGTGACGACAGGAGGGGCTGCGCGGCCCGTGGCCTCACCCACGTTGTCATCCTTGCGCGAGACACGCAGTGTCGAGACGCGAGGATCCAGCCAAGGAGCACGATCCGCGCTTATGGCTGGACCCCGGATCGCTGCCTCGGCCGGGGTGACGAGAAGAGGTGCGGCACCGTTTTAGCCATTCCCTTCAATTGTCACCCCGGAGGAGCCTCGTCAGAGGCGACATCCGGGGTCCATTTCAAAGCCGGGCACAGGCTGACAAATGGTTCCCGGCTCGCGGGCTTCGCCCTTGGCCGGGATGACAAGCGGAGGTCTTGTCGGCGCCTACTCAGGCCCCAGCAGCTTATCCAGCGCGCGGCGGTCCTTCTTGGTCGGGCGGCCCTCGCCGCGCTCCCGCAGGCCCGACGACGCGCTGCGCGGCACCGGCGTCTGCTCGGACAGCGGCTTGAGGTCGGCATAGAGCGTCTGCGCCTCGCTCGCCGGCCCGCGGCGTTCGCCCAGGCGCTCGACCCGAACGATGCGCAGGAAGCGCCCCTGGGAGAAGCTCACCACGTCGCCCACCCGCAGCTTGTGATTGGCTTTGTTGACCACCTGTCCGGAGATGCGCAGGCGGCCCGACTGGCAGAGCTGTGCGGCGATGCTGCGGCTCTTGCAGAAGCGGGCGAAGAACAGCCAGCGGTCGGCGCGGACCCAGTCTTCGTCGCTCATGCGCCGAACTTGAGATCGCGCAGCACGGCGAAAGGCGAGTCCGACCGGGCCTTGCGCGCCGGGCGGGCCTTGCCGGTGGCCGGCTTGCCGGATGCCGGCTTGCCGCGCGCTTGCGCCTGAGTGGCGCGTCGCTTGGCGCCGCGCCGCGGCCGGCGGTGGAAGGTGACCGCGCCCTCTTCCTCGACCGCCCAGTAACCGATCGCCGGCAGAGCGACCAAGGCATCCTCCGGGCCGCCGCGGATAACACGGCAGAGCGCCTGCGAGGCCACGAAGGGACCGGCGGCGCTGAGCTTGCGCGCGTCCCGTGCCAAAGCCTCCAGGCGGTCGGCGCGAATGGCCAGGCTGCGGTCCGCCCCCTTGACGACGACATAGCCGAGCGCCGCCCAAAGCCCGGCTTCCGGCGGCTCCGGCTGCCGCACCAGGGCGCCGAGCTTGGGCGTCTCCGCCAGCGGCTCGCCCTGGTGCCAAAGGCTCCAGAGCAGGGCCTTCATGGCCTGGGCGTCCGGGTTGCCAATCTTGCGCAGATAGAGGCTTTCCATGCCGAAGACGACACCCAGCGCGCGCAGCCGCGCCCGCGCCGGCTTGTCCAGAACTTTCAGTGCGTTGGCGACGCTGCGGCGGGACAGCAGGCCAAGCGCCTCGGAGAGCTGGAAGGCCAGGCCGCGCTCCGGGCTCTCCAGCGCCGCTTCGCGCAAGGCGAAGAGCGGGCCGAGCCGGTCGCGCAGCCGCCGGCGCAGCCAGGCATCGAGCCGCAGGCGCACCCGCTCCCGCGCCCGGCCGTCGAGGAACTCGCTGTGCAGCACCTCGACCCGGGGCGCCAAGACACCGTCGCCGCGCCGAAGGCGCGCGATGACCTCGTCGCGCCACGAGAGCCTGCCGTCCCGCGACACCGCGAAGGCGTCGTCTTCGTCCTGCTCCAGGCTGCGCAGCCGACCGGGAATGGCCTCCCAGAGCGCGCGGCGCCCGGCGGCCAGCACGGGCCTGCGGTCCTGCTGCCCAACGGTCGGATCGAGGTGGAAGGTGAAGCCGCGCAGCACGCCCACGTGCTGGCCTTCGACCACCACGTCGCCGCCGGTCTGCACCGCGCCGAGCAGGCGGCCGCCGTCGCGCAGGCGCCGGACCAGGGTCGCCGTCCGCTTGTCGACGAAGCGCTGGGTGAGACGCGCGTGCAGCGCATCGCTCAGCTTGTCCTCCAGCGCCCGCGCCCGCTCCTGCCAATGGTCGCTGTCGTCGAACCAGGCGCCGCGGTGGGTGATGAAGGTCCAGGTGCGGCCATGGGCGATGCGGGTGACCAGCGCATCGATGTCGCCCTCGGTCTTGTCGAGGTTGGCGATCTGGCGGGAGACCCAGTCCTCCGGCAGGTGGCCCTCGCCCTCGGTGAGGTGGCCGAACAGCGTCTTCAAGAGGCGCACGTGCTGCTCGCTCAAGGTCTTGCGGAAGTCCGGCACCTGGCAGACCTCCCAGAGCAAGCGCACCCGGTCCCGCTCCTGCGCGCGCTCCTTGACCTGCTCGTCACGGACCAGGGCCGCCAGCGCCGCCTGATCCTCGGGCGGCCGCACGCGAATGAGCTCCGGGCGATCGGGCCGCCGCTCCAGGCTGCGCAGCAGCGCCTGGGGCGAGCGGAAGTCCAGCGCCCGGTTGCGCCACTGCAGCGCCGTCAGGGGCTCGAAGCTGTGCTCCTCGATGGCCTGCACCAGCTCTTCGTCGAGGCCTGGCGCGCTGCCGGTGGTGCCGAAGCTGCCATCGTTCATATAACGCCCGGCGCGGCCGGCGATCTGCGCCAGCTCGGTCGGCTGCAGGCGCCGCGGGCTGATGCCGTCGAACTTGACCAGCTTGGCGAAGGCGACGTGGTCGACGCCGAGGTTGAGGCCCATGCCGATGGCGTCGGTCGCCACCATGTAGTCGACGTCGCCGTTCTCGAAGAGCTCGACCTGGGCGTTGCGGGTGCGCGGGCTCAGCGCGCCGAGCACCACGGCGGCACCGCCGCGCTGGCGGCGCAGCAGCTCCGCCATCTCGTAAACCTCGGTGGCCGAGAAGGTCACCACGGCGCTGCGCGGCGGCAGGCGCGAAAGCTTGCGGTGCCCGGCATAGCTTAGCTGCGAAAGGCGCGGCCGCGAGGTCACCTCGGCGTCGGGCACCAGGCGGCGCAGCAGCGGGCGAATGATGTCGGAGCCCAGGAACATGGTCTCTTCCTGGCCCCGGGCATGCAGCAGGCGGTCGGTGAAGACGTGCCCGCGCTCCAGATCGGCGGCGAGCTGCACCTCGTCGATGGCCAGGAAATCCACCGCCCGCTCCAGCGGCATGGCCTCGATGGTGCAGAGGAAATAGCGGGCGCGGGGCGGAACGATCTTCTCTTCGCCGGTGATCAGCGCCACCTGGCTGGCGCCCTTGGCGCGCACCACCCGGTCGTAGTTCTCCCGCGCCAGGAGGCGCAGGGGGAAGCCGATCATGCCGCTTTGCCGGGCCAGCATGCGTTCGATCGCAAGATGGGTCTTGCCCGTATTGGTGGGGCCTAAGACGGCGAGAATGCGAGAACGCCCAGCCATGACAACACCCCCAAATTCGGGCCTGGCTCTTTCAAATACAAGGCTTTGCCGCGTCGCGGAAGCGGCTTACGCGATTTAGGCCGCCGAGAGACGCAGTCGAGCCGGTGAAGCGATTGCCAGTCGCGACGGTCGTGGACTGGTAGCAATGCGCTGTTCGACAACCCAGATATCAGAACGCAGAGCCGGACAGCTTGTCGCAGCAGGCAGGCTTCGCCGGGCGCACCAGGCTCCGAAAGACCGACTTGTGTGGACAGGCGCTAAATCACATATGCGCTGGAAATTGGTTTCATTAACAGTCAACAGCAGGACTTACGGCGGATTGCCATGACGACCGAAGAGAAGCTCGAATTCCAGGCGGAGGTCAGCCGCCTCCTCGACATCGTCGCCAACGCGCTCTACTCGAACAAAGAGATCTTCCTGCGGGAATTGATCTCCAACGCCTCCGACGCATGCGACCGCCTGCGCTACGCAGCCATCACCAACCCCGAGCTGACGGCCGGCGACCCCACCTTCCGCATCACCCTGGAGAGCAACCCGGAAAGCCGGCGCCTCACCATTGCCGACAACGGCATCGGCATGAGCCGCGAGGAGCTGGTCGCGAACCTCGGCACCATCGCGCGCTCAGGCTCCGCCGCCTTCCTCAACGAGCTTGGCGATCAGGCCAAGGAGGTCGACCTGATCGGCCAGTTCGGCGTCGGCTTCTATTCCGCCTTCATGGTCGCCGATCAGGTGACGGTCGAGACCCGCAAGGCCGGCGAAACGCAGGGCTGGCGCTGGGAGTCCGACGGCAAGGGCAGCTACACCGTCGCCGAGAGCGAGGATGCGCCGGCCCGCGGCACCCGCATCACCCTGCACCTCAAGGAAGACGCCAAGAGCTATCTCGAGCCGAGCGAGCTGGCGCGCATCGTCAAGACCTATTCGGACCACATCGGCATTCCCATCACCCTGGTGAAGGAAGAGGGCCCGGGCGAGACGCTGAACAGCGCCGGCGCCCTCTGGACCCGGCCGAAGTCGGAGATCAGCGAGGAGCAGTACCGCGAGTTCTACCACCACGTCGCCCACGCCTTCGACGAGCCTTGGGACAGGCTGCACTTCAAGGCCGAGGGCGCGATGGAATACACCGGCCTGCTCTTCATCCCCTCGGCCAAGCCCATGAACCTCTTCGACCCGGAGCGTCGCAACGAGGTCAAGCTCTACGTGAAACGGGTTTTCATCACCGACGACTGCCGGGCCATCCTGCCGCCCTACTTGCGCTTCCTGCGCGGCATCGTCGACAGCGAGGACCTGCCGCTCAACATCAGCCGCGAGCTTCTGCAGGACAATCCGCTGCTCGGCCGCATGCGCCGCGCCATCACCAAGCGCGTGCTCGCCGAGCTGGAGAAGAAGGCCGAGAAGGAGCCGGAAAGCTACATTCAGTTCTGGGAGACCTTCGGCCCGGTCTTGAAGGAGGGTCTCTACGAGGACCTGGACCAGCGCGACCGCCTGGTGAAGCTGACCCGCTTCCGCAGCACGGAAGGCGACGGCTGGGTCAGCCTGGACGACTACATCGCCCGCATGAAGCCAGGGCAGACCGCCATCTACACCTTGAGCGGCGACGAGCTGGCGGCGCTCAAGCGCAGCCCACAGCTCGAAGGCTTCCGCGCCAAGGGCGTCGAGGTGCTCCTGCTGACCGACCCGGTGGACGAGTTCTGGATGCCCTCCATGGGCGACTACGAGGGCAAGCCCTTCAAGTCCGTGACCCGCGGCGGCGCCGACCTCGATGCCATCGAGGGCGAGAGCGAGACGGCGGACAAGGAGGAGCCCACGGAGGAGCAGAGCAGCGGCCTCGACACCCTGGTCGCCTTCATCAAGCTGACCCTGAAGGACAGCGTGAAGGACGTCCGCATCTCCAACCGCCTGCGCGAAAGCCCGGTCTGTCTGGTGGCTGACGACGGCGACATGGACCTGCACCTCTCGCGTCTTCTGAAGCAGCATCACCGCCTCGACGCCGAGGCACCGCGGGTGCTCGAGATCAATCCCAAGCATCCGCTGATCCTGTCCCTGGCCAAGATGGCCGCGGCCGGCAACGGCAATGCCGGAACCATCGAGGAAGCGTCGCACCTGCTGCTCGATCAGGCGCGCATCATGGAAGGCGAAACCCCGCTCGATCAGGCCGCCTTCGCCCGCCGCCTCTCGGGCTTCCTGGCGCAGGCGCTGGCCTGACGGGTTTTTTTTGGCGCCTTCGGCGCCGTCCGCGGCCATTCTCCGAATGTCATCCTTGCGCGAGCATCGCAGGGCCGTAGGCCCGAAGAGGCGAGTTGCGAGGATCCACTCCTCGGCCTGCACGGAACCCCGGTGTGGACCCTCGGAACTCGCCGCTTCGCGGCTCGCCCAAGGGTGATGGGTGGACGGCCCCCGACGGCATCGCGATGTGCCAAACTGGTCGTAGTGCAATCCAGTGAAAGGAGACCGTCCGCTAT
>JANQIA010000333.1 GCA_028282405.1 Rhodovibrionaceae bacterium
ACATCCGCATTCTCGCCCTCGTGGTGGCGCCCGGGGGCCTAACCGCCTTCGCCGCGGCCCACCCCGGCGTTAGGGGTTTCGCTGCCGCCCTGGACAGCCATTTGGACGAAAACGCCTTCATCGTGCCGGGCCTGGGCGATGCCGGCGACAGGATTTTCGGCACTGATACCGAGGAATAGCCCGATTTCCAGGGTCTCGGCGGTTGGTCTGGGCGTTAAATAAGACCGATTTAGTCTGACATAGTGCTTGATTTTCCCGGTTAAGCCGATACATGAAATCCTACTGGCTTAGTCAGATATCGAGGCTTTCATGTTTCGGCTCAACCGCCTGACGGACTACGCCGTCGTCGTCATGGCCCAGATGTCGTTCTCTGAAGCGCGGACCAACAGCGCCGCGCATCTCGCCGAGGCGACTGGCATTCCTTTGCCGACCGTGGCCAAGCTTATGAACGCCCTGGCGCGTTCCGACCTGGTGGTGTCGCACCGCGGCGCGGGCGGCGGCTACAGCTTGGCCCGCCCTGCCCACAGCATCACCGTTGCCGACATCATTCAGGCCATCGAAGGACCGATCTCCATTGCTGCCTGCGTGGAGGGTTCGGTCGACCATTGCGAGTCTGAGAAGCTCTGCCCTATGCGCGGCAATTGGCAGCGGGTCAATGACGCGATCCGCGAGGCGCTGCACGGCGTAAGCCTCAGTGAAATGTCCATGTTCGAGTTGCCGCTGCCGGCGACCCAAGGCTTGGGTCAGGTAGCGGAACAATCGGCAATGGCGGCCGCTCCGGCCACCATGAACCGTCGTTAAATTGAGAGGTTAGCTATGGCAGCGACAGCTGAAACGGTCGAGAAGGTCCAGTCGCTCAGCGAGCGCTACAAGTACGGTTTCGTCACCGATATCGAAACCGACATGGCGCCGAAGGGGCTGAGCGAGGACATCGTCCGCTTCATCTCCGCCAAGAAGAATGAGCCCGAGTGGCTGCTGGAATGGCGCCTCAAGGCCTACCGCCACTGGCTCGAAATGCCGGAGCCGCAGTGGGCCAAGGTCGACTTCCCCGAGATCGACTACCAGGACGCCTACTACTACGCGGCGCCCAAGATGAAGGACCAGCCGAAGTCGCTGGACGAGGTCGACCCCAAGCTCCTGGAGACCTACGAGAAGCTCGGCATTCCACTGCGCGAGCAGGAGATCCTCGCCGGCGTCGCGGTCGATGCGGTGTTCGATAGCGTCTCGGTGGCCACCACCTTCAAGCACAAGCTGGAAGAGGTCGGCGTCATCTTCTGCTCGATCTCCGAAGCGTTGCAGGAGCATCCGGAGCTGGTGCGCAAGTACCTCGGCACCGTGGTGCCCTATGCCGACAACAAGCACGCCTGCCTGAATTCGGCGGTCTTTACCGACGGTTCCTTCGTCTACATCCCGCCCGGCGTGCGCTGCCCGATGGAGCTGTCCACCTATTTCCGTATCAACGAGCAGAACACCGGACAGTTCGAGCGCACTCTGATCATCGCCGACGAGGGCTCCTACGTCAGCTACCTGGAAGGCTGCACGGCGCCGATGCGCGATGAGAACCAGCTGCATGCCGCCGTGGTGGAGCTGATTGCCCTCAAGGATGCCGAGATCAAGTACTCGACGGTGCAGAACTGGTACCCCGGCGATGAGGACGGCAAGGGCGGTATCTACAACTTCGTCACCAAGCGGGGCGACTGCCGCGGCGACTACTCCAAGATCTCCTGGACCCAGGTCGAGACCGGTTCGGCCATTACCTGGAAGTATCCGAGCTGTCTGTTGCGCGGCGATCATTCTGTCGGCGAGTTCTATTCCATCGCCATCACCAACAATCGTCAGCAGGCCGACACGGGGACCAAGATGGTCCACCTGGGCCGGAACACGAAGAGCCGTATCATCTCGAAGGGCATATCGGCCGGCCGCTCGCAGCAGACCTATCGTGGCCTGGTGCGCATGGGTTCCAAGGCCGAGGGCGCGCGCAACTACACCCAGTGCGACTCGCTTCTGATCGGCGAGAGCTGCGGCGCGCACACAGTGCCCTACATCGAAAGCAAGAACCGCAGCGCCCAGGTCGAGCACGAAGCCACGACCTCGCGCATCAGCGAAGATCAGCTCTTCTACTGCCGCCAGCGCGGCATCCCCGAGGAAGACGCCGTGGCTCTGGTGGTCAACGGCTTCTGCCGCGAGGTGCTGCAGCAGCTGCCCATGGAGTTTGCCGTGGAAGCGCAGAAGCTGGTTGGGATCAGCCTGGAAGGCAGCGTGGGCTAACGGCAGCTCACCCAGAACGGAAAGACAAGAATGCTCGAAATCAAGAACCTGCACGCCACGGTCGACGACAAGCCCATCATCAAGGGGCTCGACCTCACGCTCAAGCCGGGCGAGGTGCACGCCATCATGGGTCCGAACGGCGCCGGCAAGTCGACCCTCTCCTACATCCTCTCCGGCCGCGACGGCTATGAGGTGACCGAGGGCGAAGTGCTCTTCGAAGGCAAGGACCTCCTGGAACTGGAGCCCGAAGAGCGGGCCGGCGAAGGCATATTCCTGGCCTTCCAGTATCCGGTCGAGATTCCCGGCGTGCCGAATTCAACCTTCCTCAAGGAAGCGGTCAACGCGGTGCGCAAGTACAAGGGCGAGCCGGAAATCGATGCGCTGGCCTTCATGAAAGGGCTGCGCGAGACCTGCGCCAAGCTCGGCATCGACAAGGAGTTCCTCAAGCGCTCGGTCAACACCGGCTTCTCCGGCGGCGAGAAGAAGCGGAACGAGATGCTGCAGCTGTCCGTCCTGGCGCCGAAACTGGCCATCCTCGACGAGACGGACTCCGGCCTCGACATCGATGCCCTGCGCACGGTCGCCGACGGCGTCAACGCCATGCGCAGCCCGGACCGCGCCATGCTGATCATCACCCACTATCAGCGCCTGCTCGACTACATCGTGCCCGACCACGTTCACGTGCTGGCCGGCGGTCGCATCGTCGCCTCCGGCGGGCCGGAGCTGGCCCACAAGCTGGAAGCCGAAGGCTACGGCGAGTTCGCCGCAAAGGATGCCGCGTAATGGCGAAGAGCCTGGTTTCTACCGAGCCCTACGCGGCGCAGTTCGAGGCGCTGCAGGCAACCCTGCCCGACAGCCCGCTTGCCGAGCGGCGGTTGCAGGCCTTGGCACGCTTCCGCGAGCTTGGCTTTCCGACCACGCGGCAGGAAAGCTGGAAGTACACCGCGCTGCGCAGCCTGGCCGGCCTGACCCCCGCGACCACGACGGAAGCCCCGAGCCTGGACCGGGCACCGGCGCTGCTGGCCGACACAGCGGCGCATCGCCTGGTCTTCGTCAACGGTCTCTTTCGCGCTGAGTTGAGCGATCTCGGTGAGCTGCCACAAGGCGCGTTCATAGCGCCGCTGACCGAAGCCCTGGACGACGAGACGCTGATCTCGGACGACGAGAGCGGCGCCTTCGCTCTGCTCAACCAAGCCCTGTTCCAGGACGGCGCCTTGATCGCGCTTGAGCGCGGCACGCTTCTCGACCAGCCGGTTATCCTCACCTTTGTCTCCATCGACGAGGCCGAAGGCCGATCGACCCACCCACGTCTGGTCATCCGCCTCGGCGAGAACAGCCAAGCCACGGTGATCGAGCATCACTTGGGTTACGGCGAGGCGCTCGGGCTCTCCAACCTGGTGTCCTCGGTCCATCTCGCCACCGGCGCCAAGCTCGACCATGTGGTCCTGCAGACCGAAGAAGCCCAGGTGCAGCACATTGCCACCCGCCGGGTGACGGTCGGCCGTGACGCGACCTACGACAGCTTCGGCGTCACCCTCGGCGCCGGCATGTCCCGCAACGAGATCGAGGTTAGCCTGGAGGGCACCGGCGCTTCTTGCGCGTTGGACGGCACCTATCTGCTGGCTGGAACTCAGCACGGCGACCTCACCAGCACCATTCATCACCGGGCCGAGCACACCACCAGCCGCGAGACGGTGAAGGGGGCTCTGGCCGGCAAGGCGCGCGGCGTCTTCCAGGGCAAGATCGTGGTCGAACCGGGCGCTCAGAAGACCGACGGGCGCATGATGAACAAGACGCTGCTGCTCTCCGACAAAGCGGAGATTGACAGCAAGCCGGAGTTGGAGATCTTCGCCGACGACGTGCAGTGCGCCCACGGCGCCACCGCCGGCGAGCTCGATGCCAATGCACTGTTCTACCTGCGTGCCCGCGGCATTCCGGAAGGACGTGCCCGCGCCTTGCTGGTCGAAGCCTTCCTCGCCGACGTGATCGAGCTCTGCCCGGTCGAGGCGCTGCGCGAGGAGCTGCGCGACCGCGCCGGCCGCTGGCTGGCAGAAGCAAGCCACGAGGAGGCGGCTGCGTGACCCTGCAAGCCCAACCCAGCTTGCAAGTGGAGAACGCGCGCACCCGCGTGACCGAGTGGCGCTTCGCGCCCGGAGCGGAGACCGGCTGGCACCGCCACGAGTACGACTACGTGGTGGTGCCCATGCTGTCCGGTAGCCTCAGGATCGAGCAGCCGGACGGCAGCGAGACGATCTCCCCGCTCGAGGCGGGTCGGTCCTATTTCCGCCCTGCCGGGGTCGAGCACAACGTGATCAACGCCAACGATTTCGAGTTCGCCTTCGTAGAGATCGAGTTCAAGTAGCCAACCGGCACGTCAAGGATGCCGGGAAAGACGACAGAGACCAGCGAGAGGAAGGGTTTCAGAAGCCGATGTTGAAAACGGCCATCGCGCCTGCGGGCGACAACTCCATGGCAGCCTTCGATGTCGAACGGCTGCGCGAGGATTTTCCGATCCTGAGCCGCACGGTGAACGGCAAGCCGCTGGTCTATCTCGACAACGGCGCCAGCGCCCAGAAGCCGCGCCAGGTGATCGAGGCCATGACTGCCTGCTATGAGGGCTATTACTCCAACGTCCACCGCGGCGTGCATACCCTAAGCCAGGAGTCGACCGAGGCCTTCGAAAAGGGCCGCGAGAAGGTTGCGGGCTTCATCAACGCCGCCAGCACGGACGAGGTGGTCTTCACCCGCGGCACCACGGAAGCGATCAACCTGGTCGCCGGCACCTTCGGCCCCGCCTTCATGAAGGAAGGCGACGAGGTCATCCTCTCGGTGATGGAGCACCACTCCAACATCATTCCCTGGCAGCTACTGCGCGAGCGTCTCGGCATCGTCATCAAGGTCGTGCCCATCGATGACGCCGGCAACTTCGATCTGGAAGCCTACAAGGGCCTGCTCAGCGAGCGCACCAAGATGGTCGCCGTCACCCACATCTCGAATGCGCTGGGCACCATCGTGCCGGTGGAAGAGGTTATCCGCCTGGCCCACAGCGTCGGTGCCAAGGTGCTGCTCGACGGCGCCCAGGCTGCTCCGCATTCCGGCATCGACATGCAGGCACTGGGCGTCGACTTCTACGCTTTCTCCGGCCACAAGCTCTATGGCCCCACCGGCATCGGCGTGCTCTACGGGCGCCAAGAGATTTTGGCCGAGCTGCCCCCCTATCAGGGCGGTGGCGAGATGATCTCCCGTGTCACCTTCGAGAAGAGCACCTACAAGGCGCCGCCGCACCGCTTCGAGGCCGGCACGCCGGCTATTGCCGAGGTCATCGGTCTGGGGGCTGCGGTCGACTACGTCTCCGCCGTCGGTGTCGAAGCCATCCAGGCGCATGAAGACGGCCTGCTCGCCTACGCCACCGAGCTGCTCTCGGAGATCGAGGGTCTGACCATCCACGGCCAGGCACGGGAGAAGGTCTCCATCCTCTCCTTCACCATGGCCGG
>JANQIA010000387.1 GCA_028282405.1 Rhodovibrionaceae bacterium
TAAGGTGCTGGCGGCGCAGTCCGGCACCTTCCGGGAGACGGTGGACTCCATCGCCGACTCCCTGTCGCAGGTCGGCACCCAGTTCATCGCCCAGACCGACGCCCTGCGGCAGGCTTCGGACGAGGCCAGCAAGCAGGCGGTGTCGCTCCGCAACAGCGACCTCGAGTCCCGGCGCGACCTTTTCCTGCGCACCGCCACGGTGATGATCGAGGACCTGAACTCGACGGCCATCGATCTCAACAAGATGCTGGACGTCGAATTGCCCGAGGAGCTTTGGAAGCAGTATCGCAAGGGCGACCGCTCGGTCTTCGCGCGTTGGCTGAGCCGGCCGCGGGAGAATGGCTTCAAGGTCAGCGAGATCTCGAAGCGCTATGAGCACGACGAGCGCTTCCGCAACCAAGTGACGCGCTACATCAACCAGTTCGAGAGCCTCTTGAGCCAGGCCGCCAACTGCGACCCCGAGCACGTGCTGAGCTCGACCTTCATGACGGCGGACGTCGGCAAGCTCTACTACCTGCTCAGCCGCTCGATCTCCGAGCCGCAGTAGTCGCCAACCTGCCCCGACAAAAGACAGGTTGAGCCCGGACGCTGGACCTGAAATCTTCCTGCTCCAGTTTTACGGGCGTTAGCCCAAGACGAACGAAGGATCGGCAGCGTGCGCGCGCTGGGTACCGACAAGCTTTCCTTGCCGCAGGCGAACCCGGGGCGGACCCATCGGGATACGCTCAGGGACCTGCTGCCCTATCTCTGGCCGGCCGGAGAGCCGGAGCTGCGCCTGCGCGTCGTCCTGGCCATGATCTGCCTGGTCGCCGCCAAGGGCTTCGTCGTGGTCATACCGCTGCTCTACAAGGAAGCGGTCGATGCCCTCACCGCCGCGGAGAACCCCGAAGTCGCCTTGGTTGCGGTGCCGGCCACCATCATCGTCGCCTACGGCGTCGCCCGGGTGCTGTCGCTCAGCTTCCAGGAACTGCGCGACGCCATCTTCGCCAAGGTCGGCCAGCGGGCCATCCGCCGGGTGGCGCTGCGCACCTTCGAGCATCTCCACGGCCTGTCCCTGCGCTTCCACCTCGAGCGGCAGACCGGCGGCCTCTCCCGGGTCATCGAGCGCGGCACCAAGGCCATCGACACGCTGCTGAGCTACACGCTCTTCTCGATCCTGCCGACCTTCGTCGAGCTGGCCCTGTCCTGCGGCATTCTCTGGTGGCTCTTCGGCTTCGAGGTGGCGGCGATCACCTTCGTGACCGTCGCGCTCTACATCGCCTACACCTACCGGGTGACCGAATGGCGCCTGCACCTCAGGCGCCGGATGAACGACACCGATACGGCCGCCAACTCCAAGGCGATCGACAGCCTGCTCAACTACGAGACGGTCAAGTACTTCGGCAATGAGACCCATGAGGCCGAGCGCTACGACACGGGCCTCCAGCGCTATGAAGGAACGGCGACAAAATCCAAGAGCAGCCTCGCCATCCTCAACATCGGCCAGGCCTTGATCATTGCGCTTGGTGTGACCTCGCTGATGCTGCTGGCTGCCCACCGAGTGGTCGCCGGCAGCATGACCATCGGCGACTTCGTCGCCATCAACGCCTACATGATTCAGATGGCGCAGCCGCTGAACTTCATGAAGCAGATCTGCGCCGCGCTCGAGGCGGCGCACAAGTCCGGCATCGTCCACCGCGACATGAAGCCGGGCAACGTCTTCGTCGTCGACGACGCCGATGAGCCCGACATGGTCAAGGTCGTGGACTTCGGCATCGCCAAGGTCCTCGATAACGATGAGGACCAGGAGCTGACCCACACGGGCATGGTCATGGGCACGGCCCACTACATGTCGCCCGAGCAGGCGCGCAGCGAGGCCCTCGACCACCGCGCCGACGTGTACTCCGCCGGCGTCATCCTGTTCCAGATGCTGACCGGCAAGCTGCCCTTCGACGGCAAGGGCTTCATGGGCACGCTCAGCCTCCACCTGACGGAGCCCGTCCCCTCGATCCGCTCCGTCGCGATGGCCGAGGGCATCGATCTCCCGCTCGCGCTCGAGCCCGTGATCCAGAAGGTCATGGCCAAGGATCCCGACGTGCGCTACCAGACCGCGGCCGAGTTCGCCGAGGCGCTGGATGAGCTCGGGATTAACCCCAAGATCTCGCTGACGCAGACGATGACGCTGCACGCGGCCGAGATCCGCAAGAGCATCCGCCCCACGTGGAT
>JANQIA010000394.1 GCA_028282405.1 Rhodovibrionaceae bacterium
TCCCTTGACCTCGCTGACGGTCATTCCCTCGATGCCGATGGCGGTCAGCGCTTCGCGGACCTCCTCGACCTTGAACGGCTTGATGACCGCGACGACTAATTTCATGCCCTTTTCACTCCTCTTCCCTGTCACCGGGCCGCGCCCACCGTTCCGGAGAGACCGGTCGGCGGTTGTCTCGCCAATGGCTGCCAGCTCGGCGGCCCCCGCATCACGGCGGCCGTATCAAGTTCCATGCCAACTTTTGTGCAGCGCAAAAAGAACAGGTGAAACAAGAGCATGAACCAAGAGGTCTCGACACCAGACCGTTCGCCGAATGGTCGTGTTGCACATTTCTTAATCAGTCGTTACACAGCGCCTAATTCTTAGGCATCTTTGCGTCAAAGCGCCTCTGGACAGCGCGCGGCCGACTGGGAATGCTGCCCCAATGTTCAAGGCAATCAACGACGAGCAGGCCTGCGACGTCATCATTTCCGGCGGCGGCCTCAACGGCCTGACCCTGGCCATCGCCCTGGCCGACGCCGGCATGACGGTCACCGTGATCGACCGGCTGGACCCGGCGGTGGCCTCAGCCGCACCCTTCGACGGGCGGGCGACGGCCATCGCCCGCGGCTCGCAGCAGATGATGGCGGCCATCGGCCTCTGGGCTCATGCCGAGGCGGCGGCCTGTCCCATTCGCGAGATCCGCGTGTCCGACGGGGCGCTCGGCCGGCCGGCCTCCTCGCTCTTCCTGCACTACGACTGCGCCGAGCTGGGCGAGCCCGAGGGCGATCGCCCGCTCGGCTACATCGTCGAGAATCAGGCGCTCCGCCTGGCGCTCTATGCCCGTGCCGAGGCGCTGCCGAGCCTAACGCTCTTGGCACCGGCGGAGATCGTCGAGGCGGAGCGTGGTGTCGCCGGCGTGCAGGTCTCGCTGTCGGACGGGCAAAGGCTGCGGGCGCCGCTTTTGGTCGCCGCCGAAGGGCGCAACTCCTCGCTGCGCGAGGCTGCCGGCATCGGCGTGACCACCTGGGACTATCCCCAGTCTGGCTTGGTGGCGACCCTGCACCACAGCCTGCCGCACGAGAACGTGGCCCACGAGCACTTCCTGCCGTCTGGGCCCTTCGCGGTGCTGCCGATGACCGATGCCGCCGACGGCACGCCGCGCTCCTCCCTGGTCTGGACCGAGCGCCGGGAGCTGGCGGCGCGCATGACGACGGTCTCGCCGGAGCGCTTTTCGGAGGAGGTGCAGCGCCGTTTCGGCGACTCCTTGGGCGAGATCACGCTTGCGGGGCAGCGTTGGTGCTATCCCCTCTCGCTGCTCCATGCAGAGCGCTACATCGACCGCCGCCTGGCGCTGATCGGCGATGCGGCCCACGTGATCCACCCGATTGCAGGACAGGGGCTCAATCTCGGCCTGCGCGACATCGCGGCCCTGGCCGAGGCCCTGGTCGATGCGCGGCGGCTTGGCCTCGATATCGGCGGGCCGACGCCGCTGGCCCGCTACGAGCGCTGGCGGCGCAGCGACACCATGACCCTGATCGTCGTCACCGACGGCTTGAACCGGCTGTTCTCCAACGACCTGCCGCCGCTGCGCCTGGCCCGTGACCTGGGCCTCGCGGCGGTCGACCGGGTGCCGCCGCTCAAGCGCCTCTTCATGCGCCACGCCATGGGCCTGGTCGGCGACCTGCCGCGCCTCTTGACCGGCGCTAAGCTCTGACGCCTAGCGCTGGCTGTTGAGGAAGACGTCGACCTGCTCCTTCATGCGGGAGGAGTAGTCGTTGATCTGCGAGGCCACCTCGCTGACGTTCTGCGCCGCGGCCCCGGTGTTGCCGGAGGCTTCCGAGACGCCGGTGATGTTGCGGGTCACTTCAGACGTGGCGGCCGCCTGCTCTTCAACGGCTGCGGCGACCTGAGTGGCGATCTCGTTGATCTTGCCGATGGTGTCGGCGATCGACTGGCTGGAGCTGGCCGTCTTGCTGGTGACCTCCTGCACGCGCTCGATCTGCTGCTTGATCTCCTGAGTCGCCTGGCTGGTCTTTTGCGCGAGAGACTTCACCTCGCTGGCGACCACGGCGAAGCCCTTGCCGGCATCGCCGGCGCGCGCCGCCTCGATGGTGGCG
>JANQIA010000412.1 GCA_028282405.1 Rhodovibrionaceae bacterium
CGGCCGGTCGCTGCCCCAGCCGAAGGCCATGGAGCCGCCGATGTAGGTCGGCACCGCCGCCAGGTAGCAGCTGGCATCCTGAAACAGCGCGCGAAAGGCCCGCATGGTGTTGCGCAGTTCATCGGGCTGCAGGAAGGGAACGCCGTTCTGGGTGACGAGGACGCCGTCCTCGTCGAGGGCCGTCTTGCAGGCTTGATAGAAGTCCGGGGTGAAGAGCGCCTCGCCCGGCCCGATGGGGTCGGTGGAGTCGATGATGACGATATCGAAGCGCTCGCCGCAGTCGGCCAGGTAGTCCTTGCCGTCAGCGATCACCAGCTCGAGCCGCGGGTCGTCGAAGCTGCCTTGCGAATGGTTGGGCAGGTGCTCACGGCAGAAGGCGATCACGTCGGGATCGATCTCCACCTGCACCACCCGGTCGATGGTTTGGTGCTTGAGGACCTCGCGCAGCATGCCGCCATCGCCGCCGCCGATGATCAGCACGCTTTCGGCCCGGCCGTGGGCCATGATGGGCACGTGGGCCATCATCTCGTGGTAGATGAACTCGTCGGCTTCGGTGGTCTGCAGCACGCCGTCGAGATAGAGCACGCGGCCGAAGCTCAGGTTCTCGGCGACCAGCAGGCTCTGGTGCTCCGAGCTGCGCTCGTAGAGCAGTTTCTCGAGCTTGAGGCAGAACTTGCAGTCGTCGTAGAGCGTTTCTTCCGCCCAGCGGCTCATTGCCTCTCTCCTATGTGAACGAGGTCTCGGGGCGCGCAGACTTACATTCTTGGCTGGGCGGTACCAGCTATACTGCCGGAAAAGGAGCAGCCCCATGGCCGAGATCAGCGGTTTTCACGCCCACGTCTATTTCGACGAGGCCACGGTGGAGCAGGCGCGCGCGCTTTGCGAAGAGGCGGCCCAGCGTTTCGGCGTCACCATGGGGCGCATGCACGAGCGGCCGGTCGGCCCGCATCCGCGCTGGAGCTGCCAGCTCGCTTTCCCGCCGGCGCTGTTCGGCGAGGTGGTGCCCTGGCTGGCGCTGGAGCGAAACGGCCTCACCGTCTTCATTCATCCGGAGACGGGCGACGACCTCGGCGACCACCGCGACCGCGCCATCTGGATGGGCGAGATGGTGCCCCTGAACCTCAAAATGTTCCGCGAGAAAGAAGCGCCGGCGTCTTAGACGCTGGGTGTTCGTTGCCGGTCAGTCGGCGGACTGTCGCACCTGTTCCGGCAAGTGGCCGAACTCTTCGATCAACTGGTGATAGAGGCCGCGCTTGAAGGAGACGATCTGCTCTGGCACCCGCGTGAGCTCTTCCCAGCGCCAAGAACGGAATTCGGCATGCTCCCCGAAGATGTCGATCTCGGCGTCGCTGCCCAGGAAGCGCAGCGCGAACCACTTCTGCCGCTGGCCGCGGTAGCGTCCTTTCCAGAGCTTCGGCACCAGCTCGGGTGGCAGGTCGTAGGACAGCCAGTCGCCGGTCTCGCCGATGATCTCGGCGTTCCGGGTGCCGATCTCTTCCTCCAGCTCCCGCAAGGCGGTGTCCCGCGGGTCCTCGCCCTTGTCGATGCCGCCCTGCGGCATTTGCCAAGCGGCGCTGATCATGTCGCTGCGCTGGGCGACGAAGACCTCGCCCTGGCGGTTGAACAGCACCATGCCGACCCCGGGCCGGTAGGGCAGGGCGGCGATCTCTTCCGGCGTCAGGACCAGCGTCGCATCGGGGTTGTAGCTGCGGCTCATGGAGTTCCTCGTGCGCCTATCGGACCGGCGGCTGGCGATTGACCACGGCGGAGATGGGCGCCAGCACCACGCCGCGCTCGGCCAGCTCGGCGATCCAGACGTTCAGGCGCTCGATGGTCACCGGATAGGGCTGCGCCAGGGCGACGGCCGCCCCCTTGGTGAGGGCCAGGCGCTCGACACGGTTGAGCTTGGCGTCGATGGCGGCCCGGTTGGCCGAAGGCTCGTCGATCATGTCCTCGCTGTAGGCGGCGGGGACCTCCAGCTCGCGCGCCAGGTCGAAGCCCAGGCTGCCGGCGGTCGCGCGATCGTCGACGAACAGCAGGCCCTGCTGGGCGATATCCTCGAGAACCGGGCTCAAGGCCTGACGCCGGGTCAGCAGGCGGGAGCCCATGCGGCCGGTCAGCCCGACGAAGCTGTTGCCGCGCGAGAGCACCCAGTCGAAGCGCTTGCGGTTCTCCTCCTCGCTCAGCACCGTCATGATGGC
>JANQIA010000436.1 GCA_028282405.1 Rhodovibrionaceae bacterium
TTCCCCCACAGCGCCCTCAACGCTGCGCGTCTACCAATTCCGCCACAGCCGCCGATACCGAACCGCCAGAATTTAGGATGACCTGCTATTTCAAGCGGAAGGCTTGTGTAACGAGGATGTTGCGGCGCTTCAAGGGGAAATGCGCCCCTGAATTGATAGGAACGCTCTCCTCCATTCTCGCTTCCGACGTTTCGCTCGCAGCATTCCGGAGTGCTTGTTTTCAACCACTTAGCGGCCTGCTGTCCCGTCGCAGCTTGGCGACCGCGGTCTATCGCCTATACTGCTTCAGATGAGATCCTACATTCTGCCCGGCTGCCTGTTCGCCATTCTGGCGCTGACCACCCTGTTCATGGTGCGCCAGTGGGTTGAGCTCGGAGACGTCGAGATATCGCTGCTCGGATGGATTATGATGGCCGGCGGCGCGGTCTTCGCCTTGGCCATCGGCGGTGGCCTGATGGCGCTGGCCTTCTACAGCGACCGCCGGGGCCACGATGACGCCCACCACGACCAGTCCGTCTTCGACCCGCGCAACGAGAGCCCGGAGGACGAGTCCGATCACAGCGGGCGGCGCTGAGGCTCCGCCTCAATGGTTAAGATCATTTAACCTCTGAGACAAACGTTGAGTAGTCGGCTCCGTCTGAACTTTCACCCTGGTAATCCCCAATAGTTGAGCGAATATCCAAGGGCGGGTCGGCCGGCAGGCGAAAGCCGAGTGCTTCGTCGGGCCGGGTTAACCATGAAGACCGGAGTTCGGCTAAGCCCCATGAAGCCGCATATCTTGTTGATAGAGGACGATCCACTGCTGGCCGAGAGCCTGGCGGCGAACCTGGAAGCCTGCGGTTATCTGGTGCCCTCGACCTATGCCAACGGGCTGGAAGCGCTGGCCGCCAGCGAGCGCCAACCGCCTGATTTGGCTTTGGTCGATATCGCGTTGGAGGGAACTCTGCGCGGCACCACCGTCGGCGCCTACCTCGCCGAGCGCGGCATCCCGGTGATCTATCTTTCCGGCTATATGGAGCTCGCCCTGGCCGAAGGGCGTGACCATGCTACGGAAATCCTGCCGAAAACGGCGCGATTTAGCGATATCCTGGCGGCGGTTCAGGCCGCCACCGAGGATTCGCTGCTCGATAGCCCGATCGCGGCGGGCATCGCGGCGAGGCTGGAAGGTTAGTTCACCAGGTTAACGGCGCTCACCCAGCGCATGGCTGGTGCGCTCGCCAGATACTCCGCCAAGGCCTCGAGAAAGGCCCAGGCCTCTTCGTCATGCACAAGATGATGGGTCATCAGGCCGAGCGGCTCGGCCGTTGCCGTGCCCTTGGCTGAGATTGTCTCCCGCCTAAGTGCAATCTCGCGCGTCAGCGCCGCAAGACAGGCTTCGGTGCCGAGAAAGCGCCGCTCGGGCCGCCACCGCATGATGTCGATGTGCACGTTGAGCGGCTGAAGCCCTTCAGGCAGGGCCGCCACCTCGCCAAAGCCGGAATAGACCTTGAAGCCGCACGCCGGCAGCAGTGCGCGATGCGCTTCACCGAACCGGTTCCAAGGCGGTACGAAGATCGGTAGCCAGGCGCGGCCGAAGATCGCATCCATGCGGCGACGCCCGTCCCGCAGCAGCCTTCTTGCCTCGTCTGTCGAGAGGCTTGCGGGAAACTCGCAGGACTTGCTGCCGGTCGGCGCGTGGTTGGCGTGGGCATAGCCGTGCTGGGCCACGTCGGCGGCGCCGCCGGACAGCCAATCGGCCAGGGCCGGCGAAGCCTTCGCGGGGATGACGGCCAGCAAGGGGCGTATGCCGAGTTGGTCCGTCAGGGTGACGAGGCGCTCCAGCTTGGCCGAAGGATGCACGGCATCGTCGTCGCGCCACCAGATCGGCAGGCTCAAGCCTTGGTCGGCCGCCCGGCTAAGCTCTTCGGCGAGCGGCTGGAGATCGCTTCGGCTAAAGGGCATGGGCGTCGGCCTCTTCCAATTCGCGGGCCAGCAGCGCGGCGCTGTGCTCGGCGCCGGCGAGATCGATGGCGGGGCGCGGCGGCTTGTCTTCTCCGCTGAGCGCCGCGTCGATCGCATCGTTGAGGCGGTGCGCTGTCAGCGCCTCTTCGCGCACCACCTCGAACCCGGCGAAGCGGCCGAGCAAGGCAGCACGCATCGACTGTTCGGTTTCGCCGTCTTCGGCATAGGGCACCAGGACCGCCGGCACATCGGCCTGCAGCAGGTCGACGACGCTGTTGTAGCCAGCCTGGCTGATCGACAAGCCTGCGCGAGCCAGCAGGGCATGGAAGTCCGGTCTGTTGCCTTCGACCTTGGCCCAAGCCGGCAGTCCCTCGCCGAGCCTACGCAGCTCGTCTTTGCCGACCTGCTCGCCGATCAGGAAGCGCCAGTCGCCCAAGACAGGCCCGCGATGACGACAGGCGTCGAGCGCGCTCTCCAGCAGGTGCCGGCCGACCGCGCCGCCGCCGCAGGAGACGATCACGCCGTTTCTTTCCCGCTCCGCTGTCGGCGTCGTCGGGCTTTGCGCGATGTAACCGGTATAGAGCAGGCACGCGCCCAGGGCGTCGGCCTCGGGAAAGCTGTGCTGCAAGGTCACGAGGCTCGGGTCGCCGTGGACCAGAACGCGGTCGTAGTAGCGGAGCGCCCAAGCGAGGCTCTCCTGCCTGCGCTTTTCCTTGCGCTGCTGCAGAATGTCCCGCAAGGAGCAGAGGATGCGGGGCGGGCTTTTGCGTCCCCTCGCCTCCTCCAGCAAAGGCAACAGCTCGTGGCGCAGTTGCCGGCGGCCGAAGGGGAAGAGCTCGGTGATCAGCAGCTTGGGGGCCGTCTCGCGAAACCCCTGCAGCAGGCACGCCAGCCGCTTTGCGCGGTAGGCCTCGTCGGCCTCCTCGCCATCCGGCGTCAAAAGGCACGTGAAGTCGGCCGCACGCACGGTGAAGGGCGGGAGCTGCAGCAGCCTGACGTTCGGGCTGAGGCCAAGGTTGGCGACGGGCCGTCCGCCGCTGGCCAGGGTAACCGAGAGCCCGCGGGCGGCGCAGGCGTTGGCCAGTGCGGCCGCCCGCCGGAGATGCCCGATCCCCAGCAGGTGCTGCACGTAGAGAAAGAGGTCGCTCACCGGAGCGTTCCCAGGCCTCGGGACAAGGTTAGGCGGCTTTGGAGTCGCTGTCCTTGGCGGCCTTGGCCTCGGACTCGCTGTAGGCCTTGTCCCACTTCAGAACGTTGCGCTTGGCGTCCTGCACGAAGGGCGACCAGCGGATGCCCCGCATGAAGGCCTTGTACAGCAGGTTGCCCGGGAAGCGCAGCGGCCGGTCGAACTGGATCAGCAGGATGACGCGGTCGTCCTCCGTGTCGTTCCAGACCTCGTGGTGGTAGGTGTCGTCGAAGACGAAGCTCTTGCCCTCTTCCCAAACCAGCTCCTCGTCCTCCACCATCATGCGGCACTTGCTGCGTTCCTTCGGCACAGCCAGGCCGAGGTGGCAGGTCAGCATGCCTTTGGTGACGCCCTTGTGGCGGGGGATGTGCAAGTGCGGGGCATGGATGGAAAAGAACGCCGAGCGCAGGCCGGGCACCCGTTCGACGATCTTGGCGGTCTCGGGGCAGCGCGCGCAGTTCATGCGCATGCGATAGCCATAGCCCCAAAGGAAATAGGACTGCCATTTCTCGTCGACGGCGATGCGGTCGTGATCGGGCGAAACCTCGCGCAGAACCGGCACGGCCGAACGATGGCTGAGCACGGCCAGGGCCTCGTCGCGAATCGCCTGCCAGTTCGCCTCGATATCCTTCTGCCAGTCGAAGGTGTAGGCGGGATAGACCGGCGGGTCGCCGACCTTCGAGTACTTGACCAGGATACGGTTGGTCGGCTTGCGCAGCCGCTTGCCGTAGCGCACCAGCCAGGAATGCCCGAGGGGGCTCTGCTTCTTGTCCTTTTTCTTCGTCTTGTTGCTTCGATCGTCCGTTGAGGGCGCTGCTTGCATGATCGCTTCCTCTCTCCCCGCCGGCGGCGCCATCTGGCTGCGGCCGGCCGGGTCTTGTAACGCCATTGTCTTCTGCATGCTCAGACGCCCCGGCCAAGGCAAGCGCAAAGCGCGAAAGACAGCGTAATAAATCGTGAGTTGGCCGAGTCGAGAGAGCTGTCTATTTACGCCAAGGTATTCAGAGACTTCCACAAATTCAAACAGGCGTCACATGTCAGCACCCTACGCAGCCTCCAGCGGCGCTCCCGGCGTTGCAAGAGCGGGCCAAGCGCGCGCCAACCGGCACGACTCGCAGCCGCAAGGGCTCTTCACCAAGCTGGTGAAGCTCTACACCGGCCCGCGTGCCCGGAAGCTGGCGGAGGAGGACTGCGCAGCCTCCCAGCAGGAGGTGCTGCGCAAGCTCGTGGCCAAGGCCGCCAAGACGCAGTTCGGACGCGACCACGGCTTCGACGAGATCGCGACCGTCGAGGACTATCAGGCGCGGGTCCCGCTCCGGACCTACAACGAGCTTTGGGACGCTTATTGGAAGCACGACTTCCCGCGGCTCGAGAACTGCACCTGGCCGGGCACCCTGCCCTACTTCGCCGTGTCGTCCGGCACCACCACCGGCAAGGTGAAGTACATTCCCTGTTCGCGCGAGATGGTGTCGGCCAACAAGCGCGCCGCGCTCGACGTTGCTGCCTATCATCTGCAGCATCGCCCCGGCAGCGCCGCCTTCGATGGCAAGTCCTTCCTATTGGGCGGAAGCACCAACCTGACGGAGCATGCGCCCGGCATCCTCAGCGGCGACATCAGCGGCATCGCCGCCAAGGAACGCCCCTGGTGGAGCCGCCACATCTACTTCCCGCCCATGGAATACGCCTTCCTGACCGACTGGGAAGAGAAGATGGCGAAGATGGGCCCGGCCTCGCTGGCCGAGGACATCCGCATGCTGACCGGCGGCCCCAACTGGCATCTGCTGCTTTACGAAAAACTCGCGGCCCTGAAGCCGGACACGGCCGGCCGCGTGGTCGACTTCTATCCCAACCTCGAGCTGATCGTGCACGGCGGCGTCAGCTTCAAGCCCTACAAGGAGCGCTACGAAGCGCTGCTCGAAGGCAGCCGCGCGGAGATGCGCGAGGTCTACGCCGCCAGCGAAGGCTTCATTGCCATCGCGGACCGCGGCCCAGGCATGGGCATGCGCCTGGTCACCGACAACGGCCTGTTCTTCGAGTTCATCCCGGTGAAGGAGCTCGATCAGCCGAACCCGACGCGCTACTGGCTCGGCAACGTCGAGGAAGGCGTCGACTATGCGATCGCGCTGACCACCTGCGCCGGCCTCTGGAGCTACCTGATCGGCGACGTGGTCCGCTTCGTGGACACCGACCGCCCGCGGGTGCTGATCACCGGACGCACCTCGCACACGCTCTCGACCTTTGGCGAGCACCTGACCGGCGAGCTGGTCGAGTCCGCCGTCTTGGCCGCGGCCGAAAGCGTCTCCGCGCCGATCGCGGAGTTCTCCGTCGGCACCGAGGTATTCAAGGGACGCGGCGACGAGCTTGGTCGCCACGCTTACGTGGTCGAGTTCCAGCAGCCCATCGAGAACGAGCAGCGCTTGGCGGCCTTTGGCGAGGCCATCGACCGCTATCTCGCCGAGGCCAACGAGGACTATCAC
>JANQIA010000447.1 GCA_028282405.1 Rhodovibrionaceae bacterium
ATCCATGACATATCCCGCTATGTCATCGGGCTCCTGATCTTCCTCGGCCTGCTGGGCACCTTCTGGGGACTGCTGGAAACCGTGCGCTCCGTCGGTGACGCCGTCGGCACGTTGGGGGGCGAGAGCGGCTCCGACTCCGCCGCCCTCTTCGCCGAGTTCATTCGCAGCCTGGAGCGGCCGATCGCCGGCATGGGCACCGCCTTTTCCTCCTCGCTGTTCGGCCTGGCCGGCTCCCTCATCGTCGGCTTTCTGGAGCTGCAATCCACCCAGGCGCACAATCGCTTCCTCAACGAGCTGGAGGAATGGCTCTCCAGCATGACCAAGCTGTCCGGCGGAGCCGGCGCGCCCGGCGACGGCGAAGGCTCGGTGCCGGCCTACGTCCAGGCGCTGCTGGAGCAGACCGCAGACAGTCTCGACAACCTGCAGCGCACCATTTCACGCGGCGAGGAAGACCGCATGGTGGTGAACAACAACCTCGCCGTCCTGACCGACCGCCTGACCACCCTGACCGACCAGATGCGCACCGAGCAGCAGGTCATGCGTCACCTAGCCGAAACCCAGACCCAAATGAAGACGCTGCTCTCCCGCCTCAGCGAAGCCAGCCTCGAGACCCGGCCCGGCGGCGAGGTCCTGGACGAGGCAACGCGCGACCATATCCGCAGCATGCACCTCAACATGGCCAAGATCGCGAACGAGCTGCAGAGCGGGCGTGACCAGGCGGTCGAGCAAATCCGCAGCGAGATACGCTTGCTAGCGCGCACGATCGCGGCCTTGGCCGAGGAATCGAACGGATAAACGACGCGAGCGGCGCGGCAAGGTGGGCAGCCGTTTCGCAGCAAACAATAAGATTGGGCAGGCGCCTTGTACGGTTTCGGTAGGAGCACCCGTAGCCGCAACGTGAATATCTGGCCCGGCTTTGTCGACGGCTTGGCCACCATCCTGCTCGTCGTCATCTTCGTGCTGCTCGTCTTCCTCGCCGGACAGTTCTTTCTCAGCCTGCGCCTGTCCGGTCGGGAGGCGCAGCTCGACCGCCTCAACACTCAGATCGATGAGCTGGCCGAGCTGCTCACCCTCGAGCGGCAGGTCAATGCCGACCTCGGTTTGACCGTCGGCCGCGTCTCGGAAGAGCTACGCGGCTCCCAAGCGGAGCGCGACCGGCTGGCGGCGCAGGTCGGCATGCTCGACGCGGAGCGCAGTGCCCTCGACCAAAAACTCCAGGCGGCGCTGCTGGAAGTCGGCCGTCTGAGCGAAAGCCAGGACCGCCTGACCGAAGAGCGCGAAGAGCTCCGCGCGACCCTGGACACGCGTTCCGGCGAGCGCGATCGGCTCGACGCCGGCTTGGCCGCTCTAGAGGCCGAGCGTGCCAGTCTGCGCGGCGAGATCGAGGCCTTGAGCGGTCAGCGTTTGGCCTTGAAGCAGCAGATCGAGAATCTCGACACCGAACGCGGTTTCCTGGCCAGCACTCTGGAAGCGACCGAGCAGCGAGCCGCGGCCTTGGACCGAAGCCTGACGGCCAGCCAGCAAGAAGTCGAAGCGCTGAGCCGCACCCGGGAGCGCCTCACCACCTCGCTCGCCGCCCTGGAGACGCAGCTCGCCGAGCTGTTGGATCGCATCCGCCAGGTTCAGGAAGAGCGCGCCCGCCTGAACACGGAGCTGGCACAGCTCGATGCGGTCCGCAGCGAGCTGGCGCAGGCGCTGGAGACCAGCGATGCCGAACGCGGCAGCCTTGCCGAGCAGGTGGCCAGCCTGGAAAGCGAGCTGGGGGGCGTCAAGGAAGAGCGCGAGGGCCTGACCGCCGCCTTGTCTGACAGCGAAGCCGGGAGGGAGGCACTGCTGGCCGAGCGCAATGCCTTGAACGAAGAGCTGGCCGCGCTGAAGCAGACGCGCAGCGATCTCATGGCCTCCCTGACCGAGAACGAGGCCCAGCGCGCCACCCTGGCGCAGCAGCTCTTCGCGGCCGAGACCCGCGAACAGGAGCTGCTCGACCGCCTGGCTGCAGGCGAGTCCGCTTTCGCCGCGGCGGAACGGGAGGTCGCCGGCCTCGCGGCCGAGCTCGGCCTCAGCCAAGACGAAGGCGGCACACTGGAGTCTCTGCTCGCCAGCTTGCGGAGCGAGATCGGCAACTTGCGCGACGAGCGAGACAGCCTGGCCGGGGAGAACATTGCCAACAGCAGCGAGCTCGAGGCCGCGCGCCAGAGATCGGAAGCCGACCGGCGGACCATCGAGGTTCAGCTCGGCGAGATTGCCGCGCTCAAGTCCTTGCAGGACGATCTCGAGAGACGCGTCGCCGCGCTGGAACTTGCTGTCGCGGACGCCGAAGGCACCCGCGCCGCGCTCACCGAAAAGCAGGCGGAAGTCGACGATCTTCGCCGGCAATTGACGGAAAGCGGCGAGCGCTCCGACGCCTTGGAAGCGCTCTCGGAGGAGGCCGAGCAGCGGGTCGTCCTGCTGAATCAGCAGCTCGCGGCTCTGCGTCAACAGCTTGGCGGCCTGAACGCGGCGTTGGAGGCCGCCGAGACGCTCAATCGCAAGCAGGAAGCCCAGATCGTCGATCTCGGCCGCCGGCTGAATGTCGCCCTGGCCACGAAGGTGCAGGAACTGGCCCGCTATCGCTCGGAGTTCTTCGGCCGACTGCGCGAGGTGCTGGGCAACACGGCCGGCATCCAGGTGGTCGGCGACCGCTTCGTGTTCCAGTCCGAGGTGCTGTTCGACACCGCCGAGGCGGAGCTAGAACCCGCCGGGCGAGAGCAGCTAACGCAGCTCGCCCGCACCTTGATCGATGTAGGCCAGCGTATCCCAGAAGACATCGACTGGGTGCTGCGCGTCGATGGCCATACCGATGACCGGCCGATTGCCACCGAGGAGTTTCCTTCGAACTGGGAGCTGTCGAGCGCCCGCGCCCTCTCCGTCGTGCGTTTTCTGATCGCCCAAGGGATCCCGGCCGAGCGCTTGGTCGCCGCCGGCTTCGGCGAGTTTCAACCGATCGAGAACGGCAGCGACCCTGAGTCCCTGCGCCGCAACCGCCGCATCGAGATGAAGCTCACCCAGCGTTAGAGCGCATCCCCAACTCGACTCGCTCGCCGGGGTGTATCCTTGTACCCGTCGAATAAACTCAGAATCCTGCCCGAAGAGGGCGAATGAACCGGGAACAGCGGAGCGCCGATAGCCCGGTAGGCTTTTTGACAGTGTAAAAAGCTTTGTGGAACAACACGTTCCGTGAAGAGTGTTCCCCGCGCAGGCGGGGATGAACCGCGCTCGCGCTCGTCGTCGGAGTCCGCGCGCTTGTGTTCCCCGCGCAGGCGGGGATGAACCGCATGGCGCGTCACGCAGCGGGGATTGCCGGCGGTGTTCCCCGCGCAGGCGGGGATGAACCGATGATCGCGCGAGAGATATCCGGGTCGGGCGGGTGTTCCCCGCGCAGGCGGGGATGAACCGCTGTGGCCCTATCAGCAGCGGATATCGGACGCGTGTTCCCCGCGCAGGCGGGGATGAACCGCGATCTCAGCCTGCGGATTAACGTCTTTGGTCGTGTTCCCCGCGCAGGCGGGGATGAACCGCGGGGCACCACCAGCCTGTAACGTCAAGCACTGTGTTCCCCGCGCAGGCGGGGATGAACCGGACGCACTTCTCGCGCGGGTCCGCCGCGACATGTGTTCCCCGCGCAGGCGGGGATGAACCGGGGACACCGCCGGAGTGGCCGAGCAGATGGAAGTGTTCCCCGCGCAGGCGGGGATGAACCGGTCTGGCGCCGGGTGGAAAGCGAGCCCGATCTGTGTTCCCCGCGCAGGCGGGGATGAACCGAGGACCTGATCATCCGCGACCCGGCGGACCCGGTGTTCCCCGCGCAGGCGGGGATGAACCGCACCCTCAGACGATGACGTTCGGCGGCGGCTAGTGTTCCCCGCGCAGGCGGGGATGAACCGTCACCGTCCAGTAGGGCGCTGTTGGAGTGTAGGTGTTCCCCGCGCAGGCGGGGATGAACCGCGACCTCTCCGAGAGTGGCACGACAAGCAGCAGTGTTCCCCGCGCAGGCGGGGATGAACCGACTGCTATATTCAGGTAACGGCAGCGGATGGTGTGTTCCCCGCGCAGGCGGGGATGAACCGACGTTCGATACCGCTTGGTCAAATGGACATACGTGTTCCCCGCGCAGGCGGGGATGAACCGTCGGCGCGGTCGACGACCCCGACGATCCAATCGTGTTCCCCGCGCAGGCAGGGATGAACCGAACCGCGGGTTGAGGCCGTAGCGTGCCACATCGTGTTCCCCGCGCAGGCGGGGATGAACCGCTCACGGTTCTCCGGCGAGCGGAAAAGCCTCGGTGTTCCCCGCGCAGGCGGGGATGAACCGCAGGACCTGCGCTCCCAGGTCCGACCGGTCCTGTGTTCCCCGCGCAGGCGGGGATGAACCGAAGTAGTACTCATTCCACCAACCGGCCATCTTGTGTTCCCCGCGCAGGCGGGGATGAACCGGTCATCGGGTCATCTCCAAGGGTTTCTGCATCGTGTTCCCCGCGCAGGCGGGGATGAACCGAGAAACGGCCGGCGGGGAGGGGCTCCCGCCGGGTGTTCCCCGCGCAGGCGGGGATGAACCGGCGGACGCGGTGCAGAGCCCGACGTCGAGCATGTGTTCCCCGCGCAGGCGGGGATGAACCAGCCATCCTTGGCTGCGATGCGGCAAAGGGGCGGTGTTCCCCGCGCAGGCGGGGATGAACCGGCGACCCGGCGGACTCTCTCTGATGCCGCGCAGTGTTCCCCGCGCAGGCGGGGATGAACCCTACCTCCTACTTCGCGGCAACGGGCGTCGGAACAGGGTCGACGTCGATCAGCGCATGGCCTTGGTCGAACTGCAGCGCTGCGAGCCGGGCATAGAGGCCGTCCTTCTCGGCCATCAGGGCCGCATGCGTACCCGACTGGACGATATGGCCGTGGTCGATCACCAGGATCCGATCCGCTTTCATGACGGTGGAGAGGCGATGGGCGATGACCAGCGTCGTGCGGTGGCTCATCAGGCGCTCCAGCCCTGCCTGGACCAGCCTCTCGCTCTCCGAGTCCAAAGCCGAGGTGGCTTCGTCGAGCAGCAGCACGCGCGGGTCGCGCAGCAGAGCCCGGGCGATGGCGATACGCTGGCGCTGACCGCCCGAAAGGCGCACGCCCTTCTCGCCCAGGAAGGTCTGGTAGCCCTGCGGCAAGGCCTCGACGAACTCGGCACAGCCGGCGGTCGCCGCGGCCTCCTTCACCTCGTCGTCGCTGGCGTCCGGCCGGCCGTAACGGATGTTCTCAAGCACGTCCTCGGAGAAGATGACCGGCTCCTGCGACACCAGGGCAAGCGCGCCGCGCAGGTCGACCGGATCGAGCCGCCGCAGATCGGTGCCCTCGATGGTCAGCCGCCCCTCTTGCGGGTCGTAGAAGCGCAGCAAGAGTTGGAAGACGGTGCTCTTGCCGGCGCCCGAGGGCCCGACCAGCGCCACGGTTTCCCCGGGGACCACCGAGAATGACAGCCCTTCCAAGGCCGACTGACCCGGGCGCGCGGGATAGCTGAAGCGGACGTCCTCGAAGCTGAGCGCGCCTTTGCCCGACGGCAGTGGCGCGGGATTCTCCGGTGCCTTGATCGCCGGCTCGGTGTGCAGCAGGTCAATGAGACGCTCTGCGGCCCCGGCCGCCCGTTGCAGGTCGCCCAGCACCTCGCTGATGGCGCCAACGGCACCGGCGACGATCACCGCATAGAAGATGAAGGCGGAGAGCTCGCCCGGGCTGATCTCGCCGGCCATGACATCGCGCCCGCCGATCCAGAGAATGATCGAGATCGCGCCGAAGACCAGCAGCAGCACCAAAGCGGTCAGCAGCGCCCGCGCCCGAATGCGTTCGACGGCGGTCGTGAAGGCTTCCTCCACCCGCTGGCCGAAATGCGCTTTGTCCTGCTCTTCATGGGTGAAGGCCTGCACGGTGCGGACCGCACCCAGCGACTCCTCGACATAGGCGCCGACGTCGGCCACCCGGTCCTGGCTGGCCCGGCTGAGACGCCGAACGCGGCGCCCGAAGATCAGGATGGGCAGGACGACGAGCGGAACCACCAGCAGCACGAAGCCGGTCAGCTTCGGCGAGGTGACGATCAGCAGGGCCAAGCCACCGAAGAAGAGCAGCGTGTTGCGCAGCGCGATGGAGGCCGAACTGCCGACGACGACCTGCAGGACAGTGGTGTCGGTCGTGAGGCGGGAGAGCACCTCCCCGGTCTTGGCCATTTCGAAGAAGGCCGGGGAAAGACTGAGCGTGCGGCTGTAGACCGCCTTCCGGATATCGGCAACGACTCGCTCGCCAAGCCAGGACACCAGGAAGAAACGGGCGTAAGAGGCGGCCGCCAGGATGACCACCACCCCCAGCATCACCAGGACCGCTTGGTCGAGCAGCGCCGCGTCGCCGGAGCGAAAGCCCTCGTCGACCAGCTTGCGCAAGCCGACGCCCAAGCCCAGCAGAGTGCCGGCGGCAACAACCAAAGCGACCGCCGCCGCGGCGACGGTGCGCATGTAGGGTTTGATGTAGGGCCAAAGGTGCTTGAGCGGCCTCAGGTCCCGACTTCTAGGGACCTCGTCTTCAGCCGCCGCTCGCCCTGCGGTCGTCGGCCGACCCGCCGTACCGCCGAACCGTGTCATTTCTGCCCTGTCGAGGACCTCAACGCTTGCCGTAAAGCCTTTGTAAACCGTGTGCTCCTAATCGCATAGCGGCTCTGTGGCGGCAAGCGACGCCCTGTCGCGCATCGCTCTTGCCTTCCCGTGCCGCTTGCGTCATAACCGCGCCTCGCGCGACGGAGACGAGCATGAAAAAGGACATTCACCCCGAGTACCACGAGATCACCCTGGTGCTGACAGACGGCTCAGAGGTGACCACGCGCTCGACCTATGGCAAGGCCGGCGATCGGCTGCGCCTGGACGTGGACCCGAAGACGCACCCGGCCTGGACGGGCGTCCATCGGATCAGCGACACGGGTGGTCAGGTGGCCAAGTTCAACAAGCGCTTCGGCGGATTGGGCATCAAGAAGTCCTAACCGGCGCCGAGGGCGGTTTCTCGGACCACCTCACACAACTTATCTAGAAAGATTTAGCTGAGCTGCGAGTCCAGCCGTGCGACGCGCTGGTAAAGGGCTAGGCTGCGCGCCAGCAGCTCATCGAGACGCGGAGGCAGGGCCTGATCCTGGACCTCGCCGAGCGCAAAAGGACCCACTTCGAGCGGGTCGCAAACGTCCTGGCCACCCAAGCGGTTATCGGGGGCCGCCGCCGCTTCCGGCGCGATTTCCCCGGCCTCCACGGCACGCTGAATCAGTAGCCAGGACATGACTTGCGTCAGGCGCGCCGTAATCCTCATGGCTTCGCAGGAAGCGGCGATCTGCGCGGCCGGCTCCAGCGGCTCCCGGTCGCGGGGTAGTTGATAGGCGATGTAGTCCCGCGACTCGCGCGTCAGGGCCAGCGCCTCTTCGAAGGTGCTGCGCAGATAGGTGACGGCGGTGGCGGACTGGGACACGACAACCTCGCGAAAGGGCCGGAACGCTAGAGGATACTTAGGTCCGTTCGAGCGGCGCCGGCAACCGCGGCGATCAAAGCAACGCGGAGTTAACAAAGCCTTTGGCCGTTCAAGAGCTTGAAGGCCGCCCCCAGCATACCCAGCTAGAACGGTGACCGGGCGAGATGCCAAATGGGCTCGCGCGATCAAACAGTCCCAAGGCCCTGCCGATAGGAGGGCCGACCAATCTATCGCTCAACGGAGGATATGGATTATGCGTACCTACGATTTCTCCCCTTTGCTCCGCGCCACCGTCGGTTTCGATCGCATGATGAACATGCTGGATCAGAACGGCCGACTGGACGAGGAGAACGGGTATCCCCCCTACAACATCGAGAAGACCGGCGACGACACCTACCGCATCACCATGGCGGTGGCCGGCTTCAGCGATGACGATCTCAAGATCGAGGTCGTGGAGGGCAGTCTGACAATCGAAGGCCGTAAGCAGAAGGAAGAGAACGGCGCGCAGAAGTTCCTGCATCGCGGCATCGCGACCCGTGCCTTCCGCCGCAGCTTCCAACTGGCCGACCACATCAAGGTCGTCGGCGCCCAGTTGGAGAACGGCCTGCTGCACGTGGCACTGGAGCGCGAGGTGCCGGAGGAGAAAAAGCCCCGGCAGATCAACATTCGCAGCGTCAGCGCCAACGGCAACGCCAACATCATCGAGAACGCGGCCGAGTAACCCAGCCGCACAGCTTACCTCTCAAGCCGGAGACCGGGCCCCGTCGGGCCCGGTCTTTGTTTTTTGCTTCCCTAAGCGGCTTCGACCGCCGCTGCCATTTCGCCCATGGTGGTGAAGTAGAAGTCGGCTTCAGGGCGCTCGGCAACCACGGCCGTCGCCCCCCAGTCACCGCTCTTTGCCAAGAGCTGCCGGTCAATCCAGGCCTTGGCCAGATTGAAGTCGGTGGCCGGAACATGGTCGTGAAAGAGGCTCTGGGCCGTGTGCAGAATGTCGCCGGGCTCGAGGCCGTGGTCTCGCTTAAGGCGCTCCAACATATAGGTGAAGTTGCGGCGGTCGGGCTTGTAAGAGCCGACGTCTTCGGCCGTGTAGATGGCATCGAAGGCGACGCCCAGCTTGCGGTTCGATGCGGCAAAGCCGGCCCGGTTGACGTTGGACAGAATGACGAGCTTGTAGTGCCGCTTCAGCGCACGCAGGGCCTCCGCCGTATCGGGGAAAGCCGGCCAAGCCGCTATCGATTGCCCAAAGGCAGAGTCCAGCTCGCTCCTCGTGTCCATGCCCCAACGCCGCGCCATCCGCTTGTGCACCTCAGCCAGTAGATGCGGATACAGCAAGCTGGGCTGCTCAGCTTGCAGGCGGCTCTCCTCTTCTCCGAAGGCGGCCAGCGCAGCGCTGCGGCTCGGCAGCGCCTCGGCGCCAGTCTGCGACGCCTGCGACAGCAGCGGCTGCAAAGCGTCCCAGACACCGCCCTCCCAATCGATCAACGTCCCGTAGCAGTCGAAGGTCAGGGCCTTGTAGTCGGTGATGGCCTTGGTCATGGCAGCGTCCTCGGTCTTTCTCTCGATGTCGGAAGACTAGAATAGACCGAGCGAAGCTGTCTTGACCGGGACTATCGTCCCCTGTGCCGTTTCTGGCGCGACGCGATCCGGTAGCGCGCCGGCGGCACACCGTGGTGCCGGCGAAAGGCACGGGTGAAGGCGCTCTGGTCGCCGTAGCCCACGGAAAGCCCAAGCTCGGCCAGGGGCAAGTCGCCGGTCGCGAGAAGGCGCGCGGCCCGCTCCATGCGCTGCTCTGCCAGGTAGCGCATGGGACTTAGACCGTATTGCGCCTTGAACCGACGGTGCAGGGCGCTGGCGCTAAGCCCCACCGCATCGGCCAGCTCCGCCATGTCGAGAGCAGGGTCGCAGCAGCGCACCTCGATGATGCGGCGCGCCCGCTCGCCCGCCTGCAGCCGGCTCCACGGCCGCCCTTGAAGCACACGCCGCTGCAGGGCCTGCAGTAGAAAACGACCGGCTGGCCCACCTTCGGCAACCGCTCCGCCGAGCTGCGAGACCTCGTCTGCGACGGCGAGGCAGAGCGTCGCGAAGGCGCTGTCGGTGGTGACGAAGGGCCGCTTCACACCCAGCTCCCAAAAGCGCTCTTCTTCCTCTCCGCCGACATCAGATGGTCGATCGAGAATGAGAAAGGCGTTCTCGCCCTCGGCTGCCGAGCTGTGGCACCATCCCTCGGCGACCAAGGCCACCTGTCCGAGCGAGACGACCCCGCCCTGCCCTTCGATCTCCATCTCCATATCGCCTCTTAGCGGCAACACGGCCTGATGGTGTGCGTGGCTGTGGCTGACGCCGTCTCTGTCGTAGGACCTGATATCGAGTTGCGCGCCGGCCATCGCCGCCTCAGTCGGACTTGATCAGGAGCGGCTCCAGGCAGCCGCGAATGCCATCGGGAATGGGCACCGGCCGCATGTCCTCCCGGCCGACGAAGACATGGACGAAGTGGCCGAGGGCCGCGGCCTGTTCTGCGCCCTGCTTAAAGAGCCCGACCAGGTAGGTGACGCTCGAACGGCCCATCTTGGCGACCGCCAGGCCCGCATCGATGGTCTCGGGGAAGACGAAGGAGTCCTTGAACTGGCAAAAGCTCTCCGGACAGACGCCGACCACCTGGCCGTTGTGAATGTCCAGCCCGCCTTCGCGGATGAGATACTCGTTTATGACCGTGTCGAAATAGCTGTAGTAGACCACGTTGTTGACGTGGCCGTAGATGTCGTTGTCCATCCAGCGAGTCGGGATGGCGAGAAAGTGGCTATAGGCCTTACGCTCGGCCGGCGCCTGCTGCATCGGAGAACTCTTCTTGTTGGCTGCCCGCGTTGGCGGTGAGAAAGCGGCTGAGCGCCTGGAGGCTTTCTTCCGGACGCTCGGTCATCATCATATGCCCGCAGTCTTCGATCACGTCCACCTCTGCCCGGGGGGCCGCAGCAGCCAGAGCCCGGCCGGCCTTGGCCGGGGTCATGCGGTCACGCGCGCCGAGCAGGAAAAGCGTTGGGCAGGTCAGCATCGCGGCATGGGCCATGCCGTCACCGTAGGCGTTGCAAGCGGCGAGGTCGGCATGGAGCACACCCGACTCCGCCCGGCCCAGAAGGCGATCTCCACCGCCGAGCAGCCAGAGGCCCGATGCCGGGTGACCGCCCAGGTGCGCGGCGCTGCCGTGGGCCCAGGCATTGATCATATCGATCGCCTCCTGCTCGTTGGCTTCGGCCGCGGCCAGCAAGTCAGGATGCACCGGCATCTTGGCTGCCACGCCGCAGCAGGCCAAGGCGCTGACCCGCGTCGGATGACGGGCTGCCGCCGAAAGCGACGCGATGGCGCCCATGGAGTGGCCGACCAGCGCGGCCTTGGAGGCGCCCAAGGCGTCCATGGCCTCGATCAGCCAATCGGCAATGGCATCGATGGACGCGAGCGGCGTACCTTTGGAGCGCCCATGCCCGGGCAGATCGAGCGCCGCGACCGACCAGCCGTGATGCGCCAGATAGCGGGTCTGGAAGACCCAGACCGAGTGGTCCATGCCGGCCCCGTGCACCAGGAACACGGCGGGCTTGTCAGTGGAGAAAGCCTGCCCGCCGGTCGCAGCGAAGCAGCCTTCGCCTCTCACCTGAAAATCCATGGAGACGGATCCTAACGCTGGGAGGCGCGCAGCGCCTGACGCAGGTCGGCGACGATATCGTCCGGGTCTTCCAGGCCGACCGAGAGGCGGATCATGTCCTCCCCTACCCCGCCGGCGGCAAGCTGCTCGGCGGTGAGCTGAGAGTGGGTGGTGCTGGCTGGGTGGATGACCAGGCTCTTGGCATCGCCCACATTGGCGAGATGGGAGCAGGGCTGGCAAGT
>JANQIA010000038.1 GCA_028282405.1 Rhodovibrionaceae bacterium
CAGCGCCGAGCTGCGCGAGACGCGGGGGTTCATCTCGATGACGACCATGCGGCCGTCGTCCGGGTTGATGGCGAACTGCACGTTGGAGCCGCCGGTATCGACGCCGATCTCCCGCAGGCAGGCGATCGAGGCGTTGCGCAGGAGCTGATACTCCTTGTCGGTCAGCGTCAGCGCCGGGGCCACGGTGATGGAGTCGCCCGTGTGAATGCCCATCGGGTCGATGTTCTCGATCGAGCAGACGATGATGCAGTTGTCCGCCTTGTCGCGGACGACCTCCATCTCGAACTCTTTCCAGCCGAGCACGGATTCTTCGATCAGGACCTGCTTGACCGGAGAGGCCTTGAGGCCGCCGAGGACGATCTCCTCGAACTCTTGCGCGTTGTAGGCGATGCCGCCGCCGGTGCCGCCCAGGGTGAAGGAGGGGCGGATGATGGCTGGCAGGCCAACCGCGTCGAGCGCGGCAAGCGCCTCGTCGTAGGTGCTCACCAGGCGGGAGCGCGGCGAGGCCAGGCCGATCTTGTCCATCGCCTGGCGGAACAGCTCGCGATCCTCGGCCTTGTCGATCACCTCCGCCTTGGCGCCGATCATCTCGACGCCGAGCTTCTTAAGGGTGCCGTCTCGGTCGAGCGCGAGGCAGGTGTTGAGCGCCGTCTGCCCGCCCATGGTCGGCAGGAGCGCGTCGGGCTTCTCGCGCTCGATCACCTTGGCGACCATTTCCGGGGTGATCGGCTCGACGTAGGTGGCGTCGGCCAGGCCCGGGTCGGTCATGATAGTCGCCGGGTTGGAGTTGACCAGGATGACCCGGTAGCCCTCGTCCTTCAGCGCCTTGCAGGCTTGCGTGCCGGAGTAGTCGAACTCGCAGGCCTGTCCGATGATGATCGGACCGGCCCCGATGATCATGATCGAGTTGAGATCTTGGCGTTTAGGCAAGGCGGTCTCCGCGGAGAATCGGATTGAATTGAGAGCGCGGCTTTTGAAGCCCGCTACGACTCCCTCCCCCCTGGAGGGGGAGGGATGGGGTGGGGGGGCGTTTCGTCGCCGAGAGCACGCAGGATGCTCTGAAGCACGCCGTCTGAATTCCCGAGCACCTCGTTGTTCCAAAACCGCACGACTTTGTAGCCGCGCGCTTCGAGCCACGCTGTGCGCTTGTTGTCTCTTTCGACGGAGAGAGCATGCTGCCCGCCGTCAACTTCGATGACCAGATGCTCTGCCAGACAGGCGAAATCGACGACATAGGGACCGATCGGCACCTGCCTGCGGAAACGATAGCCGGAAAGCTGCTTACGCCGGAGCAGCGACCAGAGCTTTTTCTCGGCATCGGTCGGATTGCGGCGTAGGCTGCGGGCTTGTTGGTCGGCCATGGCGAGAGCCTACTCGGGTGGCGAGCAGGAAAAACACCCCCCTCCCTTACCCTCCCCCTCAAGGGGGGAGGGAATGCAGTCGCGCCATTGCACCCTTCCCCCTGGAAGGGGAGGGATGGGGTGGAGGGGCGTTTCGTCATGGGCCGTTGTCGTTCAGGCCGAGCGCGCACGTTTTTCTTGCTCCATCAGCTCGACGAAGCGCTCGAAGAGATAGTGGCTGTCCTGCGGGCCGGGGGAGGCCTCGGGGTGATGCTGCACCGAGAAGACCGGCCGGCCGTCGAGCGACAGGCCTTCGTTGCTGCCGTCGAACAGGCTGACGTGGGTGGTGGTGACGCCGCTCGGCAGGCTGTCGTCTTTCACCACGAAGCCG
>JANQIA010000041.1 GCA_028282405.1 Rhodovibrionaceae bacterium
GGGAGTGGAGCACATCGGCCTCGGCTCGGACATGTGCCGCAACTGGGGCTACGAGACCTTGGAGTGGATGCGCTCCGGCCGCTGGACCTTCGAGCCGGACTATGGCGAAGGCAGCAAAGCCAAGCCCGACTGGCCGGCGCAACCGACTTGGTTCCGCACTCCGGCGGACAGCGCCAATCTGACCAAAGGCCTCCTCGACCGCGGCTTTTCACGCGAGGAAGTCGCCATGGTGATGGGCGGCAACTGGCTGCGCTTCTTCAAAGAGGGGCTGGAGCCCCAGCCTTAAGCGGAGCCGCGACAGCATGCAGCTCTCCCTTCTCGAAACGGACTTTTGGATCGGCGGTGCCTTGCGGGCGGCCGGCATGCCTTACGGCGCCCTTAGCCCCGCCATCCGCATGGTCCAGTGGAGAGAAGCCTTTCACGGCGACGGATGCCACGCGCTGCTGGCCCGATGCCGCCGGCCAATCGGCTGCGACACCACAGCGATCGAGATCGTGGCGGAGGATACCGATAGCGTCACGATCGACGGTCAGGGGCAGAGCGCCTTGCTGATCGGACCTGCCGCGCTCGACCTGGCCCTCGCCAAGGCGGAGCACCGGCAAAGCGGCCTGACGCGGCTGCAAGGAACCGACGACCTGGCGTGGCTCCCGGCACTCGCAGAAGCGGCAGCGCGGCGGGGCTTTGCGGCGGTTGTCACCTGTCAGGCCGAAGCGGGATGCGCCGTCCTCGCCCTGCCCGGCAGCGATGACGGGCTCTGGTGGATGCAGATGGCCTGCGCGACGCCCTTGCACGATCTCTTGATGCGCGGCGTGCCGTTGCCCGGCTTGGCAGAGATGGGCCGGGTTCTTGCCACCCGCGGGGACGGCGAAGCGGAAGGCGCGGCCCTGCTCTGCTTGAAGCTCTCAGCCGCCGAGCAGAACCAGCTTCGGCAGATGCCACTCATGCTCGGCCAAGCGGCCGGCGCTCGCATCCTGACGCCGAGTGCCTATGCTCGGCGTTGGCGAGAAGTCTTGGAAGAAGGCTTCCAGGTCGACGACGAGGTCTGGCAGGCGCTCTCTGAGCTGGCCCTCACCACAGTCATCGACGGCAGCGAAGCCTCACGCCGCCAGGCAGGTGCCGACGGTTAGAATCGTCACGGCCTGAAGGCGACAACCTTCTGGCGCTGCTCGCCCAGGCCCTCGACGCCGAGACGCAACTCGTCCCCGGCTTTCAGGAAGCGCTGCGGGCGACGCCCCATGCCGACGCCGGCCGGCGTTCCGGTGGCAATCACATCGCCAGGCTCCAAGGTCATGAAGCGGCTGGCAAAGCTGACCAGCTTTTTCACGCCAAACAGCATCTCCTTAGTGGTGCTGTCCTGCGCCCGCTCTCCATTGAGGTCGAGCCAGATACCCAGGGCCTGTGGATTGGGGACCTCGTCTGCGGTGACGAGATAGGGACCGATCGGCCCGAAGCTGTCGGCCGACTTGCCCTTGACCCACTGCCCCGTGCATTCGAGCTGATGGCTGCGTTCCGAGACGTCGTTGAACACGCAATAGCCCGCGACATGGTCGAGGGCCGCCTTCTGGGTCACGTAGCGGGCGCGCGAGCCGATCACCACGCCCAGCTCGACTTCCCAGTCGGTCTTCTTCGATCCCTTCGGCAGCACGATGGGATCGTTCGGCCCGGCGATCGACGTGGTCGCCTTCATGAAGATGATCGGCTCCTTCGGCGGGCGGGCGCCCGACTCCAGCGCGTGGTCGCGGTAGTTGAGGCCGATGCCGAGGATCTTGCCGACGGACGCCAGACAAGGCCCGAGGCGCGGACGACCGGACACCTTGGGCAGTCGCTCGGGATTGAGCTTGGCCAACTTGGCCAAGCCCGCCGGCGACAGAACAGCCGGCGTGATGTCTTCCACCTTGCCGGACAGATCGCGGATAGCGCCACTTTCATCCAACAGGCCCGGCTTCTCCTTGCCGGGACGGCCATAGCGCAGCAGCTTCATGTCAGAGTCCTCCCTCGCAACGTTGTCTCGCCCCCGTCCCTTACCGCTCTAAACCCAAGACTGCGGCCCCCGAAATAGCGGGGGACGTCCATCGGGCGATGCCAATCGGTGCGCGCGCACTTTGCAGAAATCTCGGGGAGAGAGGGGACGGGCCCGCAGTCCGACGGGAAGATTGACTGCGGGCCCGATGAAACCTCCTGGGGTCGGGGAGGTTTCAAACGCCGCGTCAGGGGGGTATGGGCTGACGCGGCGCGAAACCAACAACCATTCCAAAACACCTTATACTCGAAGGCGGGTCCGGTTCAATAACTCACTTATGTAATGCGTGATTAGGCATTGCGCGCCAGCTATGCGGCGTCTGCGGAGGTGGACCGGTCAATCTGTCGCAGGCCCGGCCATTGTCACGCCCCTTTTCCTGTTCCGATTGCGTGTTAAGGGCTATGCTTTAAGCGGGTTGGCACCGCCGACGCCGTAAGGCGCGCGGTGTAGCGGGGAAACTGTACAAGGTAGGGGTCATGAAGAAGCTTCTTATCGGTCTTGTGGTTGTCGTCGTTCTCGTCGTAGCGGCTGCCTTTATCGTTCCCGGCCTGATACCGCTCGACACCTACAAAGCCCAGCTTTCAGAACAGGTTAAGGCCGCCACCGGCCGCGACTTGGCCATCGACGGCGATGTCGAGCTGACCATCCTGCCGAACTTGGCGGTAACGGCCGAAGGCGTGCGTTTCTCCAACGCGCCCGGTGGCTCGGAGCCTGAGATGGCGACCTTGGAGTCGCTGCGCGCAACGGTGCAGCTTCTGCCCTTGATCGGCGGCGACATCGCTATCGACGAGTTCGTGTTGGTCAAGCCCGAGATTCTGCTTGAGGTTGATGAGCAGGGGCGGCCGAACTGGCAATTCGGCGACACAGCGCCGCAGGCGACCGATGATACAGCCGCCAGCGATCAGGCGGCTGGCGATCAGGGCGGCGGTGGAGCCGGAGCCGGATTGTCGGGCCTGAGCTTGGGCGACGTGCGAATCGTCGAAGGCAAGATCACCTACATCGACCAGGCCTCCGGGACCCGTGAGGAGATCACCGACCTCAATCTCGAGCTGTCGCTTCCGGACATCAACAGCCAGTTCAATGCGGCCGGCAACTTCGTGCTGCGCGGACAGGAGATCGGTACCGAGCTGGACGTGGCGAGCCTGGGTCAGTTGATGGGCGGAACGGCCACGCCGGTGAAGGCTGCGGTCAGCAGCGACCTTGTCAGCCTGACCTTCGACGGCAACGTCACCCAGGCCGATGCCGCCACGGTGAACGGCAGCATCGATCTCGACGTGCCGTCGGTCCGCGAGCTGATCACCTTCGCCACGCCCGACCAACCCTTCGAGGCGGCGGAGGGGACGTTCGGCCCCTTCAAGGTGAACGGCACGCTCGACATGGTCGGGCAGAAGGTGAGCTTCCAGGACGCCGAGATCACCTTCGACGCGCTGGTCGCCCGCGGCAACATGCAGGTCGACAGCAGCGGCGCCGTGCCGCGCATCACGGCCAACGTCTCGACCGAGCTTCTCGACGTGACGCCTTATCTCGGGGCAGCCGACGAGGGTGCCGCGGGAACCGAGCAGGACACCTCAGGCGATGGCGGCGGCGGCTCAGCGGGCTGGAGCGAAGATCCCATCGATCTTTCGGGTCTCAAGGCCGCCGACGCGGATATCTCCATCTCGACGGCCGGTCTGAAGGTCAACGAGATCGAAATCGGCCAGACGGCCCTCGCCATCCTGTTGGAAGGCGGGCGTCTGACCGCCAACCTCACCGAGATGCAGCTCTATAGCGGCAACGGCACCGGCCAAGTTGTGGCCGACGGCAGCGGCGACACGCCGGCCGTCGCAGCGAAGTTCGATCTCTCGGGAGTGCAAGCGGAGCCTTTGCTGACCGATGCCGCGCAGATGGAGCGGCTGTCCGGCACGTTGGATGGCAATCTCGACGTCACCAGCAGCGGCGGCAGCCAAAAGGCCCTGGTCTCCGCTCTTAACGGCACCACTGCCTTCAAGTTCACCGACGGTGCCATCAAGGGCGTCAACATTGCCTCCATGTTCCGCAACATCTCGTTGGATGCGATCACGGGCTCCTTCTCGGAGGCTGAGAAAACCGACTTTGCCGAGCTCTCCGGCAGCTTCCAGATCACCGACGGCATTGCCCGCAACTCCGATCTTCTGATGCAGGCCCCCGTCCTCCGGATGACTGGCGAGGGTGAGATTCCCCTGCCGAGTCGGACGATCGACTATGTGATCAAGCCGAAGCTGGTGGGGTCCTTGGAGGGCCAAGGCGGTGATGCGGCGCCCCCGGGGCTGACCATTCCGGTCCGCATACAAGGCCCCTGGGACGACCCCAGTTATCAGCCGGACATGGAAGCCGTCCTCAAAGAGATGGCCGATCCCTCCAAGCTGCTGGAAGGCATCGAGGGTGTCGCGACCGGCGGCACCGGCGCCATCAAAGATGCGGTCGAGGGCGTCACCGGGCAGGGCGGAAGTGCGGCCGAAGGTGTCGGCGATGCGATCAAAGGCGTCACCGGTGGCGGCGACGGCGGCGATTCACCGGTTGATACGATCAAGAACCTGTTCGACTGACGGCGGCAGAGGCAGCTCGCTCCGCAGCTGCCAGCCACCGTCAGCGTAGCCTAAGGTGCCGCACGACTGCCTCGAGCAATCGTGCGGCCCTATCGCTGTGCAGCAGCGGAAAACGGGAGCACCGGCGACCGCCCGCCATCCGCCCGGGCAACCCTTCGACGCAAGGTTGCGAAATTCCCGGTATCGGGAAAGACATTACATCTGTCATGTCTAGACAGGTCTGACACTAAGTCCTAAGCTGCATGTCATATGGGCAACACGTTTAATCGTTAGACTTGCCCCCTTGGTGTCACCAGACACCACGACCCTCGCCTTGCCGTTTAGAGGAACGATAGGATGGCCGTGCCCCAGGCAACGCCGAAACAAGAGCGCTGTTCTTTGTCGCCCACCAATGACCCTTGGCTGTTGACCCCCGGCCCGTTGACCACCGCGCCGGAGATCAAGGAAGCCATGCTGCACGACGTCGGCTCGCGGGACACGGACTTCATCGCCCTCAACAAGCGGATCCGCGATCGTCTTCTGCACATCGTCGATGGCGAGGAGCGCTGTACCACGGTCCCCCTGCAAGGCAGCGGCACCTTCGTGGTCGAGGCCATGCTGACGACCTTCCTGCCGCCGGACGGCCGGCTACTGATTCTCATCAACGGCGCCTACGGCTGGCGCATGGCGAAGATCTGCCAGGTCGCCGGTCTGAGCTACACGACTCTGGAATGGCCGGAAGACACGCCGGTCGACCCGGACGCCGTTGCGCGCAAGCTGGAGGAAGAGCCGCATGTCACCCACGTGGCGGTGGTCCACTGCGAGACGACATCGGGCGTGCTCAATCCCATCGAGCGGGTGGCCGAAGTGGTGGCACGCCGCGGGCGGAGACTTCTGATCGACTCCATGTCCGCTTTCGGCGCCCTACCCCTGAGCACGGACAACGTGGTCTTCGATGCCGTCGTCGCCTCGGCGAACAAGTGCCTGGAAGGCGTGCCCGGGTTCGGCTTCTGCATCGCCGACAAGGAGGCCCTCGGCAACTGCCAAGGCAATGCCTCCTCGCTGAGCCTCGACCTCTTCGAGCAGTGGACGGCGATGGAGGGCAACGGACAGTGGCGCTTCACGCCGCCGACCCACGCCCTGCTGGCCTTCGACCGAGCCTTGGACGCCTTCGAGGCCGAGGGCGGTCAAGAGGGGCGCGGCGGCCGCTATCGCGAGAACTGCCGCATTCTCGTGGACGGCATGCGGCAACTCGGCTTCCAAACCCTCCTCGCCGACGAGGTCCAGGCCCCGATCATCGTCACCTTTCACAAGCCCGGCGACGAGCGCTTCGATTTCGACGCCTTCTACGATGCGCTGAGGGCGCGGGGCTTCGTCATCTATCCCGGCAAGCTCACGGTCGCCGACTCCTTCCGCATCGGCTGCATCGGCCAGATCGGCCCGGAGCAGATGCATCAAGTTCTCGAAGCGATCGAGCGCACCTTGCAGGACATGCAGGTCATCGAGCGCGCGCCCAAAGCCTAACCCCACGCTGCCGACCGGCAGCACCTTTTCCAAGGAGCAGTTTATGAGTAGCCAGACGGACAGCCTGGTGTCGGCCGTCGTGTTCGATTGGGCCGGAACCACCGTGGATTTCGGTAGTCGCGCGCCGATGGGCGCATTCGTCGAAGCCTTCGCAGAGTTTGGCGTCGAGATCTCAGTCGACGAGGCCCGCGCGCCGATGGGGCTGCCGAAGCGCGACCACATCAAGGCGCTCGGCGCCATGCCGCGCATCGCGGACGCTTGGAAAAACGCGCGCGGCGCGGACTTCGGCGAGAGCGATATCGACGCCCTCTATGAAGTCTTCGTGCCGCTCAACGTCGAGGTCGTCGGCCGTCATGCCGACGTCATCCCGGGCGTGATCGAAAGCGTGCGCGCGCTGCGGGCCCGCGGCATCAAGATCGGCTCGACCACCGGCTATGTCCGCGAGATCATGGAGCCGCTGGTGCCGAAGGCCGCCGAGCAGGGCTACGCCCCGGACAACCTCGTCTGCGCCGGCGACCTGGCCCAGGGCCGACCGACGGCCATGATGATGTACCGCTGCTTTCTCGATCTCGACGTCTGGCCGGCTGCCTCGGTGGTGAAGGTCGATGACACCGAGCCCGGGATTGCCGAGGGCCTCGCCGCCGGCTGCTGGACCGTCGGCATTGCCATGACCGGCAACCAGGTCGGCCTCTCCCGGGAAGAGCTCGATGCGCTGCCGCCGGCCGAGCAAGAGGCGCGGCGCGACAAGGCGGTGGCGAAGCTCACGCGCTCCGGCGCTCATTTCGTGATCGACGGCGTGGGCGACCTCCTGCCGGTCATCGATGAGATCGAAGGCTGCCTGAGGCGCGGCGAACGGCCCTAGCGGGCGGCACCTCGACTGGTCCCAAAGTACCGCAAGACAGCGCGTCGCCCTCAGGCTACAACACAAGAGGTGCCTCAATCAGGGAGTGAGCGATGAAGGTCTTTGCAGTCGTCGTAGGTCTCGCCGCCGTGGCAACGATTGCCTTCGCTGAACAGCCGCAGGCCAGCGTTTTGGACGAAGTCAAAAGCAGCAAGACCTTACGCGTCGGCTACCGCGAGGACGCACCGCCCTTCTCCTACCAGAACGACATCGGCGAAGCCGC
>JANQIA010000092.1 GCA_028282405.1 Rhodovibrionaceae bacterium
CAGGGATATGCGCCGAACAAAGGCTCACGCGGTGAAGTCCAAACCCCATTCGCGGTAGCGCTCCGGGTCATCGTGCCAGCGCTCGCGCACTTTGACGAAGAGAAAGAGATGCACCTTGGTGCCTAGCATCTCAGCCAACTCCGCCTGCGCCTCCTCGCGGACGGCGCGGATGGTCTGCCCGCCCTTGCCGATGGCCATACGCTTGTGGCCTTCGCGGGTGACATAGATAGTCTGGGAGATCTTGACCGAGCCGTCCTGAAAGGCCTCCCAGCTCTCGGTCTCGACCGTGAGCGCATAGGGCAGTTCCTGGTGCAGCTTGAGAAAGAGCTTCTCCCGCGTCACCTCGGCGGCCAGCAGGCGCTGCGGCAGGTCGGAGAGCTGGTCTTCCGGATAGAGCCAGGGACCAGGTGGCGACTCCGCAGCCAGGTAGGCGATCAGATCGTCGACTCCATCGCCCGTCAGGGCGGAGATCATGAAGACGGCCTTGTAATCGGCAACGCTCTGGAAGGACTGGGTCAGCGCGAGCAGCGCTTCTCGCTTGATCTTGTCGACCTTGTTGAGGGCCAGCACGAGATGGCTGCTGCGCTGGGCCAAGCGGCGGGCCAGTTCCTTCGCCTCCTCGCTCAGATCCCCGCGCGCCGCATCGTGCAGATGGACGACGAGATCGGCATCGCCGACAGCACGCCAAGCCGCATCCACCATGGCGCGTTGCAGCCGGTCGCGCGGCAGGAAGATGCCCGGCGTGTCGACGAAAACGATCTGGCTTTGCCCGGCGACGGCGATGCCGCGGATGCGGGTGCGGGTGGTTTGAACCTTGTGGGTGACGATCGAGACCTTGGCGCCGACCGCCTGGTTGAGCAACGTCGACTTGCCGGCATTGGGCGCCCCGGCAATGGCCACCACGCCGCAACGGGTGCCTTGGTCCGTCATGCGATTCCTAGCGCGCGCAGGCGATCGAGCAGTCGGTCGGCGGCCGCGCGCTCCGCCGTGCGCTTGGACTTGCCTTCGCCCGTTTCGGGCTCCTGGCCGGTGACAGCGACCCGGACCAGGAAATTGGGCGCGTGATCGGGGCCGCTTTGATCGATTACCTCATAGCTCGGCAGCTCGAGCGCCCGTCCTTGAGCCCACTCCTGCAGCGCTGTCTTGGGGTCTTGTGGCGGCCGCGGGCTGGCCTCCAGCAAGGGGGTCCAGATCGGCTCGATGAAACGCCGCGCCGCATCCAGCCCGCCATCGAGGTAGAGGGCGGCGATCACCGCCTCGCAGGCATCGGCCAAGAGGCTGGGGTTCTGGCGGCCGCCGCTCTCCGATTCTCCGGGCGACAGGCGCAGAAAGCGGCCAAGCCCAAGATTGCCGGCGACCTCCGACAGGCTAGAGCGGCTCACCAGGGCAGCAAATCGCTTGCCGAGCGCCCCCTCGGCCTCCCGCGTAAAGCGGTGGAACAGCAGGTCGGCGACGATGAGGCCCAGCACGCGGTCGCCAAGAAACTCGAGCCGCTCGTAGGTTTGCTGGGTTTTGTCCGCGATACTGCCGTGGGTCAGGGCGTGTTCCAGGAGCATCGGCCGGGCGAAGCGATGGCCGAGAATCTCTTCCAACTCCCGGAGTTCCACACCGCTCGCGGTTCCGCGCCTGCTACCCATCACTCCTAGTGGATTTCGTCGAAGATGCGCGAGAAGCGAATGGCGAAGGGCCAGCGCCAGACCTCATACCAGCTTGCCGAGCCATTATGAGAGAAGAAGATGATCTCGGCGCGGCCGATCAGGTTCTCAAAGGGGATGAAGCCGACGTCGCGAAAGCGGCTGTCCGTGCTGTTGTCCCGGTTGTCGCCCATAGCGAAGAAGTGTCCCTCGGGCACCACGAACTGCCGCGTGTTGTCCGTGGAGCTCCGGTCGCTTTCCTCGTAGATCAGATGCTGCCGGCCGCCAGGCAGGGTCTCACGATACTCTGTCAGCATGGTCGGCCGACCGAAGGCCGACATGACCTCCCGTTCGCCGAGGCGCTCGCGCTCAACCATCTCCTGGTTGAGATAGAGCCGGCCTTCGATGACCTGCACACGATCGCCGGGTAGGCCGACGATGCGCTTGATGAAGTCGGTGTCGGTGTCCGTGGGCTTGCGGAAGACCACGACGTCCCCGCGCTCCACCTCTTCCTCGTCGCCGAAAATGCGGCCGTCGAAAAAGCCGAGGCCGAAAGGAAAGGAGTAGCGGCTGTAGCCGTAGGACCACTTGGAGACGAAAAGGTAGTCGCCGACCAAAAGCGTCGGCTTCATGGAGCCGGAGGGAATCGAGAAGGGCTCGAACAGGAAGGTCCTGAGCACGCCGGCAATCAGGACAGCGTAGATGATCGTGCGAATCGTCTCGCCGATTCCGCCGCCTTTGCTGTGCGCAGCGTCGCTCGCATCCTTGGGGCCTCGCCCTTCCGGCAGGCCGTTGGCGCTCTTGTCAGGGTCCATTGTCTCGCTGTGGGGCTCGCTCTTCGCCCCGCTGTATAGCCTCAGGATCCGCTGCTGGAAACCGCGGAAATCAGCACGATGGCCTGGGCCAGAGGAAAGTCGTCGGTGATGGTCAAATCGATCTGCGCCGTCATGCCCTCAGGGGTCAGCTCAAGCAACCGCTCGGCGGCACCGCCGGTCAGGGCCAAGGTCGGTTTCCCGCTGGGCAGATTGACCACACCCATGTGCTGCCAGTGCACGCCGCGCCGCGGCACGCCGGTGCCGAGAGCCTTGGCGCAGGCCTCCTTGGCGGCGAAACGCTTGGCATAGCTGGCCGCGCGCAAACGCCGACGATCGGACTTCTGCCGCTCGACCTCGGTGAACACGCGATGGGTGAAGCGCTCGCCGAACATCTCGAGCGTACGCTCGACGCGGCGAATATCGATGAGGTCGTTGCCGATCCCGATGATCATGGCTGCCCGGGCGTCGCTGCTGGAGGCCGCGCTAGGCGCTGCGCGAGCCGACGGCCTCGGCGCGCGCCTTATCCATCAGGGCCCGCATCCGCCGGATGGCACTGTCCAGGCCGCTGAAGATCGCCTCGCCAATCAGGAAGTGGCCGATGTTCAGCTCGACGATGGTCGGGATGCCGGCGACAGGGCCGACGGTATCGAACGTGAGACCGTGGCCGGCATGGCACTCCAGCCCGAGCGCCTCGGCGTGGGCTGCGGCCGCTTCGATCTTGGCGAACTCTTGCTTGGCGGCCGGGCTGGTCGGGTCGTCCAGGTAGGCTTCGCAGTAGGCGCCGACATGCAGCTCGACCACAGGGGCGCCAAGCATCTTGGCAGCGTCGAGCTGTTTTAGGTCGGGGTCGATGAAGAGGGAGACGCGGATGTCCGCTTCGCCCAGCTTGTCGACATAGCGCTTGAAGCTGTTGCTGCCGCCATGCGCGTCCAGGCCGCCCTCGGTGGTCAGCTCGTGCCGCTTCTCGGGAACGATGCAGGCGGCATGAGGCCGGTGCCGCAGGGCGATCTCCAGCATCTCATCCGTCGCCGCCATCTCCAAGTTGAGCGGCAGGCTCAGCTCGCTGACCAGGCGCGCAATGTCCTCATCGGCAATGTGGCGACGGTCTTCCCGCAGATGAGCCGTAATGCCGTCGGCGCCGGCTTGCGCTGCGACAAAGGCGGCACGCAGCGGGTCGGGATGACGCCCGCCGCGGGCGTTCCGAATGGTCGCCACGTGATCGATGTTCACGCCCAGTCGAAGGTGTCGCATGCATCCGTCCTTTGTCGTTCAGCCCGCGGCCTGCTCTGTTGTGTAGAGCTGACATGATAACACCAAAATTGCTGTAGAAGCCGTCCGCCCCGCATATCGGCTATACGCGCAACGCTTGTCCTGGCTCTCAGCCTACCGCCTTGCGCCCTAGCCTCGCGCACGCTCCACCGAGCTGATTGCCGGCATGCTGCGCAAAGCCGCCACGATGTTGCTGAGATGCTTGACGTCGGTCACCTCGATGTCGACCAGCATCTCGAAGAAGTCCGTCTTCCTGTTGGTGAACTTGAGATTGGTGATGTTGCCGGCGCTCTTGCCGATGACCGTCGAGAGGCTGCCGAGAGCCCCAGGCTCGTTGGTCACGATCAGATGCAGGCGGCCGACAAAGGGCTCCTCGCTGCTGTCGGTCTCCCAAGCCAGATCGACCCAGCGCTCGGGCGCGTCTTGGAAGTTCGCCAGGGTGTCGCAGTCGATCGTATGCACCGTCACCCCCTTGCCGGTCGTGACGATGCCGACGATGCGGTCGCCCGGCAGGGGATGGCAGCAGTTGGCGAAATGGACCGCCATGCCGGGGATGAGCCCCTTGATCGGCACCGCCGCATGGCCCGAGTTCTTCTTCTTTCTCGCACGGGATAGCGGGACGACCTTCTGGTTCTTCTTCCCTTCCCGCTCCTTCTCCCGCAGCGAGGGCACCACCGCCAGCAGCACCTCGCGCCCGCTGATGTGCCCCTGTCCGGCCAGCGCTTCCAAGTCCTCGACGTTGGCGGCCTGGAACTTCTTGAGAACCGACTGCAGCGCCTTCTCGGTCAGGTCATAGCCTTCCTTGCGGAAGGCCTTCTCGATGATCTGCCGGCCGAGCTGGGTGAACTGCTGCCGCTGCTCTTGGCGAATGAAGCGGCGGATATTCGACTTCGCCTTGCCGGTGACGACGAAGTTCTCCCAGTCCGGCGAGGGGCGCTGAGCCTTTGAGGTGATGACCTCGACCTGGTCGCCGTTCTTCAGGCTGGTGCGCAACGGCACCATGCGGGCGTTGACCTTGGCGCCGACGCAGTTGTTGCCGACCTCCGAGTGGACGGCATAGGCGAAATCGATCGGCGTGGCGCCGCGCGGCAGGGCGATCAGCTCGCCCCTCGGGGTGAAGCAGAAGACCTGGTCCTGAAACATCTCGAGCTTGGTGTGCTCGAGGAACTCGTCCGGGTTGGAGGCGTGTTCCAGGATTTCCAGCAGTTCCCGGACCCATCCGTACTGCTTCCCCTCCCATTGCGGCGCATCCTTGCGGTCGCCCTTCTCCTTATAGTGCCAGTGGGCGGCGACGCCGTAGTCGGCAATCTCGTGCATGTCGCGCGTGCGGATCTGCACCTCGATCCGCTGGCGCTCGGGGCCGAAGATCCCCGTATGCAGGGAGCGGTAGCCGTTGGGCTTGGGAACGGAGATGTAGTCCTTGAAGCGCCCCGGCAGCACGGAATAGCGGCCGTGCAGCACACCCAAGGCGCGGTAGCAGTCGGCGACATCATCGACGATGATGCGGAAGGCCATGATATCGGCCAGTTGCTCGAAGGCGACATCGCGGCGTTGCATCTTGCGCCAGATCGAAAAGGGCGACTTGCGGCGGCCGAAAACAGCGGCCTCAATGCCCTCCTCCGCCAAGTCTCGCCGCAAACGCTCGACGATTTTCTGCGTTAGGTCGCCGCCTTCGTCCTCCAGATAGGCCAGGCGCGCCATGACCGATTCCCGGGCCTCGGGATAGAGATACTGGAAGGCGAGGTCTTCAAGCTCGTCCTTGAAGCGCTGCATGCCAATCCGCTCGGCCAGCGGTGCATAGATCTCCATGGTCTCGCGCGCCACGCGGCTGCGCTTTTCCGCCGAGCTCACGTAGTGCAGCGTCTGCATGTTGTGCAGCCGGTCGGCGAGCTTGACCAGCAGCACGCGAATGTCCTCCGACATCGCCAGGAGCAGCTTGCGGAAGTTCTCGGCGTGCTTGCTCTGCTCGGATTGCAGCTCGAGCTTGCCGAGCTTGGTGACCCCGTCGACGAGGCGGGCGATCTCCGGCCCGAAGCCGCGCTCGATCTCCTCCAGCGTGGCGTCGGTGTCCTCGACCACGTCGTGCAGCAGCGCGGTCGCGATGGAGGCGCTGTCGAGCCGCAGACCAGTAAGGATACCGGCCACTTCCAGGGGATGGGAGAAATAGGGGTCGCCCGAGGCACGGGTCTGGGTGCCGTGCTTCTGCATGGCATAGACGTAGGCGCGGTTCAGCAAGTCCTCGTCGACGGCCGGTTCATAGGCCGCAACGCGCTCTACAAGCTCGAACTGCCGCATCATCGCGCTTTACGCGCTCCCTTGCTGGACCGGCACCACAACGAAGGCTACCAGAGCAAGGATAAGAAGCGCGCCGCCCGCGGCCAAGTGCCGCGCGGCTGACGAGACCCTGAAATGCCTGGACTCAGACGGATTCTTCGTCGTCCGCCGGATTGGGAACGGTCACGCCCGAGGCCGGCCCGGAGCTCAGCTCGGCCGTCATCAGGTCGAACTCGACCAGCTCTTCCTCTTCGGGCTCATCGACTTCGTGGTGACGCTGCAAGCCGTAAACCACGGCCTCGAGCAACTCTTCCTTGTCGACGCTGACGTCCGCAACTTCCCGCAGCGCCACGACCGGGTTTTTGTCGTTGTCCCGATCGAGGGTCAGCGGCGCTCCGGCCGAAATCTGCCTGGCGCGCTGCGCCGCGATCATCACGAGATCGAATCTGTTCGGGACCTGCTCGACGCAGTCCTCGACTGTGACACGGGCCATGGCCGCTCACGCTCCTGCTTAGGTGATGTCTTGAATCTACGCCTATGTAGGCTGATAGCCCGGAAAGCTCAAGGATTTGCTACCGCCGAACGGGTTCTTCCCCTAGGGCTGCAAACGGCGACATTGGCCGTCCTGCGGCAAGGCTTCGATAAGCTGGGCGATCGTCTCGCCCGTGACCGGATGCCGCCAGGCCGGGGCGATCTCGGCCAGCGGCATGAGCACGAAGGCGCGCCCTGCCAAGCGCGGATGCGGCAATTCCGGGCGCGCGGGGGCCGGCCGCACCAGGCCGTCGAAGTCTATGATATCCAAGTCCAGAACGCGCGCTTCATTGCGCGTGCCGCTGCGTTGGCGGCCCAGAGCCGCCTCGATATCATGCAACCGGCTGAGAACCTCCTCGGGCGTTCGCTCCGTTTCCACGGCGACAACGCCGTTGACGAACCAAGGCTGAGCCGACGGCGGTACCGGCGCAGACGCGTACCAGGAAGAGCGGCGGCGGAGAGTCAGCCCGTCCCTTTCGAGCATGGCCAAGGCTGCCTCGCAGACCTCTCTCGGCGCAGCGTGCTGCGGGCCCGGCAGGTTTGAGCCCAGACCAATAAAGACCATTGAGAGTTCCGGGGAGCGAGTGACTTGCCAAATCGGTATACCAATGCCACCTAACAAGAAAATAACCCGATCAGCAATAGACTTAATCTCATTTGGTCAGTCGGAAATCGAAGAGATTCTTTGCCTTCGCCGGCAGACCACAAAGAAAGGCTCGCTATGCGGTTTTACGCTGAAGAACGCGTCGCGCTCTTCATCGACGGCGCCAATCTCTACGCCACGGCCCGAACTTTGGGTTTCGACGTTGACTATCGGCGACTCTACCAAGTCTTCGACAAGGACTGTCGCCTGGTCCGCGCTTATTACTACACTGCCTTGGTGGAGGATCAGGAATACTCCCCAATACGGCCGCTGATCGATTGGCTCGACTACAACGGCTATACCATGGTCACCAAGCCGACGAAGGAGTTCACCGACGCCTCCGGTCGGCGCAAGATCAAGGGCAACATGGATATCGAGCTGGCCATCGACGTGCTGGAGATGGCGGAGAAGCTGGATCACATCGTGCTCTTTTCCGGCGACGGGGACTTCCGCCGGCTGGTCGAAGCCGTGCAGCGCAAAGGCGTCCGCGTCACCGTGGTCTCTTCCATCCGTTCCCAACCGCCCATGATTGCCGACGAGCTTCGGCGACAAGCCGATATCTTCGTCGATTTGGCCGACATGGAGGAACGTATCGCCCGGCAGGGCGGCGGCGATCGTTCGGCGCGGCGCCAGCGGCCCGAAGAGCAGGAAGAGTACGAGGACGAAGACGAGTACTACGACGATGAGGAGGAAGAGGACTACGAGGATGATGAGGACGATCCTCGGCAGTAACCCTCTCAGCCGGGCCCGGGTGCCCAGCCGTCGATGACCTTTGCGCAGCCCGAGGCCGACTGCGCGCACTGCCCACGCCTCCGCGAGTTCCGCCAGACCAATCGCGCCACGCATGTGGGGTACTTCAACGCGCCGGTGCCGAGCTTCGGCCAGGACGACGCCTGGCTGCTGATCGTCGGCCTCGCCCCGGGCCTCCACGGGGCCAACAAGACGGGCCGCCCTTTCACCGGCGACTACGCCGGCGACCTGCTCTATGCCACCCTGGTCAAGAAAGGCTTGGCGAGCGGGACCTACGACAAGCGCAAAGACGACGGCCTGACCTTGATCGGCTGCCGGGTGACCAATGCCGTGCGCTGCGTGCCGCCGCAAAACAAGCCTGAAGGGCCGGAAATCAAGGCCTGCAACGGCTTTCTCAAGTCCGAGTTCGAGGCCCTGCCCCGGCTGACGACGCTGCTGGCGCTGGGGGGCATCGCCCATGGGGCGATCTTGTCGGCGCTTGGCCTGCGCAAGTCGGCCTATCGCTTCGGCCACGGCGCCCTGCACCGGCTGCCGCAGGGCCTCCTGCTGGCCGACAGCTACCACTGCTCCCGCTACAATACGAATACCGGCCGGCTGACCGCGCCGATGTTCGAGGATGTCTTCGACGCCGTCTTGGCCCAGCGGGACACGATCGAAGCTTAGGCAGAACCGGGGCGACGCGATCAGCCCTGCGCCTTCAGAATCCGGCTCTTTTCCCGCTGCCAGTCGCGCTGCTTTGCAGCTTCCCGCTTGTCCGCCTTCTTCTTGCCGCGGGCCAATCCGAGCGTCAGCTTAGCGATGCCCCGGTCGTTGAAGTAGATGGCGAGCGGCACCAGCGTGTAGCCGTCCCGCCGGATCTGGCCGAGCAGACGATCTCTTTCCCGCTTGTGCAGCAGCAGCTTGCGGGCGCGCTTTGGGCTATGCCCGAAGCGGTTGGCCGGGCCGTATTCGGCGATGTGCGCATTGAGCAGATAGAGCTCACCGCTCTGCTCCCCCGCGTAGGCCTCACCCAGCGAGGCCTTGCCGGCGCGCAGAGACTTCACCTCGGACCCCATCAGGACCAAGCCGGCCTCGACGCTATCCTCGATGAGGTACTCGTGGCGCGCGCGCCGGTTTTGCACGGCGACCTGTTGAGCTGCAGGCATGGGGAGATCGCTTTCGCACCAACGGCGCCGGTCGGGTCAGTTAACCAAACCCGCTTCCCGCATGGCATCGCGGACGCGCTGTCGGGTCGCATCCTTGATGGGAACCAGCGGTAGGCGGAGCTCATCGTCACAGAGACCGAGCAGGCTGGCCGCGAACTTCACCGGCCCTGGGCTGCTCTCGGCGAACAAGGCCGCATGCAGCTCCGTCAGACGATCGTTGAGGCTCTGGACCTGCGGTATGTCACAGGCTTTCCACGCATCGTGCATGTCCTTAAGCATGCGCGGCGCGACATTCGCCGTCACTGAGATACAGCCGTGACCGCCCTGAGAGAGGAAGGGAACCACGGTGGCGTCTTCGCCACTTAGTTGACAAAACGCCGTGCCGCAGAGCCGACGCTGGCGCGCCGGCCGAGCCAGATCGTAGGTCGCATCCTTGACGCCGACGATATTCGGCAGCTCCGCGAGGCTGGCCATCGTCTCGAGCGACATGTCGACGATCGACCGCCCCGGGATGTTATAGATCAGGATCGGTATATCGGTGGCGTCGTGAATCGCCTTGTAGTGCGCGTACAGCCCCTCTTGCGTCGGCTTGTTGTAGTAAGGTGTCACGATCAGCGCCGCATCGGCCCCAGCCTCCTCGGCATGCTTGGTGAGAGCGATCGCCTCGTCCGTGGAATTCGAGCCGCAGCCGGCAATCACCGGTCTTTGGCCCTTTGCCACCTCGATGCAGATCTCCGTCACCCGCCGGTGCTCTTCATGGCTCAAGGTTGGGGATTCACCGGTCGTGCCGCAGGGGACAAGCGCATCCGTGCCCTCGTCAATCTGCCACTGGACGAAGCGGCGAAAGCCCTCCTCGTCCACGGCGCCGTTGCGAAAGGGCGTGATCAGTGCGGTCAGCGATCCGGAAAACAGGGGCCCGGACATGGCCTTTTCCTCAGTTCGAATTTCAGATTTTGCAGCCTAGCGCCGGACCATAGTAAGGCCGCCACGCCAGAGCAAGGCCTGCGGTTCGTTCTTAATAGAAGTACGGTTTCGCGTGATTTTACGTATGGTTAACAGGCCTCGCTTAAACTCACAGCATCAGATAACCAACTAACGCAAAAATAGAATTCCACGTGCCTCGCCAAATCTTGCGCCATATTCGCTGCGTCGATAGGTTACCGCGCCATGCGAAAAACGCCCGTTTAATGGCGTTTAATCGTGTCGAAGGGTAGAATATCGGGTCTGTCGAACAGGGCGGTGAACGGGAATAGCCGCGGGGTTCGGTATTGTTTTGATCGGGTCGGACGGGCGGTCGCCATCGAGGCGTCCCCCAGGTCGAAAAGCAACCTGGAGCGGGGCTGGTGCAATCCGGGTTGTCGACGCTTTCCCCCGACCGGATCGCTCGGCCGTGAAGGCCGCACCAAGGCCGATGCCGTAGCACGCGGAGCGTGCTTTGGGGATCGGACAGGAGCACGAAGAGGTCGGAGTTGGCAATGTCGGAAGGGCTGAACAAATCCGGGAGCGAGGACGGCAAAAAGCCGAACCAAGCCTCTAAACAGAACGGTCTGCGGCGCGCGCTGTCCCGCTTGGATAGCTATTTCGTGCCGCGCGAGTTGATTCTGCGGACCGACGGCCGTGTCCGCTATCTTCGGATTACAGCACGCAGCCAGAAAATCGTCGCCGCGACCGGCATGGTTGCCGCGGTATGGCTGCTGTCGGGCACCTTGGGAACGGTGCATCTCACCACGGTGGTCGCCGACAAGAACCAGCAGATCGCGCAATCCAAGGCCGACTATGCCGAGCTCTTGGACGAGATCCGCGACTATGAGGTACGCTTCGTCGAGCTGACTGGCGCGCTCGATGCCAACCAGGCTCAGCTTCTCGCGCTTCTGCAGCATGCACCAGAGAGCGACGGCAACGACCCGGACGCGCAGGAGAGCGGCCAACCCGCCGCTGCACCTGGCGATCAGAGTAAGTTCGCCAGCTTCCTGGACGGTTTGCGCGGCTTGGCGGGCCAGACCGTGCTACTGCGCGATCATATCGCCGACATGAAGACCAAGCTGGAGCGCATCCAGGCTGCAAAGCTGGAAGCCGACAGCGCGCATCAGCAACTGCTCGAGCGGCTGCGCACCAAGGACGAGACGCTGGATGCCTTGGTCAGCGAGCGCGATCTTCTAACGATGAAGGTTGCCGAGCTCACCGCAGCGCTCGAGGACAGCGAGCGCAGCCTGGCGACGACCGAAACGGCCAATGTGCAAGTGACCGCCGAGCTCGACCAGCGCACCGCCAGCTTGGACGATATGCGCAGCGACCGCGACACGCTGCAGGGCGCGCTCGACCAGGCACGCTCCGAGCTCGAGGCGAGCGAGATCAAGGT
>JANQIA010000189.1 GCA_028282405.1 Rhodovibrionaceae bacterium
ATCAGCGTTGCACCCTGACGGGCCCGTAGCTCAATTGGTTAGAGCCGGCCGCTCATAACGGTCTGGTTGCAGGTTCGAGCCCTGCCGGGCCCACCACGCGGTCTCGCGGATATGGGGCGTTCCGGGAGACGGCGGCTAACCCACGGAAAGTCAGCGAGTTTTCGCTGGGAGTGACTCCCAGAGACGCGTCTCTGTGGGCGAGATAGCGCGGAAAGGGCCATGCGTCTCTACGGCCTGTTTTCGGCGTCCAGACTGGCGGGAAGTGGCCCGAGAGCGGTCCTAGGATGCGCGCGCAGGGAAGCTGAGCAGGGCTCGCTGCGCCGGCCAAGCGCGCGGCAGGCTGCCGATGCGCTTGAGCTTATTCGCCGTCAGCTCGATCGGCTGGCGCCCCTCGAGGATGGCTTCGACGATGTCCGGGGCGAGATAGGCGAGCGCGAGAACTCTGCTGATTTCATATTCCAGCACACCCACCTGCTTCGAGAGGGCGCGAACGGTGCTCGCTTGCCCTCGGACCAACATCGCGTTCCAGTGATGGGCCTGCGCCACCAACAGCTGCAGCTGCGGGTCCGCGGCTCCATCCGAGCCCGTACCTTCGCAAAGCACGATCTTCCGCTCGACCCCGCGGCGGCGCAGCGCCAGCGGCCGGACGATGCGATGGATCTCCAGGTTCTCTCCGGCCGGCGCAGCGCAGCCGAGCCGAAGGACCAAGCGGTCTCGTCTGACGGTAATGGCGATCGCACGGTCGCTCAGCTCAATGCACGCGAGGATGTCCTGGACGAGGCGGCGCTTGGCGGGAAAAGTCCCGTGCAGCAGCGTCTCAGTCAGTGTCGTTCGTTCCCGAGGGGATGAGAGCAGCTTGACGAGTGCTTCCTGGCCAAGGGCTCGCTCCAGCGCAGCACCATCGCTTAGCCAGTCGATCAGGACATTGCAGACCGTGCCTTCGATCTCCGCCGCCTTGAGACGCCAGCCGTCCGGATGTTTGCTGGCGTCGCGCATCAGGCTGTTGGAGATGTAGTAGCGGTAGCGCCGCCCCTGCTTGACCGCGTGGCTTGGGATGAACCGATCTCCCGTCTCGTCGAACAGCAGGCCGGCAAGCAAGGAGGGGGAGGTGCCGTTGCGTTTCGTGCTGCGCGTCGCCGCGTTGGTTTGCAGCTGGGCTTGCGCTGCCTCGAAGGTTTCGGTGTCGACGATGGCCTCGTGCTGCCCGGGATAGCTTTCGCCGCGATGGGGCAGGCGGCCGATGTAAATAGGGTTGGAGAGCAGTCGGTAGAGGCTGCTGCGTTCGAAGGGTCCGCCGCCGACCGCCAGGCCGTTGCGCATCGTCCGTCGCTTCGTCGTGAGACCCAGCCGCAGGGCTTCCTCCTTGAGGCGCCGCACCGTCCCCAGCTGGAGATAGAGAGCAAAGAGTTGACGGACGATCTCGGCCTCGGCCGGGTTCACGATCAGTTTCCGGTCTTCGACGTCGTAGCCCAAGGGCACCGGGCCGCCCATCCAGATGCCCTTCTGCTTGGAGGCGGCGATCTTGTCGCGGATGCGCTCGGCGGTGACCTCGCGCTCGAATTGGGCGAAGGAAAGCAGCACGTTGAGGGTAAGGCGCCCCATGGAGGTGGTGGTGTTGAACTGCTGGGTCACCGAGACGAAGGACACGCTCTCAGCATCGAAGCGCTCGACGATCTTGGCGAAGTCGGCCAGCGAGCGGGTCAGGCGATCGACCTTGTAGACCACGACGACGTCGAGCTTGCGGGCTTCGATGTCGGCCAGCAGACGCTGTAAGGCCGGGCGCTCCAGGCTGCCGCCCGAGTAGCCGCCGTCGTCGTAAGCCGTCCTGCAAAGGCGCCAGCCCTCGTGCGTCTGGCTCTTGATGAAGGCTTCGCAGGCCTCCCGCTGGGCTTGGAGCGAGTTGAAGTCCTGCTCCAGACCCTCTTCGGTCGACTTGCGGGTATAGACGGCGCAGTGCTTCATGGCGCCTCACAGACCGAAGAAGCGCGGCCCCGACCAGCGGGCCCCGGTGATGTTGCGGGCGACCTCGGAGAGCGAGCGGTAGGCCTGGCCACGATAGAGGACGCCATCCTCCAGCACCTCGACGACATGGCTCTCGCCCTGCCACTCCCGCAGCAGACGGGTGCCTGCCGCGGGAGCCTTGCGGGACGATGTCCGGACCTCGCGCAGTGGCCGATCGGGCTTGCCGGCGGCAATCCGCTCCAGGCGCTTCCGGATGTCCGGCTTGAGACCGCCCTCCATCTCCGCTTGGCGATGATAGGTCGCGGCGAGCGCCAGCAGCCGCTTCCCGAGACCGCGCGGAGGCGGGCGGCCGTGAGTTGCCTGCCAGGCTTCCACCAGCGCTGCCCGATCGAGCTCGCCGAGTGCGGCGTTCTCTGGCTTTGTGGTCATGGGCGTTGCAGCGCTCGGGGTGACGCGGCTCCGGCCCGCTCACTTGGAACGCTCAACTCGTGCGCCGTTCGACGCTTCAGGTCGCGAAGGACCTGCGCGTAGCTGCGGCATGGGCGCAGCAGATAGGGACTGACGTAAACACCCTCTTCCGCCGCGGCCGGTTCAATTCGTTTCTCTGTCATGGCGGTTATCCTCGCGCACCCTCGGCGAGATGGTCGCGGCCGCGACCCTCGATCTTCTCCGAGGTGATCGCGAGACCAAGCTTCTTCTTGAGGGCCGCGCTCATGGCGCCATGCACCGAGTGGGCCTGCCAGCCCGTGGCCGCGACCATCTCGTCGAGGGTGGTGCCGTCTTTGCGCTGAAGCAGATCGATCAACATCGCCTGCTTGGTGCCGGCGCGATGCACTGTTGCCGTTGCTGCGCCGGCTGTCGTTGTGGCATCCGAGTTCGGCTTGGCGTCAATCCCGATCGCTTCAAAGCCTGCGCTCGTGATCGCCAAGGTGACGGGCCGGCCGTCTTCGTTTTCGCGCCAGGCCTCGTCGTTCGTCGTGGCGGGCCGCTCTTCCAGCAGGCCCCGCTTGCGGAGGCTCTTGAGCACGGCGGCGAGTGCTCCGCCCTTGGCCTTGAGAGAAGCCGGAGGGGGCAGCGCCGCGCCGCTCTCACGTTGGGCGGCGGCGGTCAGAATGACAAGCTGGGTATCGCTGAGCTTGGGCATGGTGGTGTCCTTTCGACCCTGCACTGCGAGGTTGCAGCGCTTCCACCGGCCCAAGCCCGGTCAGTCGAGCGACCGGGCGGGCGGGGCGCCTCATCGAAGTTTTTTGAGACAGCCCATGCCTTTGCTGACACCCAGTGACGCTTCCTTTGCGCAGGAAGTCCAGTTCTTTCCGACCCGAGTTTTCGGCTTTCAATCTTCCTGGTTAATGCCGCGCGATGCGACAATCGCCGCCGCTTCGGTGAGAGCGCCGACATCCCTCGCCGCAGTCTGCAATTGGCCGGCAAGTTCGATCGTCCGGTATTGCGAGATCTGTAAGGAGTGGCCCTCTACCGCCAAACCGGCAGCGTCTTCCAGCATGACGGTGGCCCTGGCCATCAAGTGACGGAACAGCTCCCGGTCGTCCGCATCCATCGCTTCTTCCCTCGCCTCGGGCGGCAACGAAGGCGTCCATTGGTCGGCAAGTCCAGACGAATTCGACGAGAGATACAATGAGCCAGAACAGACCCGTTATGCTGTTCGAGCTGCTTAGTCGAGCAGCCGCGCGGCCGGGATCTTAAGTGCCTTGGCGATCTGCTCCAGGACCAGGACCGTGGGATTGCGCACGCCGCGCTCGACACCACTGATGTAGGTGCGGTGCAGCCCGCACTCGAAGGCCAAGCCTTCCTGCGAGAGGCCACTCTCTTGCCGGAACTTCTTGACGTTTCGACCCACCCGCCGGCGCACATCCATGAAGCGAGCGAAGCGGTTTTGTTTACTTTTAGTCTACAGACTATGAGTCTCGTTTTTCGCTGGACTTGCTCCGCCCGGCAAGCAATCAGTCGGGCCCCCCGACAGGAAGAGGATGCACCAGGATGGAGAAGATCGCACCCAAGGAGGTCCGCTACATCAAGCTCGGCCAGGGCGGGCGCTGGGCGGATGTCTCAATAGAGATAGGCGAGCTGCATTTCGGCTATCGCACGGTCCCGCATGAGCTCTGCATGCGCGGCGATTGGGATGGCGTCATCGACGTCCTGATGCGAGAGGGACGTAGTCTCGGCAAAGCCCGAGACGGCATGCGCGAGATCAGGGACTTCTATACGCTCGGCGCCGACTGTCTCTGGATTACCTTCGCCGACCGCCATCTTTGGTGGGCCTTTGCCGAGCCGGGGGTCACCTGGCTCGGCCCCGAAGAAGAGGGCCAGGGCGCGCGAAAGCGCCGGACCATCGACGGTTGGCGCAAGTGCGACGCAGGTGGTCGCCCGCTCAGCTTCGAGAGCCTCAGCACGCGACTGACGCAGGTCTCCTCGTATCGCCAGACCATCTGCAGCGTAAGTGCGGCCGACTATCTCGTCCGCCGCATCAATGGTGAGGAGGAGCCTGTCGTTGCCAAAGCGCGCTCGGCGCGGGACGCCATGACAAAGGTGGCTGCCGAGATGATTGCCGCGTTGCACTGGGCCGACTTCGAGACGCTGGTCGATCTCATCTTCAGCCGTGCCGGCTGGCAGCGGCTCACTCGTCTCGGCGGCACCTTGGCCGATGTCGACCTCCTCCTCGAGCAGCCGACTACCGGCGAGAAGGCCTTCGTGCAGGTCAAGTCCAAAGCGAATCAGTCAGTGCTGGACGACTACCTTGACCGCTACCGGCGCGACGGCAGTTGCCAACGCTTCTTCTTCGTCTGCCATAGCCCGAAGGGCAGCCTCTCAACGGCTGAGGACGACAGGCTGCAGATCTGGGCCGGCGAGCGCCTCGCCGAAGCCGCCGTCAAAGCCGGTCTCTACGATTGGCTGATCGAAAGGGTAGGCTGAGGCTAATCCTCACTTGTATCGTCTTTCTGCTGGCTCTCCTGGTGCGACTGAACCAGACTGAAGATCGTGCTCCCGGCTCGATTTCATCTGTAAGTGAACGGTTCCCTTCTACAGTATTGGGGCAAGGCCCAGCCAAAACCGCTGCCCGGCGGTGCGGCCGCGCACGTCCCATGGCATCCGCTTGTCTATCACTCGCTAGATGTCGCGGCTGTCGGCCAGGTGCTGCTCCGCAGAAATGATCGGCTAGACAGTCTGTTCGATCGGCTGGGGCTCGATGGTCCCGAAACGGAGGCGCTATTCTGCTTTCTTCTAGCGCTTCACGACCTCGGCAAGTTCTCGAAGCCCTTCCAAGCCAAGGCGCCCCAAAGCTACCCGCCATTTCTTGGCGAGCTCTCTTCTCTGCCTGACTTGGGGCACAGCCGCGCGTCCCACGTGCTATGGGACAATGCGCTGGCTGATGTCGCGGGGGCCATTGCGACTGACGCTTACGCAGTCGATGTCTTGGTCGGAGCGGTCTTCGGGCACCACGGTACGCCCGTCGAGAGACCAGCCTTCTCGACCGTCGAAGTCGAACGGCTGTTCGGCGGTGTGGCGACGGCCCACGCGCGAGGTTTCGTAGAGGCAATGCGGGCGCTCTTTCTCCAGGAGGCAGAGCCGCTTGAGATCGAAGAAGATGCGGCCAAGTCGGTCTCCTTTCCCTTGGCCGGTTTTGCCGTGCTCTGCGATTGGCTCGGCTCCAACCAAGCTTGCTTCCCCTATGTGGCACCGGGCCCTTCGCTTGAAGCCTATTGGCAGGACTTCGCGTTGCCGCGGGCGGAGAACGCGATTTCCGTGTCAGGCGTGCTACCGTCGAGAAGCACTGTCGCGGGCGGCTACGAAGCGCTCTTCCGACAGCAGCATCGAACCAGTGGAGATTTCGTTCCGAGGCCAATGCAGACCTGGGCTGAGCGCGTCGCCCTGCCTGACGGTCCGTTTCTGGCGCTGATTGAAGACGACACCGGCAGCGGCAAAACGGAAACGGCAATCATGCTGGCCCATCGCCTGATGGCTGCGGGCCGCGCGGCCGGCTTTTATGTCGCGCTCCCGACTATGGCCACAGCGAACGCCATGTTCGATCGACTGGCTGACGTCTATGCCAATCTCTTCGTATCAGAGACGCAACCGTCCTGTGCCCTGGCCCATGGCGCCCGCGCGTTGCATCCGCGCTTCCGGGAGATGCGGCTGAATGCAGGCTGGCTGGAGCAGGCCTATGGCGGTATCGCGTCCCCTGCCTCAGCGGCCGACGAGGACGTGACGGCATCTGCCGCCTGCGCCGACTGGATCGCCGATGATCGCCGGCGCACCTTTCTCGCCGATGTCGGCGTGGGGACGGTCGATCAAGCCATTCTTTCGGTCCTGCCCAGTAAGTTCCAGTCCCTGCGACTGCTGGGCCTTAGCCAGCGTGTTCTGATCTTGGACGAAATCCATGCCTATGACGCTTACGTCCAGCAAGAGATCGCGACGCTGCTGGAGCTTCAGGCCTCGCTTGGGGGCTCGGCCGTGCTACTTTCTGCCACCCTGCCGGCGGATATGCGTCAGCGTTACGTGGCCGCCTTCCGAAAGGGCCTAGGGGAAGCAGCCGGCGCGCTTCTCGAAGACCCCTCTTCGAGCGAAACGACCTATCCGCTGGCCACGCTGGTCTCCAGCAACGATCAGCAGGCAACGCCGGTCACGGCCACACGTAACCGTGTGTTGCCTGTGCGCTTTCTGGCAACGCCGGATGCCGCTTTGGTGGAAGTAGTCGACGCCGCCCGCGCAGGCTGCGCGGTGGCCTATATCCGCAACACGGTCGATGACGTGCTCGCTGCCGCGGAGGTGCTCGAACGGCAAGATCTCTCGCCACTGGTCTTCCACGCGCGCTACGCATTGGCCGACCGTCTGGCGCGAGAGAGGGAGGTGCTTGCTGCCTTCGGGCGAGACAGCATGCCGGATCAGCGTCGCGGCCGTATCCTTGTTGCATCCCAAGTGGTGGAGCAGTCGCTGGATCTTGATTTCGACGTCTTGATTAGCGACCTCGCGCCCGTCGACCTGGTAATACAGCGGGCCGGTCGGCTCTGGCGCCACGAACGGCGGCGGCCGAGGAGCGTTTGCGAACTTCTGGTCGTCGCCCCCGCCCTCATGGAAGCGCCGGACGCGAATTGGTACCGCCGGCTCTTTCCTCGTGCTGCGGCGGTCTACAAGGACCATGCCCGGCTCTGGCTGACCGTAAAGGCTTTGCAGCACCGGCGTGCAATCGAGAGCCCCGAGGGCCTACGTCCGCTGATCGAGGCAGTCTATGACGTCGAGGCGGAAAGCAAGGTGCCGGCGGCTTTGGCAGGCTCTCTGCTCGTTGCTGAAGGCAGGGAGAGCGCTGAGCGAAGCGCCGCACGCTACAATGTGCTCAACTTCTCGAAAGGCTATGTGCGCGACAGCGGCGCCTGGGACTCGGACATTCATACCCCGACGCGTCTGGGCGAGCCCATGACCGTGTTGCGTCTCGCATGTCTGAAGGGAGGCCGCATCGTGCCCTGGGCTGACCCGCCGAGGCAGCGGGATGCCGCACCATGGATGGCTTGGCGGCTCAGCGAATGTCAGGCTCGCCAGTACTGGATAGATGGTGAAGCGGAATGGTCGGCTGAGATGAAGCCCCTAGTGGAGGCAGCCAAGGCCGAATGGGGCCGCTTTGATGAGAGCAAGGTTCTGGTGCTTCTCGAGCACGATGAAGTAAGCGGCCTTTGGAATGGCCGCTGTCGAAAACGGGATCGGCTGGTCACCGTCGCTTACAGCCCGAGCATGGGTATGCGCTTGTCGCGTGATTAGCAGTCTGGCAGCTCCAAGTATCAGATCGAGCTTCTTGAGCCTCCTGTTGCAGCGAATCGCCAATCCCTATAGCGTCGTCCGTGAAGAACTCCCAAGCCTCTGATCGATAGGATTTATCAGCCGCGAGCAAGTTGCCGAGTTTGCAGGAAAGTGGGGTGATGAGGCGGATTTTCTTGCGATTTGGGATTCCTGATTTGAGTGGTTTGTGATTCTCTCGGGGGCAGACTTCGGGCCTTGGGAACGAGCGATGAGCAAGCCGCGCGACGAGCGTCACAAGGATCTGTTTCGGCCAGCCTTGGAGGAGATCATCGACCTCGGCCACCCGCTGGTGCGGCTGGCGCGGGAGATCGACTGGGACTTTCTCGATGGGCGCTTCAGCGCGGTCTGCCGGTCCGGCCCAGGCCAGCCGCCGTTGCCGAGCCGGCTTGTGGCCGGGCTTCTGATCCTCAAGCACATGCATGACCTGTCGGATGAGGCCTTGTGCGCGCGCTGGCTGGAGAACCCCTACTATCAGTTCTTCTGCGGCGAGGAGAGCTTCTGCCACAAGCTGCCGTTCGATCGTTCCTCACTGAGCCGCTGGCGCCAGCGGCTGGGTGAAGAGCAGTTGTCGGCCCTGCTGCAGGAAAGTCTGTCGGTGGCGCACAAGACAGGAGCGCTTAGCTCCAAGGACATGGAGCGCGTGGCGGTGGATACGACGGTGCAGCCCAAGGCCGTTGCCTTCCCGACCGATGCGCGGCTGCTGCACAAGGCGATCGTCATGCTGGGCAAGCAAGCCAAGAAACACAATGTGCCGCTGCGGCAGTCCTATGCGCGGGTCGCCAAGCGCGCCGCGCTGATGGCCGGGCGTTACAGCCATGCCAAGCAGTTCAAGCGTCACAATCGCCAGCTCAAGTTCCTGCGCACTCGGCTCGGCCGGCTGGTCCGCGACATCCGGCGCAAGACCGAGCACGACGCCGAGCTGCGCCAGGCCTTCGCCATCCCACTGGCACGCGCCGATCAGATCCGCCGCCAGAAACAGCGCCAGCGCGGCTGGAAGCTCTACAGCTGGCACGCGCCTGAGGTCGAGTGCATTGGCAAGGGTAAGGCCAAGGCCCCCTACGAGTTCGGCTGCAAGGTCAGTGTCGCAACCCCGGTCACCAAGCCCAAGGGCGGCCAGTTCGTGCTCCATACAAAGGCCTTGCATGGCAATCCTTACGATGGGCACAGCCTCGGCCCTGTCGTCGCCGAGATGCAAAAACTCACCGGCGTCGAAGCCCGCCGCATCCACGTCGACAAGGGTTATCGTGGGCACAACTATCCAAACAAGTTCCGGGTCTGGCTCTCCGGCCAGGTGCGCCGCGTCACCAAGACCATCCGCCGCGAGATGAAGCGTCGGGCCGCCGTCGAGCCGGTGATCGGCCACCTCAAGGCCGAGCACCGCATGGAGCGCAACTACCTCAAAGGTCGCGCCGGCGACCGCGCCAACGCCGTCCTGGCCGCAGCCGGTTACAACTTCAACCTGCTCATCCGATGGTTCGAGGCGCTCTTGCGTGCCTTGATCGCGCTGATTCTCGCAATCGTGCCCAGACCGCAGCCAATCTGAAAATCGATCAGCCGCGATACTTCACAGGCGACTATAGCGATGGAGTGGTCTCTGCCTTTGGAGATGAACCGTTCCTAGCGTCCGCGGTATTCTGATCCCTGATGCGTCAGGGAAAAAACTCGAAGTTTCTAGCGTCAGCTATAAATCGTGAGGAGATTTGTGAATGTGGTCTCGTTTGCTCAAGCTGGCCAGTTCGATTCTGCGGTCCCTGTGCCTACACCTTGAAGCGCGCCTTTCGCTCAAGATTGAGACTGCTCCTCCACGAACCGGTGATGGATCTGGCCAGAAGAGAATGCCCGATACCATGCAGAAAAGTGAGCCTATTGACCGGACTCCAGAACGCATCTGAGGCTTTCTCAAAACACCATCTTGGGCTGTTGTGGCGGAAGAACGAGCACCTTTCAATTTGCTGCGCGAGCGCTGGATTCCAGTCCGGCGGCGGTCCGGCTCTCTCGAGTGGATTGCACCGTGGCAGATCACAGATGATCTCGATGGAGATCACTTTGTTGCGGTTGCCGCGCCTCGGCCGGACTTCACCGCCGCGCTGACCGAGTTTCTTATCGGCCTGGTGACGACGGCCGCCGCGCCGAAGAACGATGGCGCCTGGCGCAAGCTTTGTGACCAACCGCCGGATCCCGAGGCGTTGCGCGAGGCTTTCGAGACGGTCAGCTTCGCCTTTGACTTGGACGGCGACGGACCGTGCTTCCTACAGGACTACGATGCCGACTTTCCCGGTGAGGAGCGGTCGGCCTCCGCCCTCTTGATCGATGCGCCGGGCGACAACGCCCTGCGGCGCAACACCGACATCTTCGTCAAGCGCGGCGGTGCTGCGGCCTTGAACCGGGCGGCCGCGGCCATGGCGCTCTTTACGCTGCAGGGTTATGCCCCTTCCGGCGGCCAGGGCCATCGCACCTCCTTGCGCGGCGGCGGCCCTCTCACTGCGATAGCTGCGATGGGCGATAGCCTTTGGGGGCGCGTTTGGCCGAACGTGGAGACGCAGGAGCAGATCGAGGCACGTCGCGTTGAGGCGCAAACAAACGAGCACGAGCACATTTTCCCTTGGCTGGGGGCCACCCGCGTTTCCGACAAGACCGGACGTCCGACGACGCCCGCCGACGCCCATCCTCTACAAGCCTATTGGGGCATGCCGCGGCGCATTCGCTTGATCTTTTCGCTGGCGGAGGGCGAAGCCTGCGCTCTGACCGGCCGCGCAGACGAGATGTTGGTGCGGCAGATCCGCATCAAGAACTTCGGTACGAACTACGAAGGCTGGGTGCACCCCCTCACGCCGCACTACCGGCAAAAGGCGGGCAAGTCGCCACCGCTGCTGCCCATCCACGGGCAACCGGGCGGCATCAGCTACCGCGACTGGTTGGGTCTGGCCATGAGCCGGGGCGGCGAAGGCAAGGTACCGGCCGCCTGCGTGCGTCACCTTCTCGAACAGCCACGTTTGCTAGCAATGAAGCGCTGGCGCCTTTCGGTCTTCGGCTACGACATGGACAACATGAAGGCGCGCGGCTGGGTCGAGAGCGAGATGCCGCTCTTCGACGTGAGCGACAGGAAGAAGGCTGAACCGCTGCAAGACTTGGCGCGCGCCCTGGTCGCTGCCGCCGAGATCGCTGCCTTCCAGCTGACGCGCGCGGTCAAGGCTGCCCTCTACGAGAACCCTAAGGACGCCCCGGGTGACTTCAGCTTTATTACTGAGCGCTTCTGGCGCGATACGGAGATGGCGTTCTTCGACGCGCTGCGGAGCTTGGCCGATAGGCTCGAAGCCGCGCCCAACGACGAGAACCCAGGCGAGGCGCAACGTCGCGCCTGGCCGCGGGTGTTGTCGCGCAGCGCTCTTGATATCTTCGATGAGAAGGCGCCCAGCGAGGGACTTGAGAACACAGCCATGGAGCGGCTTGTTCGCGCGCGCTACGGCCTGGTCGCGATCCTGGGCGGCAGCGGCAAACAGGGCGCCAAGCTGTTCGAGCACCTGAGCCTGATGACGCCTGCGCAGGAACGTCATCGCGCCAAGACTCTGGAGAAGACGGCATGATCGAGGGACCGACCGGCCACGATGACAGTTACGCCAATGCCCGCACGAATGCAGGCGGCGGAAAGTCGGATGTGCCTCAGCGAGTCTATCAGTGGTGGCTTGAGCTAGCCGAGGATCCGCGCGGACGGCGCAAGAAGAGGGGAATGGATCGCGCCGCCATGGCCGAGCTGCGCCGTTGCCATACGCCGACGGACGCGCTTTTCGTCCCTGCAACCCTTTCGCTCTTGCAGCGCTTGCCGTCCGATCTCCGAGAGAGCACGCGTGCCCTGGCCTTGGTTGCTGTCCTTGGCCATGTCCGCGAGCACGACCCCGAGCGCATCGCACGACGCATCGGGCGCACATCGCTCGACGCCGCCGATAGCGCCAAATTGAGCGAGGCACGTTTTCGCCGCCTGCTGCAGTCCGAGGGTGATGAGGAACTGCAGCGCGCCATGACCCGACTGGTGCGCTTCATGGGGCAGCGCGCCGATGTCCGCGACCTGGCCAGGTCCATCCTCTACTGGGGTGACAAGACGCGCCGCCGCTGGGTCTTCGACTACTACGCCGTCCGCTTTGCCAGCCCCGATACGGGTCCGGCCGACGCAAAAACTGATCGATCCGAGACAGCAACGCATTCCGCATGAGGTAACGTCATGGCTGATTTCCTGCAGCTCCATCTGCTGACCGCTTATCCACCCGCCAACCTTAACCGGGACGATACCGGACGGCCCAAGACCGCCGTGTTCGGCGGCGCACCGCGACTGCGCGTCTCCTCCCAATCGCTCAAGCGCGCTTGGCGCGAGTCGGATGTCTTCGCAGAGACGCTGGGGGAGCGGATGGGCAAGCGCACCCAGCGCTTCGGTGAAGATATCCTCAGGCGCTTACGCGACGGCGGCATGGCGGAGGAGCAGGCGGTGGAGACGGCGCGGCGCATCGCGGACGTCTTCGGCAAGCTGCAGGAGAAGGGGAAGAAGAAGGGCGACTCGGACGAGGAGTCCTTGCCCCCCGTGCTGATCGAGCAGCTCGCCTTCATTGGGCCGGAAGAGCGCGCCGCCGCCTTCGCTTTGGCCGACCGGGCGCTGCAGGGCGAAGAGATCGAGCCAAAGGCCGATGAGGTCCTGCGCAGCACGGACGGTGCCGCTGATGTCGCCATGTTCGGTCGCATGCTGGCCGACGACCCCAAGTTCAATCGGGAGGCCGCGGTACAGGTCGCCCACGCCCTCTCGACCCATCGGGTAGTAGTCGAGGACGACTATTACACCGCCGTCGACGACCTGAAGGACCGGGCCGGGAGCGATGATGCGGGTGCCGGCTTCGTCGGCGTGCAGGAGTTTGGGGCCGGGCTGTTCTATCTCTATATCTGCATCGATCGCGAGCTGCTGCGGAGGAACCTCGCGGGCGATGACGCCTTTGCCAAAGCCGCAGTCGCGGCCCTGATCGAAGCGGCCGCCACCGTGGCGCCGCGCGGCAAGCAGGCTAGCTTTGCCAGCCGGGCTCGCGCTTCCTATCTGCTGGCGGAGGTGGGGCCGCAGCAGCCGCGCAGCCTGGCCACTGCCTTTCTGGAGCCGGTCTCCGGCCAGACCCTCATGACAAGCTCCATTGCGGAGCTGGAGGGGTTTCGCACGAAGCTCGATAAGGCTTATGGCGACTGCGCTGTGGACCGCCGCACGATGAACGTGCCCGGCGAGCAAGGCAGCCTGGCTGATGTCATCGCCTTTGCGACCAGGTGAGCCATGCCGCAACTCCTTCTCTTCACCCTCTATGCGCCCATGGCGGCCTGCGGCGAAATTGCGGTCGGCGAGCGGCGCATGGGCTGGCGCCGCCCGGCCCGCTCGGCGGTGCTGGGCCTCGTTGGCGCGGCGCTTGGTCTGAAGCGCGATGACGGCCCGGCACACGAAGCGCTGGAAGCTGGCTATGGCTATGGCGTGCGGACCGACGTGCCGGGCCGGCCCTTCGTCGACTACCACAGCATCCAGGTGGCGCCTCAGCGCAAAGGCCGTCGCTTCGAAACCCGGCGCCTGGAGCTGAAGGCTGAGAAGCTGGAGACGGCGCTGTCCAGGCGGGAGTATCGCGCCGATGCACTCTACACGGCGGCGCTCTGGGCCAGGAGAGCCGCGCCCTATTCGCTCGAAGCTCTGGCCGAGGCCCTGCGCCGGCCGCGCTTCACCCTCTACTTCGGGCGCAAGTCGGCGCCCTTCGGCCTGCCGCTCGCACCCTGTGTGGTGGAGGCCGAGGACTTGGTGGGAGCCTTCGCCTCCAGGGCTTGGCCGGCCTGTCTCTGCGCCCTGGCCCCCGGCGAGACCGCCGAGCTTGCCTTCGACCTCGACGCGCCCGGCATGACGCCGGAGCGTATCGAGAGTCGTCGCGATCGCATTGCCGCTCGTGAGCGCTGGCAATTCGCCGTCCGTGAGGAGGGAATCGCCACCTTGGCCACCGTTCCTGCCGCCGCGGAGACAGCGCCATGACCGCGCCGCTCTATTTCAGCCGCGCCCGGCTGCGGCGCGACGCATCGCTCAAGGCCCTGCTGCCGCTCTTCGGTTTGGGTCGGCAACAGGAGGGCGAACCGCAGGTGCGCTTCGCCGCCGGCCATGCCCTCGTCTGGTCGCTCTTTGCCGACGGGGCCGATCGGGCGCGCGACTTCCTCTATCGCGATGCCGAGCGACAGACCTTCTATCTGCTCTCGGCCCGCCCACCGCAGGACCATCACAGTCTCTTCGACCTGGAGGTTCAGGACTACACCCCCAGGCTGGAAGCCGGCGACCGTTTGTCCTTCGCGCTGCGCGTCAATCCTGTCGTGCGCCGCAGCGTGGAGGGCCGCAAGAATGCACCGAAGGACGATGTGGTCATGTATGCCTTGCGTCAGGCCGGCGAGGAAGCCGAGCGCGGCCCGCTGCGTCGGACTCTAATCCGGCAGGAAGGAGCGCGCTGGCTCGCCCGAGCGGCGGAGAAACGCGGCTTCACGGTCGAGGAGGAAACCCTGGTGGTCGACGGCTATCGTCAGCACCGCCTGCCGCGGCCCGGCCAGGCCGCGCCCATCCGCTTTTCGACACTGGACTTCGAGGGCCGCTTGACCGTGACAGAGCCCGAGACCTTTTTCACCGCCCTTGCCAAGGGCTTCGGTGCTGCGCGCGCTTTCGGCTGCGGGCTCATGCTGCTGCGCCGCGCCTGAGAGCCGCACTTTGTGGTCGGCGGAACGGCCGAAGCGGCCGGCGCCGCTCGTTTCTTTGACATCGTGAATAGGCGTTGGAAGAGCTCCCCGCCCAGGCGGGAATGAACTGCCAGGCACGCCTGTCCAAATCGTCCTGCTGCCGTGTTCCCCGCCCGCGCGGGGATGAACCGCGCCATGACTACTTCACATCGGCACTGCCTTGATGCTCCCCGCGCCGACGGGGATGAACCGTCGAAGTGCCAGTACGGCGCGGTCTTGGGTTTGTGTTTCCAGCGCAATCGGTGATGAACCGTTGTATGCGACCTGCGTGATCAGCGCGGGCAGGTGGTCCCCGCGGTGTAGGGATGAACCGTAGTAGTGGTGCGAGACAGGCTGGCCATCCACGTGATCCCTGCTCAAGCGGGATGAACCAGCGTCGTGGGCGCCGAAGCGGGCCTGGTAGGTGTTTTCCCTGCCCACACGGGGATGAACCGTAGGCGATGCGCTTGCCGGCCTTGGCCTGCTGGTGTTCCCCGCCCGCGCGGGGATGAACCGATCTCAGTGGTGCGCGCCCATTGCAGCTCATTGTGTTCCCTGCTCGCTCAGGGACGAACCGTAGACCGGCTTGTGGCCACGCTCGGCCTCACGGTGCTCCCCACACAGGTAGGGATGAACCGTCTACAAAATCGTCATCCTTATCGAAGAGGAAGTGTTCCCCGCTCTCGCGGGGATGAACCGTCTACAAAGTCGTCATGCTTGTCGAAGGGGAAGTGTTTCTTGCGCTGTTGGGTATGAACTAGACGGCCTGCCGCGCAAGCAGCATGAGCTGCTATGTTCCCCTACCGTGCGGGAATGAACCGATTTCCACATCCTCGTTGAGGGTGAAGTGGGCGTGTTCCCTGAGCAGGCGGGGATGAACCGAGGATGTCGCCGCCGGCGGAGACCTCGGGAGAGTGTTCCCCGCCCGTGCAGGGATGAACCGTCCTAACGATGGGGATTCAGTTTCAGGCTGTCGTGTTCCCCGCGCGAGCGGGGATGAACCAGGGAAGGCGATGTAGGTCTCGCCACGGCTCACGTGTTTCCCGCGCGGGCGGGGATGAACCGCATGGTGGCCAATGGACCTTCGACCGTGCTTTGTGTTCTCCGACTGGACGGGGATGAACCGGCGCCCCTGACGTGTCAGTGAGGTCGCGATGCGTGTTCCCTATGCAGAGGGGATGAACTGGAGTCTTGGGGAAGGGGTCCTGAGGGTCGGAGGGGTTCCTACTCCAGCGGGGATGAACCGATGATCGACGAAGGCCTATTCGTGCAAGCGGCGTGTTCCCCGCGCGGGCGGGGATGAACCGACCCCCACCGCCCTCCGCTCCCTCGCGGCAGAGTGTTCCCCGCGCAGGCGGGGATGAACCGGTGGCCACGCCCAATGCGGCGGCTACGGAAGTGTGTTCCCCGCGCAGGCGGGGATGAACCGGGGCTGATGGTGGTCATGCTGCGCCTAGCCGAGTGTTCCCCGCGCTGCGGGATGAACCGCCGGTGAGGCAGCACCAGCCATTGGTGCCGACGCTGTCCCCGCGTGGACGGGGATGAACCGTAGGCGCCGCCGTCGTAGCGGGCCAAGTACTGGTGTTCCCTGCGCGGACGGGGTTGAACCACTGGCGCACATCGACAGGATGGCCGGCGATATGTGTTCCCTGCGCAGGCGGGGGTGAACCGTCGGTTTGGTCGGCCGGAACCTGTTAGGCTTGGAGTTCCCCGCGCGGACGGGGATGAACCGTCGAAGTGCCAGTACGGAGAGATCTTGGGTTTGTGTTCCCCGCTCGCGCGAGGATGAACCGAGCTCCCGCTGTCTCGTGATGATCTCCGTCGGGTGCTCCATGGGCAGGCGGGGATGAACCGTCCTCGTTTCGGTAGATGTCGATGAATGGGTCGTGTTCCCTGCGCAAGCGGGGATGAATCAGGTGCCATCCCGATGCCGAAAGGTTGTCATCCGTGTCCCCCGCTCTCGCAGAGATGAACCGCGCGTGATCTATGCGATTATCTACGGAGCGGGTGTGTTCCTCGCCTGCGCGAGGATGGACCGGACATCCCGAACATCGGTTTCGCTGGCGACCCGTGTTGCCCGATCGCACGGGGACGAACCGCTAAGTGTTTGGCGTCGTGTTAAGCGTCGAGCATGTTCCCTGCGTGGGCGGGGATGAACCGGTCCAGGAAGCTCTTGTTGAGACCGGAGTTTCGTGTTCGCCGCGCAGGCGGGGATGAACCGCTGTTGACGATCGGCCGCCCCTCCCCATTGACGTGTTCCCCGCGCGGGCGGGGATGAACCGACCCCCACCGCCCTCCGCTCCCTCGCGGCAGTGTGTTCCCCGCGCGGGCGGGGATGAACCGCCCATGAAAGAGCGCACGATCAGCCGACGGGCGTGTTCCCCGCGCAGGCGGGGATGAACCGTCTTCGATGTTCTCGACCAGCCCAGCCTCCAGGTGTTCCCCGCGCAGGCGGGGATGAAAGCGGCGCAAGCACCTACACGGTGCCGATCTCTGTACCGCCAGGGGTGGCCGGCATGGAGCCGGGCCGCCGTCTGCACTTCATGCCAATGAATGTGGGCAAATGATCAATTTGCCAATTGCATCTCTGCGGGAATACCCATAGGCTTTGTATCCTTAACGGGTGGCCGTGAGTCGGAGGCGAATCACCCTATTTTGCGAGGGCGCAGAGCAGCGAGGGGAAGCACGATGCAGCGGACACGCGGACCCTAAAGGTCCACTCCACCTAATCATCATCATGGCGTTCTGACGCCGGCATGTCGAGCCGGAACGGTAGAAGTTTGCCTGAGCTTCGGGGCTCAAGTGAGGGGGCTGAAAGTGTTTGATCCACTCGGGAGAACAAGGAGAAGCGGGCAGCCGGTTGTTGCGCTCGCGGCTTTTGTCATTGTCGTTCTGGCGCTTTGCGCCGGCAGCAGCCCAGCTAAGGCAGATTGGTCCGGTTTCAATGGCTCGCCAGCCTGTACACCCACTGGCGGTCCCCTCCAGGCCAGCTGTCCGACACTGCAGGTTGCCTGTGAGAGTTGGGCGCAGTTTCGGGAAACCTGGTTGCGGCGGATCCAGCCTTGGTACAACTCAAGAGGAGAGATTACCGGTGCAGAGTGCCACATCCGGCATTTTATAGCCGCTGGTCAGGATTTCACCGACCCGACCTATCCGAGCTGTCCCGCTGGCTACGTCGTCACTGTCACCGGCTGCGTGCCTGCCGTGCCGCGACGGGCGCTTGGCAAGTGCACGGAGCAGTGCGGGAAGGACTCGCTGGCTGCCAAGGGCGATCCGAATGGCGGTCCTACCGCCGGCAATCCGATCGCCCTAGCGATTGGCAACAAGTTCGAGCAGGTCACCGACTACCGCAGCGGGGGCACCAACGCCCTTGCGTTCACCCGCTACTACAACAGCCAGAGCCGGAGGGCGGGCACGCTCGGCCCCGGCTGGCGCCACAGCTTCGAGCGCCGTCTGTTTTTCATCAATGCAAGCCGAACCGACTATCATGCGGCCGACGGCAAGGTCTTCGTCTTCAACAAGGTTGGCAACGACTGGATTCCCGACAGCGATGTCGTGCTCCGCCTGACCCAGCAGGGTGATCACTGGGAGCTTGTCGACCGAAGTGACCAGGTCGAGCACTTTGACAGCAACGGCCTGCTCACAAGTATCACCGAGCGCGATGGTTATCAGCAGGCGCTAGAGTACTTCGGCCCCGGCGGCAAGCTGTCGCTCGTGCACGATTCCCATGGCCAGCGCTTGCGCTTTGCATACGGCAGCAACGGTCAGTTGGAATCAGTTGCGGCTCCTGATGGGCATCGGTACCGCTATGGGTACCGCAAGCTCTTTGACTTTGAGCTTCAGCCGGCCACGCTGCTGGAGACCGTCGTCTATCCCGACGACACGCCGCTCGACGGGGATGACAATCCCCGGGTTCAGTACCTCTATGAAGACCCTGATTTCCTGACCGCCTTGACTGGCGTGATCGACGAGACTGGTGCGCGCTATGCCACCTGGTCCTATGACACGGAAGGACGGGCTGTCTCCAGCGAGCACGCCGGGGGAACGGATACCTACGCGATCACCTATCATCCCGATGGATCGCGGACTGTCACCAACCCGCTCGGCAAGCAGACAGTCTATCGATTCACCACCATCAATGGTGTGCCGAGGCTCCAACAGATCGAGAGACTGGCTGGACCGCAGACATTGGCCGCGACCGCCGATCTTGCCTACGACGCCAACGGCTTTCTCTCCTCCACGACGGACTGGGAAGGCAACGTCACCACCTACGTCCACAACAGCCGCGGCCTCCTCACCAGCCTGACCGAAGCCGTCGGAACCCCAGAGGAACGCACCACCACCACGACGTGGCACAACGACTTCCGGCTGCCGGCGCAGATCGTCGCGCCGCGACAGACCACCGACCTGAGCTACGATCCTGACGGCTTGCTCATCTCGCGGACGGTGACGGACACGACCAGCCACCTGCTGCCCTATTCCACCAACGGGCAAACGCGGACCTGGGGCTTCACTTACAGCACCGGCGGCACAGCGCCCGGAGCGCCGGCGCCCTTGCCGGACGTGCCGCTGACGCTGATCAACCCGGACGCGGAGACCGGCGATACGACCGGATGGACAGTGACGGAAGGCACTTTCACGGTGAGTTCCTCCAACCCTCCGCCCATCCAAGGCAGCTACTACTTCTATGGCGGGGATGCGGCGCCTGCCAGCCGTATGCACCAGGACGTGGCCATTCCCTCGGGTAACTGGAGCGAGGTAGACAGCGGCGAGAGGGCAATACGACTCACTTGGGAGCAGCGGAATTTCAATGGCTATGACGAAGGAACCGTTGTCGTGCGGTTTCTCGATGCCACGGACCAGGTGATCGGCAATAGCTATGAGCACCTGTGGTCCCGCGGAGCCGCTTGGGCATCGAGGAGCTTTGTTCTCGATGCACCGCCACTAACGCGTGCGGTTCAAGTCGAGCTTCGGGCCTTTCGCACTGGAGGGACCGACAACAATGCGTATTTCGACACGTTGTCGGTCGACCTCGTTGCGCGCTCAGCCAGAAGCCGGGTTTTGGCACTTCAGAATGCCGACGCCGAGGCAGGGAGCACCGCCGGCTGGACCAGCGAGTCCGGCGCCTTCGCGGCTGTTTCGACTTTACCGCGACCGGCGCAGGGAGATTACTACTTCTTCGCTGGTTTGGGTGACAACGGAATCATCTACCAAGACGTGGCGATTCCATCCGACCAGCACGCGTCTGTCGATTTGGGCAACCGTGAGATTGCCCTTACTTGGTGGCAAAGCTCGGCAAACGGCAACGATACTGGAAAGGCCATTGTTCAGTTCCTTGACGGTGCCGGGCAACTGGTTGGCGAATCGGTGGAGTCACCTGCTCTTGCGCCCACGTCATGGACGGAGCGGAAGCTGACTGCTGAAGTTCCGGCCAACGCGAGAACAGTCAGGTTGAAACTGCGCGGCTATCTCGTTGAGGGCACCCATACCAATGCCTATTTCGACCACATCACGGCTGAACTGATCTACACGGATGTGCCGCAGCTGCCGCTGCCGCGTCAGCTCGTATCCCTCGACGGGCCGCGCAGCGACGTAACCGATACGGTCGACTTCACCTATGACACCTTTGGCGAGTTGGAGACCGTCACCAATGCGCTGGGTCATGTCTCCAGCATTGTGACGCGCGACGGCCGCGGCCTGCCGCTGACCCTGTTGGATGAGAACGGCATCGAGACCGAACTGACCTACGACCCGCGCGGGCGCCTCGTGAGCAGCCGGGTCAAGGGAGCGGCTGGCGATGCCGTCACCACCTTCGGCTACAACGCCGCCGAGCTCTTGACCGCCGTCACTCTGCCGGACGGCCAGCAACTGCTCTATGAGTACGATGCCGCCCAGCGCCTGACCGCCATCGCCAACGCGCGGGGCGAGCGCATGGAATACACGCTGGACGCCATGGGTAACGTGGCGGGTGAAGTGCTGCGCTCCGATAGCGGGGCCATCGTCCGCAGCCAGACCCAGGTCTACGACGAGCTCGGGCGCCTGCTGCAACAGGTCGGCGCCGCCAGCCAGACGACCAGCTTCGGTTACGACCTCAACAGCAATCAGACGTCCATCACCGACCCGCTGAACGGCCCGACGACCCGAGCCTTCGATGGCCTGGACCGGCTGGTTCAGATGATCGACCCGTTGAGCGGCATCACCGGCTACGGCTACGACGCCCAGGACAACCTGGTCACCGTTACCGACCAGCGCGGTCTGGTCACCACCTACACCCACAACGGCTTCGGCGAGGTCATTCAGCTGGAAAGCCCGGACACCGGGACGATGGTCTACACCCTGGACCCGGCCGGCAACGTGCTCTCCCAGACCGATGCCCGCGGCAGGGTGACGGCTTTCACCTACGATGCGCTGAACCGGCCGTTGACGCGCAGCTACCCGGCGACACCGGCTGAGGATGTCACCTACAGCTACGACGACACCACGCTCGGCAACCGTGGCATCGGCCGCCTGACATCGCTCACCGACCGCACGGGCTCCACCAGTCTCACCTACGACGACTACGGCCACCTGGAGGCGGAAAGCCGAACCATCGGCGGGGTGGTCTATGTGACACGCTACGACCATGACGTCGCCGGCAACCTTCTGCGGATGGTCTATCCCGACGGCCGCATCGTGAGCTACGGGCGCGACGAACTCGGCCGTGCCACCTCAATCCTGACCCAGGCGGATGCGGCGGCGCCGCCGGTGGTCGTCGCTTCGGACATCGTCTACGAGCCTTTCGGGCCGGTCTCTGGGCTCACCTTCGGCAACGGGGTCGCCCTCGACTACACCTACGATCAGGATTATCGCCTGACCGGCATTGTCGCCGGCGATGGCGTCACCTCGGTGCAGGACCTGACCCTCGCCTACGACAACGCCGACAACATCACCGCCATCACCGATGCGCTGGACGCCAGCCGCAGCCAGAGCTTTCAGTACGACGACCTCTACCGCCTGACCCAGGCGATCGGGCTCTACGGCACCATCGACTATGGCTATGACGCCGTCGGCAACCGGACCAGCCGGACCATCGATGATGCCGGCGGCCTGCTGACCGAGACCTATACCTACGACACTGCCAGCAACCGGCTACTGAGCCTCAGCGACGGCTTGACCATCCAGAGCTTCAGCTACGGCGCCAGCGGCCAGATTACCGGCGACGACCGGGGCTTGAGGGACGACCTGGGCTTTGTCTACGACGACAGCGACCGGCTTGTGCAGCTCCAGGTCGCCGGCCTTGCGGAGACGGACTACCGCCACAACGCCTTCGGCGAGCGGGTGTCCAAGGAAATGCTGGCGACCAACGCCATCACCCACTTCCACTACGGAGCGGGCGGCCAGTTGCTGGGGGAGAGCGACGAGCTCGGCGTCTTCCAGCGCAGCTACATCTACCTCGACGGCCTGCCCATCGCACAGATCGAGCCACTGGGTGGCGGGGGCGGGGCGCAGAGCGACCAGAGTCTGGACAACGACAGCCCCGACGCCATCGCCCTGGGCAACTGGGTGGCGGAGACCGCTCTCTCGGGCCACGAGGGGGTGGACTACCTCGTCCACCCAGGTGCCGACCCGGTGCCCGCGGGCGGGGTCGTGCTGGACAACACCTCGGCCGACTTCTCCACAATAGGTCTCTGGCCTGCGGCGAGTGGCCTGCCGGGCTTCGAGGGGGCGAACTACCAGGCCCGCAGCGCCAGCGGTCCCTTCGCGGACACGCTGGAGATCGACAACCTCGACCCGGACGTCACCGTCGCCGGGCCCTGGAACATCGCCAGCCGCTCACTCGGCGGGCACACGGGACCCAACGTCTTCTGGCGCACGGCGAACGGGATCTCTGCCGAAACGGTCTACATCGACAATCTCGATCCGGCCTTTTCGGTAACTGGGTTTTGGAGCCCATCAACGTGGACGGGAGGCGGCCAGTTCTACGGCTCCGACTTCCTCTACGTCGTTTCAAGCGCGGATCCCGCGGATACCTTGACCGTCGACAACGCCTCGCCGGGGTTCAGCACCTACGGGGCTTGGAACAGCTCGACATGGACTGGCGGTGGCCAGCCCCTTGGCTCTGATACGCGCTGGCTCTATGCAACCTCGGTCTCGCCCGATGCTATCCTTGTGGACAACCTCAGTGCTGGCTTCTCTGTCTCGGGAGGTTCTTGGGATACCTCAACCACGACTAGAAATGGCCGTCTGGTCGGCTCGAACACCTTCTGGCTCAATGAGAAGGTTGCTCCATTGGGTGCCGAGGTCATCGACAATACGGACCCCGGCGCGACTGCGGTTGGGGTTTGGTCTACATCAACCAATAGCTCTGATCGAATTGGTGGAAACTACTATTACAAGGCCGTGGGTACAGGGTCAGAGTCCTTTACCTGGACCCCGACAATAAGCCAAAGCGGCGACTACGAAGTATTGGCCTTTTTTCCCAATGGTCAGTACTCGGTGAGCGACGCCACCTTCACGGTTCATCATGCTGGCGGCAGTACTCCGGTGGTCGTGAACCAACAGACAGGTGGCGGCCGATGGGTTCCGCTTGGCACCTTTTCTTTCGATCCTGGGAGTAATCATCGCATAGAGCTATCCGACACCGGAACGGGGAGCTGGGTCGTAGCCGATGCCGTCCAGATAAGGCCAGTGGGCACCGCGCCCAATACGGCGATCTGGACCCCAGATATCCCTGAAGCGAAGCAGTATGAAGTCTACGCGTGGTGGCCTGCCTCCAGCGCCCACGCAAGCGATGCGACCTATACGGTCCATCACGATGGCGGTTCCACCGATGTGGTGGTGAGCCAGCAACAGGGTCGGGATGAATGGAACCTGCTCGGCACCTTCGCCTTGTCGCCGGGCAGCAACCACCGCGTCGAACTGAACAACCAGGCCAATGCCGCCGTCGTGGCCGATGCCGTGCAGTTCTTCCCCATCGACGGAACCCACAACACCGCGACCTGGACGCCGGAGTTTCCCAGTAGTCAGGATTACAACGTCTATGCCCGCTGGACGGCCGCCAGCGGTCGAGCACAAAACGCCACCTATAGGATCCATCACGCCGGCGGCAGCAGTGATGCGGTTGTCGATCAACGCTACAACGGTGGCCAATGGACTCTGCTGGGGACCTATTCATTCGCCCCGGGCAGCAACCATCGGGTCGCGTTGACCAACGTCGCCCGCGGGACGACGATTGCGGACGCGGTGAAGTTCGAACCGGTGAATGCCGACCCCTCAAATCCGCCGCCGACCGCCACCTGGACACCCGACTTCACGGCGACTCGCGAGTATGCGGTCTACGCGCGATGGTCTGCGAACCCCAACGCAGCGCCGGATGCGGCCTATACCATCCATCACAGCGGTGGAGCCTCGACCGCCGTCGTCGACCAGACGGTTCTGGGCGGGCAGTGGAACCTGCTAGGGACTTACACCTTCAGTCCCGGAAGCAGCCACCGTGTGGAAGTGGGGCACCAGGCCAGCGGCCTGATCATGGCCGATGCCATCCGGATGATCCCCACAAACGGCGCGCCCAACAGCGTCACCTGGGCGCTGAACGTGCCGGAGACTGAGTACTACACCATAGAAACCCGCTGGGTCACCAATACGAACCATGCCACCGATGCTCCCTACACGGTGAACCATCCGCTGGGCAGCAACACCGCTTTGATGAATCAGCAGGTGAATCACGGAGCCTGGATGTCGCTGGGCAACTATCTCATCGCCGCCGACAGCGCCGGCTCTGTCGTGCTGACCGACCAGGCCAACGGGGTGGTGGTGGCCGATGCCGTGCGCTTGACGGCGGACACGGCACAGGTCCGTTCGGCCACCTGGGCCTACACGCCGTTGGAGAGCGGCGACTACCGCGTCTTCGCGCGCTGGCCGGAAGGGCCGGACCACGCCACCAATGCCAAGTACACAGTCCAGCATACGGGCGGCCCCTCGGTGGTGACCGTCAGCCAGGCGCAGCGCGGCGGGCAGTGGAACGAGCTGGGCCTCTTCGCCATGGAGGGCGGGCTCGCCTACGACATCACTCTGTCGGACGACGCCAACGGGGTCGTGGTGGCCGATGCTCTCTACATCGTAAAGGCAGAGCCGCTGAGCGATGCCGTCACCTGGGTGCCGACGCTGCCGTCGGCGGGACGCTATCAGGTCTATGCCAAGTGGACCTCGGACGAGACCCGAGCGACGGACGCGCGCTACAGCATTGTTCACGACGGCGGCACGACGGCGGTCACCCGCAACCAGCGCGCGGGCGGCGGCCTTTGGCAGTACCTGGGCAGCTACAGCTTCGACCCGCTGCTGACCCCCAGCGTCACCCTTGCTGCCAACGACAATGGCAGCGTGGCGGCCGATGCGGTCCGCTTCGTCGGCGGGCCGACGGGGGCGACCGACGTCGCCTACCTGCACACGGACCACCTGGGCACGCCCCAGGCGATGACCGATGCCGGGGCGCAGCTCTTGTGGTGGCGCGACCAGACGCCCTTCG
>JANQIA010000192.1 GCA_028282405.1 Rhodovibrionaceae bacterium
CAGCTCTGCGGCGGCCTGACCGAGCGCGAGATGAAGGAGCAGGTGCTCGACTCCATGGAGCTGGAGCGCGAGCGCGGCATCACCATCAAGGCGCAGACCGTGCGCCTGGAGTACACCGCCAAGAACGGCGAGTCCTACGTCCTCAACCTGATCGACACGCCGGGCCACGTGGACTTCTCCTACGAGGTCAGCCGCTCGCTCAAGGCCTGCGAAGGCTCGCTGCTGCTGGTCGACGCCAGCCAGGGGGTCGAGGCCCAGACCCTGGCCAACGTCTACCTCGCCATCGACAACGACCACGAGATCGTCCCGGTCCTCAACAAGATCGACCTGCCCGCCGCCGAGCCCGAGCGCATCATGGAGCAGATCGAGGAGGTGGTCGGCATCGACGCCTCGGAGGCGCTGCCCATCTCGGCCAAGACCGGCGAGGGCGTGACCGAGGTGCTGGAGGCCATCGTCGAGCGCCTGCCGCCGCCCAAGGGCGAGGCCGATGCGCCGCTCAAGGCATTGCTGGTCGACTCCTGGTACGACTCCTACCTCGGCGTGGTGGTGCTGGTGCGCATCGTCGACGGCGAGCTCAGGTCCGGCATGAAGGTGCGCATGATGGGCACCGCCTCGGTCCACGACGTGACCGAGATCGGCGTCTTCTCGCCGCGCAAGACCAAGCTCGACCGCCTGGGTCCCGGCGAAATCGGCTATCTGATCGCCAGCATCAAGTCGATCGCCGACACCAAGGTCGGCGACACCATCACCGAAGAGAAGCGCCGCTGCGCCGAGCCGCTGGCCGGCTTCCAGCCCTCGGTGCCGGTGGTCTTCTGCGGCCTCTTTCCCGCCGATGCCGCCGAGTACGAGGAATTGCGCGAGAGCCTCGGGCGTCTCGCGCTCAACGACAGCTCCTTCCTCTTCGAGCCGGAAGTCTCGCCGGCGCTCGGCTTCGGCTTCCGCTGCGGCTTCCTCGGCCTCTTGCACCTGGAGATCGTGCAGGAGCGGCTGGAGCGCGAGTTCAACCTCGACCTCATCACCACCGCCCCCTCGGTGGTCTACCGCCTCTATCTGCGCAGCGGCGAGACGGTCGAGCTGCACAACCCGACCGACATGCCCGACCCGACCAAGATCGAGCGCATCGAGGAGCCTTGGATCAAGGCCACCATCCTGGTGCCCGACGACTATCTGGGCGCCGTGCTCAAGCTCTGCGAGGAGCGGCGCGGCGAGCAGGTCGAGCTGACCTATGCCGGCAGCCGCGCCATGGTGGTCTACAAGCTGCCGCTCAACGAGGTGGTCTTCGACTTCTACGACCGGCTGAAGTCGGTGAGCCGCGGCTATGCCTCCTTCGACTATCAGCTCGAGGAGTACCGCGAGGGCGACCTGGTCAAGCTCTCCATCCTGGTCAATCAGGAGCCGGTGGATGCGCTTTCGCTCATCGTGCACCGCAGCCAGTCGGAGTCCCGCGGCCGCGTGCTCTGCACCAAGCTCAAGGAGCTCATCCCGCGGCAGCTCTTCAAGGTCGCCATCCAGGCCGCCATCGGCGGCAAGGTGATCGCGCGGGAGACCGTCAGCGCCATGCGCAAGGACGTCACCGCCAAGTGCTACGGCGGCGACATCACCCGCAAGAAGAAGCTCCTCGAGAAGCAGAAAGCGGGCAAGAAGCGCATGCGCCAGGTCGGCAACGTGGAGATCCCGCAGTCGGCCTTCATCGCCGCCCTCCGCATGGGCGAGGACTAGCGGTAAGCCCGCCACAGGATTGGCACTAGGCCGTAGCGCAGCAAACAACCTGAGATAAATCATCTCGTGCTAATCTGCTCGGCATGGGAAGACTGCGAGATTTGAGAGACGTGGTGCTGGAGATTCTCGAATCGCTCCTGCGCTATCTGCCGTTCTACAGCACGTGGATTTGGAAAGGCCGCCGAGGACTCGACGCGCTGAGGCGGGACAACTGCGAGGTGGTGCTGAGACTATGGCCTCCGCTGGCTTTCGTCTCGGATCCGGAAGCGAATTACCAGCTCGGTCTGCTCTACGCATCCGGCCGCTGCGTCGATCAGGACATGGCTAAGGCCGAAGAGCTGATGCTTAAAGCTGCCAGTTGGGAGCATCGCGCAGCCATAGGTTGGTTCAAGTGCCGGGCCAGCGCCGGCGACGCGAACGCGCAGTTCCTGCTCGCACAGCTGGAATTCTACGGGCTGACTCGGCTTTCAATCTTCCGCCTTCGGTCCGCTCGGCGGGCCGAACAGCTTCTGCAGTCGGCATGCAAACAGGGACACGCAGACGCGCTGGCACTCTGGGGCTTATGGAACTTTGGCGGATATGAGCAGCACCGAAGGCGCCTCGCCAGGTTCCTCCTCAATCGCCGCTGGTCCGCGCGTCTGATTTTCCTCCTACCACCGATGAATCAAGCAAAGGCGATGAGCCTGCTGGAGGAGTCGGTGCGCTTGGGAAGTCTGTCGGGCATGATCTGCCTTGCCGAATTCTATGAGAAGGGCTTCGACTTGCCGCCGAACCCGGCCAAGGCCTTTCACTTGATGAAGGAAGCGGCCCAACGAGGCGACGCCTATGCCCAACTCGGTCTCGCTCAGTACTATTGGGACGGCGTGGGAACGGAGGTCGACCGCGAGCAGGCAAGGCGCTGGTTCGATGCGGCAAAGGCGAAGATAACGAAAGACATGGGCTGCAATGCGCACCGCCACTTGGTGTGGCGGCTGATGGAAGGCGTTGGCTGCGAGCCCGATCTCGTCCAGGCCTATTACTGGGCTCTGGTGACCGAACGACGCTTCCCCAGGCAAGTCACTCAATCGGACAAGAGAAAGCTCCGAAAAAAGATGACCAAGGAGCAGATACGAGAGGCCGAGCGTCTGCTCGAACGCGACGACTTGGCGGCCTGAAACTACTCCGCCGCGCTGGAGCGGGCCTCGGGGTGCTCCTCGACGCCGAGGCGTGCGGCTGTCTCGCAGACCTCGTCCCAGATCGCCTGGGGGATCTGCAAACCGCCGGGCGGCATGGCGGCGGCGCGGTCGCGCTCCATCTCGCCGGGCAGCATGACCGCCTCGACGCCGTCCTGCGGCGGGCAGGCCTTCACGGACTCGAGGATGGCCTCGGCCGCGTGGGCGTAATCCGCCGGGGTTCTTAGCGAGGCGGCGCTCAACACGAAGAGCATCCAGTTGAAGTCCTTGGGCGGGCCGAGCAGGGCACCGCCGACCAGCTCGGCAATCAGGCCGAGGCCGGAGCCTTTGGGGCCGGCGGCCGGCAGGAGCGCGCCGCCCTGGTAGAAATCTTCCGGATGCTGGCTGGGATGGCCCTCGGCGTCGATGATCCAGCCCGGCGGTAACGATTCCCCGGTGGTGCGGTGCACGGCGAGCTTGCCCTGCGCCGCCACGGCGGTGGCGAAGCCGACGACGATCGGCCCGTAGCGCCCGCCGGGCATGGCGAAGGCATAGGGGTTGGTGCCCCAGATCGCCTTGGCGCCGCCG
>JANQIA010000294.1 GCA_028282405.1 Rhodovibrionaceae bacterium
GGCACCGCGAGCGCCAAGGAATTCCGCTACTCAACGACGGGAGACGTTCTTGGTCTGGACCCCCACTCGAACAACGAGGGGCCGACCAACACCATGAAAGGCAATATTTACGGTCGCCTTGTGCACCGTAAACCGGACCTCTCGCTGGAGCCGGACCTTGCCGTTAGCTGGGACAACATCGATGAGGTCACCTGGCGCTTTAATCTGCGCGAAGGCGTGACTTTCCATAACGGCAACCCCTTTACCGCCGACGATGTCGTCTTCTCCCTGGAGCGTCAGCAGCAGGAAAACTCGGACATGGCCTTTGCGGTGAACACCGTGAAGGAGATCAAGAAGATCGACGACTACACGGTCGATCTGATCACCAACGGCCCGGACCCGATCCTGCTGCTCAACATGCCCAACTTCTACATCATGGATAAGGAGTGGGTTGAGGAGCACAACGCCTTCGAGGTGAAGCGCGACTACAGCACCGCCGACTACGCCCAGGTCAACGCCAACGGCACCGGCCCCTTCAAGCTGGTCGAGTGGGTGCCCGACACGCGCCTGGTTCTCGAGCCCTTCGAGAACTACTGGAACAAAGACGGCATTATGACCAACATCACCAAGGCGACCTTCACGCCGATCAGCAACGATGCCACCCGTGTGGCCGCGCTGTTGTCCGGCGAGATCGACCTGATGTACCCGGTCCCGCTGCAGGACGTGCGGCGCGTCAATGCCGACGGCAATGCCGAAGTTCTGGAAGGCCCCGAACTGCGGACCATCTTCCTCGGCTTCGACCAGTGGCGCGATGAGCTGATGGACATGCCGGGCACCGGCAAGAACCCCTTCAAGGACAAGCGCGTCCGCCAGGCGTTCGTCCAGGCCATCGACATCGAAGCGATCAAGCGGGTCGTCATGCGCGGCGCCGCCACGCCGACCGGCCTGATGGTTGCGCCGGGCATCAACGGCTTCCAGGAAGACATGAACGAGCGGGCGCCTTACGATCCGGAAGCGGCCAAGAAGCTGCTTGCGGAGGCCGGCTATCCGGACGGCTTCTCGGTCACCTTCGACTGCCCGAACGACCGCTACGTGAATGACGAGGAAATCTGCACGGCCGTGGTCCCGATGCTTGAGCGGATCGGCATCAACGTCACCTTGAACGCGCAGACCAAGTCCCTGCACTTTAAGAAGATCGGCCTGGCCGAGAACAACAACACCTCGTTCTACATGCTCGGCTGGACGCCTGGCTCCTACGACTCGCTCAATCCGCTGATGCAGCTCATGACGCATCCGGACAAGGCGGGTCACGGCGACTGGAACAGCGGCCGCTTCTCGCATCCGCGGGTCGAGGAGCTGACCGAGATGATCAAGACCGAGATGGATCCGGACAAGCGGATGGAGATGATCCGCGAGGCCTTCCAGATCCACCAGGACGAGTTCGGTCACATCACGCTGCACCAGCAGGCCCTGGCCTGGGGTGTGCGTAACGACACCGTCGAAGAGGTCGTTCAACGACCCTTCAACGACGTTGACCTGCGCTACGTCGTGATGAAGTAAGCTGGAGAGCAAGGAGAGCGGCCCGAAGCCACTGGCATCGGGCCGCTCTCTTCTTTGCTGGCGTACAAGGCCAATCGCCCGGGGCTGATATGTTTGCGTTCATCGTACAACGGCTGTTTCAGGCCATCCTCGTCATGCTGGCGGTGGCCCTGGTTGCTTTCTCGCTCTTTCAATTCGTCGGCGACCCGATCAATAACATGGTCGGGCAGGATGCGACGGAGGAGCAACGCGACGCCTTGCGGGAACGCCTTGGTCTCAATGACCCGGTCCCGATCCAGTTCGCCAAGTTCGTCATCAACACGGCGCAAGGCGAATTCGGCGTCTCCTACCGCATCGGCCAGTCGGTCGACATCATCCTGGCCGACCGGCTGCCTGCGACGCTGGAGCTGGTCTTCGTCGCCGCCATCCTGGCCTTGCTGTTCGGCGTCCCAATGGGGGTCTACAGCGGCCTGCATCGCGACTCGATACTCAGTCGACTATTTCAGACCATATCGCTGATCGGAATATCCTTGCCGACCTTCCTGATCGGCATTTTGCTCATTCTCGTGTTCGGCGTTTGGCTCCAGGCCCTCCCGACCTTCGGCCGCCGCGGCCTAGTCGACATCGGGGGTTGGGAGACCGGGCTGCTCACGATCGACGGCTGGCGATCGCTCATTCTGCCGGCGACGACCCTGGCACTGTTCCAGCTCACCCTGATCATGCGGCTCATCCGGGCCGAGATGCTGGAGGTGCTGCGCACCGACTACATCAAGTTCGCCCGTGCCCGCGGCTTGAAAAGCCGGGCCATCAACTACGGGCACGCTCTGAAGAACACGCTGGTGCCGGTGATCACCATCATGGGCCTACAGATCGGTTCCCTGCTGGCCTTCTCGATCATCACCGAAACGGTCTTTCAGTGGCCCGGGATGGGTCTGCTGATCATTCAGGCAATCCAGTTCGTCGACATCCCCGTGATGTCCACCTACCTGGTCCTGATCGCCTTGTTCTTCGTCATGATCAACCTGTTGGTCGACCTGCTCTATTTCGTGGTCGACCCACGCCTGCGCGGCGAGCGCGGCGGCGCCCACTAGGACGGCAGCGATGGCGGTAAACGCAGAAAATCTCGATCAGGTCGCGCCGGGCTTCGGCGCGCGCGTTGTCGACAGCGTCCGACGGTTCTTCGACGGCGACGTCTTCTACTCCTTCCGACGCTCTCCCATCACCATCATCGCCTTCGTGGTGACCATGGTGTTGTTCTTCGCGTCCTTCCTGGCGCCCTGGATTGCGCCCCACAACACCAACGACGTGGCCTCCCTGAACCTGATGGATGCCGAGCTGCCGCCGGCCTGGATGGAGGTCTACGGCGTCGAAGGTCGCGCCGACTTCCTGCTCGGCACCGACAACCAGGGCCGCGACGTGCTCTCGGCCATCATGTTCGGGATGCAGATCTCGCTCTTGGTCGGCTTCGCCTCGGTCCTGCTCGCCCTGGTCTTCGGCACCATTCTCGGGCTGATCAGCGGCTATGTCGGCGGGCGCACCGATGCCATCATCATGCGTATCGCCGATGTCCAGCTCACCTTCCCCGCCATTCTCATCGCGCTGATGATCGACGGCATCGCCAGCGCCGTCATCCAAGGCGCCCACGGCGCCGAGGTCAGCTTCGTGGTTCTCATCCTGGCGATCGCCGCCTCCCAATGGGTGAACTTCGCAAGAACGGTGCGCGGCTCGACCCTGGTCGAGAAAAACAAAGAATACGTCCAGGCCGCGAAGGTCATCGGCATTCACCCGATCATGATCATGGTGCGCCACGTGCTGCCCAACGTGACCGGGCCGGTGCTGGTCATCGCCACCCTGTCGCTGGCGCTGGCCGTCTTGACCGAGGCGACCCTCTCGTTCCTCGGCGTCGGCGTGCCGGTGACGCAGCCTTCGCTCGGAACGCTCATCCGCATCGGCAACGACTTCCTGTTCTCCGGTCAGTGGTGGATGACCATCTTCCCGGGCGCAGCCCTGGTTATCCTGGTCCTCGCGGTTAATCTTCTGGGCGACTGGCTGCGCGACGCCCTCAATCCCAAGCTGAGGTAAAGCGGGTGGCCGAGACCCCGGTACTGGAGGTCAGGAACCTCCGCGTCGAGTTCCCCACGCGTAAGGGCACGCTGGTGGCTGTCGACGACATTTCTTTCCATGTCAACGAAGGCGAGGTGCTCGGCGTGGTCGGCGAGTCCGGCGCCGGCAAGTCGATGACCGGCACCGCCGTCATCAACCTCCTGGAGCCGCCGGGACGCATCGGCGGCGGCGAGGTCCTTCTCGACGGCCGGCGTATCGACAACCTGCCCTACGAAGAGATGCGGCGCATTCGGGGCCGGCAGATCGGCATGGTCTTTCAGGACCCGCTGACCAGCCTCAATCCGCTCTATACCGTCGGCCGCCAGCTCATCGAGACCATCCGGACCCATACGGACCTCAGCGAACAGGGCGCGCGCAAGCGGGCGCTGGAGCTGCTGGCCGAGGTCGGCATTCCCTCGGCCGAGCACCGCATCGACCAGTATCCGCATCAGTTCTCGGGCGGCATGCGCCAACGCGTGGTCATCGCGCTCGCGCTCTGCGTCAATCCCCGGCTGGTGATTGCCGACGAGCCGACCACGGCGCTCGACGTGTCTATCCAGGCGCAGATCATCGCCCTGCTGAAGAAGCTCTGCCACGAGCATGGCGCGGCCGTTATGCTGATCACCCACGACATGGGCGTCATCGCCGAGACCGCCGACCGCGTCGCCGTGATGTACGCCGGTCGCCTGGCGGAAGTCGGCCCGGTCCAGCAGGTGATTCAGCAGGCCAAGCACCCCTATACCCACGGACTGATGGGCTCCATCCCCAAGGTCGGTCATCACACCGACCGGCTGGCGCAGATCGAAGGCTCCATGCCGCGCTTGACCGAGATTCCAGAGGGCTGTGCCTATCATCCGCGCTGCCCGAAGGCTTTCGCACGCTGCTTTGTCGAGCGGCCCGATCTGATGCCGGACGGGACGACCGACGTGTCCTGTTGGCTCTATGACGAAGAACTGCAGAGGGCCGAGGCACATGGCTGATTTCGTCGCCACGGCTTGGGAAAAGTCGCAGAACCGCGAAGGCGGCGGTCCAGCCGGCATGGCAGGAGATGCGGCATCGCAGCCGCTGGTGCGTGTCGAAGGCCTGGCCAAGTACTTCGACGTTTCGCCGCCGCTGCTGACCCGCGTGCTCGAAGGCCAGAAGAAGGCCATCGTCCGCGCCGTCGACGGCGTGAACTTCGCCATTCCCCAGGGCAAGACCTTCAGCCTGGTGGGCGAGTCCGGCTGCGGGAAGTCGACGGTGGCCCGGCTGGTGGTCGGCCTCTATCGCCCCACCCGCGGCCATATCGAGTTCGAAGGCACGGACCTCGCCTCGCTGCGCACGCGGGCGCAGATGGCCCCTCTGCGCAAGCGCCTGCAGATGATCTTTCAGGACCCCTACGCCAGCCTCAATCCCCGCTGGCGGGTGGCCGACATCATCGCCGAGCCCATCCGCGCCCATAAGCTGATGGAAGACGAGCGCAGCATCCTGCGCCGGGTCGGCGAGCTCTTGGAGCAGGTACGGCTGTCGCCGCGGGACGGCGAGAAGTTCCCGCACGAGTTCTCCGGCGGCCAGCGCCAGCGCATCTCGATTGCCCGGGCCTTGGCCAGCAACCCCGAGTTCCTGGTCTGCGACGAGCCTACCTCGGCCCTCGACGTCTCTGTTCAGGCACAGATCCTGAACCTGATGAAGGACCTGCAGCGCGAGCTGGGGCTGACCTATCTCTTCATCAGCCACGACCTCGCGGTGGTCTATCACATTTCGGACTATGTCGGCGTGATGTACCTCGGGCGCTTGGTCGAGTGGGGCGAGGCGCAGCAGGTCTTCGGCTCACCCCGGCATCCCTATACGCGGATGCTGATGGATGCCATTCCCGATCTGGAGATGACCGGGCG
>JANQIA010000325.1 GCA_028282405.1 Rhodovibrionaceae bacterium
TCAGCCCTGGCCCGGGCGGAACTGTCACAGAGAGTCGATAGTTCCATTAGTCGCGACGATGATAGCGTCCTCGCCAAAGACAGGCAGTGCCCTAGTTGACTCAACGATAAGGGACCGGACAGGGAGACAGCCGGACATGAGTTCAGCACGCAGCCGGAGCCACGGCACCCGCGTTTCGCTTTTTGCGGCAGCCTTGCTGCTCGGTGGATTGCTCGCGCTGCCCCAGGGGGCCGATGCGCAGCTCGACATCCTGAAGAACATCGAGAAGGGAGTCGGTGGCCTGGGCGGCAGCAGCGGCGGCTCGGGAGGCTCTGCCGCCGCCGCGGCGCTGAGCAACGACGAGATCGCCGACGGCCTGCGCGAAGCCTTGCGCGTCGGCACTGAGCGCGTGGTCGATCAGGTGGGCACCACCGACGGCTTCAACCTCGACCCCGACATCCACATTCCCCTGCCGGGCCCGCTGCAGGACGCGCAGAAGCTCATGAGCAGCGTCGGCATGTCGGATATGGCCGACGACCTGGAACTGCGCCTCAACCGGGCCGCCGAGGCGGCAGCGCCTGAGGCTCAGCAACTCTTCGTCGATGCCATCTCGGAAATGAGCCTGGAGGACGCGCAGCGCATCTACGACGGCCCGGACGACGCTGCGACCCGCTATTTCCAGGAGAAGATGAGCCCGGCGCTGGCCGAGCGCATGGAGCCCATCGTCAACGATGCGCTCGCCGACGTCGGCGCCATCCAGTCCTTCGATGCGATGATGAGCCAGTACGACAGCCTGCCGCTCGCGCCCGACGTGAAGACCGACCTGACCGACTACACGGTCGAGCAGGCCATGGACGGCATCTTCCACTACGTCGCCAAGGAAGAAGCGGCCATTCGCCAGAACCCGGCGGCACGCAGCACGGAGCTGTTGCAGAAGGTCTTCGGCGCGAGCTGAGCGCCAGATGGAATCGGTTAGAAGCAAGGCCGACAGCAACGCTATCGGTCTTGCTGTCACCCCCACCCCGACCCTCCCCCGTCAAGGGGGAGGGGGGGTCACTTGCGACTGTCATCGAGCACTTCCCTCCCCCCAGCGAGGGGGAGGGCTAGGGAGGGGGGGGATGGTTGGTTGTGCCGTCAACAATCTCGCTGAGGCACGTCCAACCAGTATAAGAAGAGGGACTTAGTTCGCGCTTGAGCGCCGCATCTCTTGGATGCGGGCCACGGCCTCTTCGCGGGAGTTGAACATGTCCGGGTCGAGGCGGTCGGACTCGCGGCGGCCCTTGCTGCCGTCGCTCGTCTCCTGCTCGACATAGCGCACGGTGCCCAGGGAGTAGTTGACGTTGACCTTCTTGCCGCGGTGGGCGAAGGCGACCCAGGCTTCGGGCCAGACGCGGCAATCGCGGTAGTCGACCAGGAAGTACCAGGTCCGCCCGGTCGTCTCGACGGTCTCGTCGATCACGTCGTAGAAGTCGTTGACGATCTTGGCGCTGCTGAACACGAAGTCGCTGAAGTCGATCTCGATCGTCTCGGCGTCGTGCAGCATCCGCACCCGGCTGGCATATTCGCTTTGCTCGGCAGGATGCAGGTCCGCAGCCGGCGTGGCTTGTGCCTGCTGCCCGGCCTCATAGACCGCCGAAGCCAACTCCTCGACGCCGCGTTCAAGGCGGGCGCAGCCCTGAAGCGCGGTTTCGATGAACTTGTTGCGGTCCCCTTCCGACAGGTCCGGGAAGTCACGCAGAATCTCGAGCGCGCCCCGCATCGAAGTGAGCGGCGAGACGAACTCCTCCTCGAGCTTGGTGTTCAGCGCGAGTGTAGAATTCTGGTCAGATCTGTGCTCGGGCATCTGCGCGCGCTCCGACAGCCGGGGCCCGAGATCAGATGGCCAAATACTGTTGGCGGAGGTCTGCGTCATCAAGAACCGCCTGTGATTTGCCGTCGAACACGACCTGGCCAGAATTCTACACTCGCGCTGAACACCAAGCTCGAGGAGGAGTTCGTTTCTCCGCTGACTTCGATGCGGGGCGCGCTCGAGATCCTGCGTGACTTCCC
>JANQIA010000399.1 GCA_028282405.1 Rhodovibrionaceae bacterium
AACGCCGGGCGCGCTGGCGCTCAGCTCTTCTCGGGGTGGGGCAGATCGAGCCACGCGCGCACCTGATGCTCCAGGGCCGCCGCCGTGAAGCACAGCAGCTCGGTGCCCTGGCCTTCGTCGAAGTGATGCGGGGTGCGGGCGCCAAGCGCGAGCAGGGCCGGCGGGCTGTTCTCGCTGACCCGCAGGCGAATGAGCGCATCGGAGCGCACCAGGCCGGCGCCGCCGCCGAAAAAGCGCGCATCGCCCGTCACTTCGCCGCGCAGCAGGGTGCGCCGGCCGTTGCCGAAAAGCTCGCCCACCGTGCCTGGCTCGATGCGCAGCACGCCGCCGAGGCGCACCTTGGGGATGGAGGGTTCGGGGCTGTGCTCGACGCAGATGGTGACCACGTCGACGTCGAGATAAACGGCGAGGTCCGTCGTCACCGTCTCGATCAGATGCTCGAAGGTGCGGGCGGCCAGCATGGCCAGCACCGCCTGATGCACCCGGCGCTGGGCGGCGATGTTGCTGCGGCCGGCCATGACGATCTCGCTGTGGCGCTGGCGCAGCTCCTCGCGCTCGCGGCGCAGGCGTTCGACCATGGCTTGCTGAAAGTCGACGACGCCCGTCGGCTGGCCGTTCAGCTCGTCGCGGCGCGGCGGCTCCAGCACATCGAGGATTTGCGGGTACTGCTGCAGGAAATCCGGATGGCGGCGCAGGTAGGCGGCGACCTCGTCGGCGCCCAGCGCCGCGCGCCGCTCGGCTCCGGACTCGGAGCCGGCCGTGTCGCCCGACTTGTCGCCGCCGGGCTTGTCTTGCCGCCCCTCAGGCGCGGCGTCGCGCCGGTTCCGCGTCATGGCTCAGGCTTTGGTTTGCGGGGGCCTCGGTGAGAATGCGCTGACCGGTTTTCTCCCAGTCGGCGAGGAAGGCGGCGAGCCCCTTGTCGGTCAAGGGGTGCCTGAACATCTGGCGCAGCACTTGCGGCGGGAAGGTCGCCACGTCCGCGCCCAACTTGGCGGATTCGATGACGTGGCTGACGTGGCGCACCGAGGCGACCAGCACTTCGGTCTCGAACTGCGGATAGGCGGAGTAGATATCGACGATGTCGGCGATCAACTGCATACCGTCGGCGCCGATGTCATCGAGCCGGCCGACGAAGGGCGAGATGAAGCTGGCGCCGGCCTTGGCCGCGAGCAGCGCCTGGGCCGGAGAGAAGCAGAGCGTCACGTTGACCATGGTGCCGTCGTCGGCCAGGCGGCGGCAGGCCTTCAAGCCGTCCGGCGTCAGCGGCACCTTGACCGTGACGTTGGGGGCGATGGCCGCGAGGTGCCGTCCTTCTGCGATCATGCTTTCGGCGTCGGTCGCCGTCACTTCCGCAGAGACGGGGCCGTCTACGATGTCGCAGATCTCCCGAATGGCTTCGATGAAGTCCCGGCCGGACTTGGCGATGAGCGAGGGGTTCGTCGTGACCCCATCCACCAAGCCGGTCGCCGCCAGATCGCGAATCTCGTCCAGCTCTGCGGTGTCCAAGAAGAACTTCATGTCCTCTCCGTCGCCTTCCTCAATTGCGGCCCCAACGAACCCTGGGGCCACCTCCCGCTTCTTGCCAGCCCGCCCGGGCGTGTCGCAACGCTATTCTTCGACGCGCTTGGTCTTCGGGCCGCTCTTCGGCTCGTCCAAGAGCACGCGCCTTGCTACAGAGTGTACCGGATGAAAGGTCAACAAACCAGCTTGGCGGATGCGGCGGCGCGGGCACAGCCTGGCGCCGAGGGCCCGGAGAACGCGCGTGAGCAAGGCAGCGCCTGCGTTTCCGTGGTGCTGCCCTATCCCTTCGCCAGCGGCTACAGCTATCTGCGCCCGGACGATCTGACGCTCGCGCCCGGCGATTTCGTCCTGGTGCCGCTCGGCGGGCGGGAAGTCCCCGGAGTCGTTTGGGCTTTGGAGGACTCGTCGGAGGTCGCGGCCGACAAGCTGAAGCCGGTGCTCGCCCGATTCGATGTGCCGCCTCTGAGCGATGGCCACCGGCAGTTTCTCGAATGGCTGGCGCGCTACACGGTCAGCCCGCTTGGCTCGGTGGTGAAGCTCACCCTCGGCAGCGGCCAGGCTTTGGTGCCGCCGACTCCGCGCAAAGCGCTGCGTCTGGCTTCCGAGTCGCCCGGCGAGGATGCGCTGCGCCTGACTGCCGCGCGTCGCAAGGTCCTGGAGACCGCCGCCGACGGCCTGGCCCGCACGGCGCGCGACCTGGCGAGCGAAGCCGGAGTCGGCCCGGGTGTGGTGAAGGGCCTCTTGGAGGCCGGTGCGCTGGAACAGGTGACGCTGCCGCCGGAGCCATTCCCGCGGCCCGACCCCGATGCGCCCGGCCCGACGCTGTCGCCGCAGCAGCAGGTGGCGGCCGAGTCGCTCCAGGCAGAGGTGCGGGACGGCGGCTTCCACGTGACGCTGCTGGACGGCGTCACCGGCTCCGGCAAGACCGAGGTCTACTTCGAGGCGGTCGCCGAAGCACTCCGGGCCGGCCGCCAGGTGCTGGTTCTCTTGCCGGAGATCGCACTCTCCGCGCAGTGGATCGATCGCTTCGAGCAGCGCTTCGGCGTGGCACCGGCACTATGGCACAGCGACGTGCCGACCGTGCGGCGTCGCCGAGTCTGGCGGGCCGTCGCCGAGGGCGATGCCAAGCTGGTGGTCGGCGCCCGCTCGGCGCTCTTTCTCCCCTTCCAGGATCTCGGCCTGGTGGTGGTCGATGAAGAGCAGGAAGGCGCCTATAAGCAGGAAGACGGCGTGGTCTACCACGCCCGTGACATGGCCGTGGTGCGGGCGCGCAGCGCCGACTGCCCCATCGTCCTGGTCTCCGCCACCCCCTCGATCGAGAGCCTGGTCAACGCCGAGGCGGGCAAGTACGGCCACCTGGCCCTACCCGAGCGGCATGGCGGCGCCAGCCTGCCCTCGGTGACGCTGATCGACCTCAAGGCCCAGCCACCCAAGCCCATCGGCGCTATCCGCCCGGCCTGGCTGTCCGATCCGCTGCGCAACGCCGTGACCGAAACGCTGGCCAGAGGCGAGCAGACTCTGCTGTTCCTCAATCGCCGCGGCTATGCGCCGCTCACCCTTTGCCGGAGCTGCGGCCACCGTATCGCCTGCCCCAATTGCTCGGCTTGGCTGGTCGAGCACCGCCTGGCCGGCCACCTGCAATGCCACCACTGCGGCTATCGCGGTGCGGTGCCGCGGAGCTGTCCGGCCTGCGGGGCGGAAGACAGCTTGACCGCCGTCGGCCCCGGGGTCGAGCGCCTCGCCGAGGAGGTCAGGGCGCTCTTGCCGGAAGCGCGCCTCGAGGTGCTCTCAAGCGACTTGCTGATTGGCCCTTTGGCGCTGGAAGAAGCCGTGCGGCGCATCGAGCGCCACGAGGTCGACGTCATCATCGGCACCCAGCTCGTCGCCAAGGGCCATCACTTCCCGCTTCTGACCTGCGTCGGCGTGGTCGATGCCGACCTCGGCCTGCAGGGCGGCGACCCGCGCGCCTTCGAGCGGACCTACCAGATGCTGCATCAGGTGGCGGGCCGGGCAGGCCGCGCCGGTGCGCCGGGGCAGGTCTTCCTGCAGACCTATGTTCCCGAGCACCCCGTGATGCAGGCCTTGGCCGCAGGCGACCGGGACGGCTTCGTCGATCTGGAGATCGAGACCAGGCGGGACGGCGGCCTGCCGCCCTATACCCGCCTTGCCGCCGTCATCGTCGCCAGCCGCGACGAGGAGCGGCTGGAGGACGCCTGCCGTCACCTGGCGCGCAGCCGTCCGGAGGTCGAGGGGATGACGGTGCTGGGCCCGGCGCCGGCGCCCTTCGCCTTGCTGCGCGGCTGGCGGCGCAACCGTTTCCTGCTGCGCGCGCGCCGCGATGTGCCGCTGCAAAGCCACATCCGGGCCTGGCTGTCCGGCCTGCCGGCCAAGGCCGGGGTGCGGGTCCAGGTGGATATCGACCCTTACAGCTTTCTTTGACGTCAGCCGGTCTGCCGCCGCCTTGCTCCCGGCCGCGCGCGACGGCATGCTGACGCCGTTCTCAGGGCGGGGTGAAAGTCCCCACCGGCGGTGATTGATTGCGATCATAAGCCCGCGAGCGCCTTCCAGCGGAAGGGTCAGCAGATCAGGTGC
>JANQIA010000411.1 GCA_028282405.1 Rhodovibrionaceae bacterium
CTCTCGCCCGATGGCACGGAGCGTGGCCGCCGCCGCATTCCGACGCCCAGAGCCGACTATCAGGCGACTCTCCGTGCGATCGTTTCCTTGGTGGAAGAGCTGGCCGAGGGCGCGCCGGCGGTGGTCGGCTGCGGCATCCCGGGGGCGATTTCTCCGGCGACGGGCCTGGTCAAGAACGCGAATTCGACCTGGCTGATCGGCAGGGCCTTGGACCGGGATCTGGCCAAGGGCCTCGGGCGTCCCTTGCGGGTTGCAAATGATGCCAATTGCTTCGTCTTGTCGGAGGTCGAGAACGGCGCGGCGAAGGGCCATGGACTGGTCTTCGGCGTCATTCTCGGCACCGGTGTCGGCGGCGGGCTCCATATGCGGGGGCAGGCGCTGGTCGGCGCCCATGCCATTGCCGGTGAGTGGGGCCACAACCCCTTGCCGTGGCCGACTGACGAGGAGCGACCGGGTCCGGCCTGCTATTGCGGCAAGGCCGGCTGCATCGAGACCTGGCTGTCAGGGCCCGGCATGGCGCGGGACCACCGCGCGACGACGGGAGAGCAGCTCGATGCGGCAGCGATCGTCGCGCGGGCGGAAACGGGAGACGCGGGCTGTCAGGCGACGTTGGAGCGCTATGTCGACCGCTTGGCCCGGTCCCTGGCCCTTGTCATCAACGTCGTCGATCCCGATGTCATCGTCCTTGGTGGCGGGCTCTCGCAGGTCGCGGCGCTCTATACCGCAGTTCCAGGGCGACTCGGGCGCTATGTCTTCTCCGATCACGTGGTGACGCCTATCGTGCCGCCCAAGCATGGTGATGCCAGTGGCGTGCGCGGCGCCGCCATGCTGTGGTCGCCGGAGGAGGCATCGGCCGCTCTCGAAGGGCAGACCCTGTGAGCCGTCTCTGCCGCGACTGCCTGGATTTGCAGCCGTCCGGTCCGGCGGAACGGGCGTGCCGGCGCTGCGGCGGTCACCGGCTGCTGTCTCATCCAGAGCTGGAATCCCTGGGCATCGCGCATATCGACTGCGATGCCTTCTATGCCAGCATCGAGAAGCGCGACCAACCCGAGCTGCGCGACCGGCCCGTGGTGGTTGGCGGCGGCCATCGCGGCGTAGTCGCGGCAGCCTGCTATATCGCCCGCCTCTACGGCGTCCGCTCGGCGATGCCCATGTTCAAGGCCCTGCAGGCCTGCCCCGATGCCGTGGTCATCAAGCCCGACATGGCCAAGTATCAGGAAACCGGCCGGGCGATCCGCCAGCGCATGCTGGCGCTGACGCCTCTCGTCGAACCGCTGTCGATCGACGAAGCCTATCTCGACTTGCAGGGTACCGAGGTGGTGCACGGCGGTCCGCCGGCGCTTAGCCTTGCCCGCTTGGCGCTGGAGATCGAGCGGGACTTCGGCCTGACCGTCTCCGTCGGGCTGAGCAGCAACAAATTCCTTGCTAAGATCGCCTCAGACCTCGACAAGCCGCGGGGCTTCGCCGTCATCGGCCGGGCCGAGGCGCAGGATTTCCTGGCCGACAAGCCGGTCAGCCTGATTTGGGGCGTCGGCAAAGCCTTGGCGCGCCGCCTGGACCGGGACGGTATCCGTCGCATCGCCGATCTCTTGCCGGTCCCCGAGACCGAGCTGGTGGCACGCTACGGCGCGATGGGGCGGCGGCTCTACCGCTTCGCGCGGGGCGAGGACAACCGCCGCGTCGAGCCAAACGCGCCGACCAAGAGCATCTCTGCCGAAACCACCTTCAACGAAGATCTCAGCGAGGCGGAGGACTTGGAGCGCGCGCTTTGGCCTTTGTGCGAAACCGTCGCGCGGCGCTTGCGTCGGCAAGGCTTGTTGGGCATCAGCGTGACCTTGAAGCTGAAGACGGCGGATTTCCGCCAGTTCACCCGCAGCCATCGCCTGTCGGCGCCGACCTACCTTGCGGAGGTCATCTTCCGGGCCGGCCGGGAGATGGTCCGGGCCAACGCGGACGGCCGCCGCTTCCGGTTGATCGGCATCGGACTGAGCGAGTTCAAGCGGGAAGAGGAGGCCGATCAGCTAAGCCTTCTCGATGGCGATATCTTGCGGCAGCATCGGCTGGAAGACGCTATGACCAAGGTGCGTGAGAAAAGCGGGGATGCCGCCATACAGCGGGGCCGTAGCCTATTGACGGGCGATCGTCGGAAACCGAGTGCTTAGACATGCGGTTCACTATGCGGTTCCGGAACACTAAGCTGCGGTCCAGTTGGGGCAGGGGGCTCTGGACATGAAGAACGCTCTTATCGTGTTGCTGCTGCTTGTGATCGCCGCGGGCGTGGCGACTTACAGCCGCTACCAAAGCTTCCATCCTTGCGACTGGATGGAGCAGGACCTGGCCGACAGCTCCGGCCTGCCGCGCTTGGCCATGCGCGCGCAAATCCGCGCCGAATTCGTCCTGAAGGGAATTGCCGAGCCGGGGCCGACGGACTGCGTTCTCGCCTGGTGGGACTACCGGGCCAATCGGGACGAAGGTGGAACCTGACGCTCAGCAGGCAGCGCTCGGCATCGGCTCCAGCTTTTCGAGGCTGGCACGGACGGCAAACTCGCCGAAGTCGAAGACGAACTCGGTGACCACACCGTTGACCGCCAGGCTCAGCTCCATCTCGTGCTCCGGCTCGGATGCCTCCTGTTGCATCGGAAAGAAGGCGAAAGCCATGCGGTGCAAGCTCTGACCGGCCAAATCCGGAAAGCGCTCGAGCTCGTCTTCCGTCGGCATGCGTTCCCCGATGTGGAAGGTGGAGACGCCCGAGAGCACGTTCTCGTCATCGGCCCCGTCGAACAGCACATGCCAGAGCGGCAAGCGGTCCTGCTGCAGGCTGTCGATGACGTCGAGGCTGTGCCAGGTGGGGAAGATGGTGCCGGGCAGCAGCTCGACCGTGATGCTCTCGCCATCGCCGCGGATCTCCACTTCGCCGCCTTCGCCGATGGCGTCCAGCGTGGCGCGCCCCTGCACACGGCTAATGACGTTGCCGTCTTGCGCCTGTGCGAGGAAGTAGCGGAACTGAAGCCCGTCCTTGGATTCCCAGGACTCCATCGACCAGCCGAAATCGATGATCACGCCGCCGGTTCGTTCGATCAAAAGCCGGCTGGTCTGCTCGACGGTCCAGCCATCGCAGTCGTCGGACCACAGCGTCACCATCTCTCCCGCGGCGTCGAGGTAGCCGGGATCGCTCTTCTCCCGCTCGATCGCGTAGCTGTAGGTCGCCCGATGCGGCAGGATGCTCTCCGCCGCGTCCGATGGCGCCGCGGGCGCCTGACTGTGCAGGCCGCAGAGCAAGGCGAATGGCACGAGTGGTGCGAGAGCGCGCTGAAGCATTCCGTGTTTCATCTGGCAGTTTGGCTATCCAGGTCTTAGCTTGGCGGCCCGACAAACACAAAGGCCGGAATGAGGCCAAGAAGAGGTAAGTCATCGTGTCATCGCCGCCCTTGATCTTCGTGACCCGAGCCCTTCCTCCGGCCGTCAACGAACGGCTGCTGAACGACTATCGCGCCAAGCTCAATCCCGATGACGGCACCTATAGTGCCGACGAGATCGTCGAAGGGTCGGTGGACTGCGATGCCATCCTTTGCACACCGACGGAGAAGATGACGGCCGATCTGATCGGACGCCTGCCGGAGAGCGTCCGCATGATTGCGACCTTTTCGGTCGGCCATGAGCATATCGACCTGTCGGCCGCCGAGCGCCGAGGCATTCGGGTCAGCAACACGCCTGAGGTGCTCAACGATGCCACGGCCGACATTGCCATGCTGTGTCTTCTCGGCGCCGCGCGCCGCGCTCACGAAGGTCAAACCATGCTGCGCGAGGGACGCTGGGTCGGCTGGGCAACCACCCAGCTAACCGGCGTGCACGTCACGGGAAAGCGCCTCGGCATCCTCGGAATGGGCCGCATCGGCCAGGCTATGGCGCGGCGGGCCAAGGGCTTCGACATGACGGTCTATTACTGCAATCGGCGGCGTTTGCCGCCCGAGCAGGATCAGGGGGCGATCTACTGCGAAAGCGCGGAGGAGATGCTGCCGCTCTGCGATTTCCTCTCGCTCAATGCGCCCGCGAGCCCGGAGACCTACCACTGGCTCAATGCCGAACGCATTGCCGCCCTGCCGGACGGCGCCGTGGTGGTCAACACGGCGCGCGGCACTTTGGTGGATGACGATGCGCTGATTGCCGCCTTGAACAGCGGCAAGCTGGCGGCGGCCGGCCTCGACGTCTTCGAAGGCGAGCCCAAGATCGACCCGCGCTACCGCGATCTGGAGAACGCCTTCCTGCTGCCGCACCTGGGGAGCGCCACCGTCGAGACCCGCAATGCCATGGGCTTCAAGTGTCTCGACAACCTGGATGCTTTTTTCGCCGGGCGCGCGCTGCCGGACGGCTTGACCTGAGGCTTCCTCAGTCCGTGCCGCCGCCTTTGGGCTGCTGCCGGGTAATGCAGTGGATACCGCCGCCGCCGAAGACGATGTCCAAGGCGCGGACCTGAACCACCTGCCGGTCGGGAAAGAGGTTTTCCAGCCGCTCGTAGGCGATATCGTCCTTCGGGTCGTCGAAGCTCGGAAGGATGACGGCCCCGTTGGCGATGTAGAAGTTGACATAGGAGGCCGGCTGCGGACCGCGCTCCGGGTGGAGGACCCGCTCGGCCAGCGGCAATTCGACCACCTCGAGCGTTCGTCCCTCCGCATCGGACGCGTTTCTCAGGACTTCCAGATTTGCGCGTAGAGCGGCGTGGTCCGGGCTTGCCTCTTCGTCGCAGGTGGCGGCCACGATCTTCCCAGGCGCGACGAAACAGGCGACGTTGTCCACGTGCCCGCCGGTGTCGTCATTGGAGAGGCCGTGCGGCAGCCAGATGAGCTTGCGGCAACCGGTGTAGGCAAGCAGCAGGCGCTCGATCTCCGCCTTGGAGAGATTGGGATTGCGGTTCGGATTGACGATGTTGCTCTCCACCGCCAGCAGCGTGCCTTCGCCATCGGTGTGGAAGGCGCCGCCCTCGGTCACCAGGCCCGTGGCATAGCGCGGCACGCCAAGATGCTTCAGCAGAGCCTCGGCGACGGCGGCGTCCTTGTCGTAGGTCGTCTCGGAGCCGCCCCAGCCGTTGAAGCTCCAGTCGACGCCGGCCAGAGCGCCCGCCCGATCCAGCAGAAAGGTCGGGCCGTTGTCGCGCATCCAGGAATCGTCGTGCTCCAGGGGAAAGGTCGCAACGCCGCTGCCGCACATGATGGAAACCTCGGCGACGCTGTCCGGATTGGCGATCATGGTCACCGGCTCGTATTCGCAGATCGTGCGCGCCACCTCGGCATGGGCTTCCCGCGCCAGGTCGAGACGATCGCCCCATAGGGACTCCCGGCAGGGCCACTCCATCCAGCAACGGGTGTGCGGTGCCCATTCGGCAGGCATGAAAAAACCGTCGTCTGCAGGCGACGCGACCGCTGTTTCGTCAGTCAACGAAGAGGCTTCCCGAGGCCATTGAACAAGGCGGCAAATCTAGGCGAGGGCGCTACGGCTGTCCACCGACGAGCCCTGGAACCATCGGGCACTAGAACTCATCCAGAGTGCTGGCGAGGAAGCCGGCAGAGGCGATCTGCTGTCTCGCAGCCGCTGGAGATGCGGCATAAACGCTGGTCGGCTGGGCCGTGAGTGGCGCGCTTCTGAGGTAGTCGCCGGACAGGCTTGCCGGCAGGACCAGAGCCGGCTGGGCGGCTGCGGGCGCGCTCGCTTGAGCCGCGCCGGTTCCCTTGGCGGGCAGCGGCTCCAGAATGTCCGGGGCAGCCGCATAGGTCACGTTCTCCCGGCAGACGGAGCCTTCCGTCGCCAAGCGGGTGACCGCGCAGTCCTGTCCGGTGATGCCGGAAATGCCGTGATCCGTCAGGGTTTTGCCCGAAACGGCGTAGCTGTGGGCGCCGGCCATCATGCTGGCGACGCTGAAAGGAGAGGGCGTGAGACAGCCGCTCAGCCCGATGGAAAGAAGCGTGAATCCGACGACGATCGACAGTGGGCGCATGACCAACCCGCGGGGTCATTTTCGACAACCCCGCGGTTAGATCACCATTCGTCTCAAGACGTCAAGTCAAAAAGGGCTTATAACTCTCTGTTCTCAATATGTTTTACTCTGCGGCTTTTGGCGGCAGAGCAACTTTGACGTAGAGCTCCTTCAGCCGAGCCGGGTCGATATCGGCCGGTGCGCCCATCATCAGGTCCTCGAATTGGCCGTTCATGACGAAGGCGTTGATCTCCCGCAGGTTGGTCTCGTCGGCCAGCAGCATGACGATGCGGTCGATGCCGAACGCGCAGCCGCCGTGCGGCGGGGCGCCGAAGCGCATGGCGTTGAGCATCCCGCCGAAACGCTCCTCCAGGACCTCGGTCCCGTAGCCGACGATCTCGAAGGCCTTCTCCATGATCTCCGGATTGTGGTTGCGGATGGCGCCGGAGCAGAGCTCGTTGCCATTGCAGACGCAGTCGTACTGATAGGCCAGGATCTCGAGGGGATCCGTCGTGTTGAGAGCCTCGAGGCCACCTTGTGGCATGGAGAAGGGGTTGTGTGAGAACTCGATCTTCCCCGTCGCTTCGTCGAGCTCGTACATGGGGAAGTCGACGATCCAGCAGAACTTGAAGGTGCCCTCTTCGCGGATGCCCATGTCGTCGCAGATGCGGTCCCGGGCGAGCCCGGCCATCTTGGCGGCGGCGCCCTCCAGATCGCAGACGAAGAAGACCGCATCGCCGTCTTCCAGGCTCGCGGCGGCCTTGAGCGCCTCCTGGGCGGCAGAGGGGACGAACTTTGCGATCGGCCCCTTGCCCTCGGTACCTTGGAAGAGAATGTAGCCCAGGCCAGGGGCGCCCTGGCCGCGGGCCCAGTCGTTCAGCTTGTCGAAGAAGCTGCGCGGCCTGTCGGCCACCTGCGGCGCCCGGATGGCACGAACCACGCCACCCTTCTTGATGACGTTCTTGAACGCGTTGAACTCGACGTCATCGCGCTGGAAGACCTCGGTCACGTCGATGATTTTCAAGGGGTTACGCAGGTCCGGCTTGTCGCTGCCGTAGGTCAGCATGGCCTCGCGATAGGGAATGCGGGGAAACGGCGTCGCGCTCACGCTGTGGGGCGTGCCGGTCCAGGCCGAGAACTCCTCGAATACGCCGGCCAGCACCGGCTCCATGGTCGAGAAGACGTCATCCTGATCGACAAAGGACATCTCGACATCGAGCTGATAGTGCTCCGCCAGGCGGTTGGCGCGGCTGTCCTCATCGCGGAAGCAGGGCGCGATCTGGAAGTAGCGATCGAAGCCCGACATCATCAGGAGCTGCTTGAACTGCTGCGGTGCCTGGGGCAGGGCGTAGAACTTGCCAGGATGCAGGCGGGAGGGGACCAGGAAGTCGCGTGCGCCCTCCGGGCTGCTGGCGGTGAGGATGGGCGTCTGAAACTCCTGGAAGCCGCTGTCCCACATGCGCTTGCGGATGGAGGCAATGACCGCGTTGCGCAGGTGGATCTTGCGCTGCATCTTCTCGCGCCTCAAATCCAGGAAGCGATAGCGCAGGCGGGTGTCCTCGCCGGTATCCTCGTCGGAGTTGACCTGGAGCGGGAGCTGATCGGCTTCCGCTTGGACGCTGAGGTCCTCGAGCCTCAGCTCGACCTCGCCGGTCGGCAAATCGAGATTGACGGTCTCGGCGCTGCGCCGCACAACCTCACCGGTGACGGTGATGACCGACTCGTTGCGCAACCGCTCGAGCTGCTGGAACAGGGGGCTGTCGGCCTCGATCACGCATTGGGTCAGGCCATAGTGGTCGCGCAGATCGATGAAGAGCAGCTGGCCATGGTCTCGCTTGCGGTGGATCCAGCCGGACAGCCGGGCCTTTTGGCCGGCATCGGCAAGGCGGAGCGCCCCGCAGGTGTGCGTGCGATAGAGGTGCATGGCAGGCCTCGTACTAAACGAAGGGGTCAGGAGGGTTGGCGGCTGAGATGGCAAGGGGGCACATTGCTTGTCAAGCGATAGCAGGCTGACGCCGCCGAGAAGGTCCGACCTTCTCCGGCGAACTTGGAGCGGATAGACTACAAAACCATGAAATTGATCGATACGAACGCCGAGCTGGCGGAGTCCTGCCAGCACCTGTCTTCGGCGGAAGTCCTGACCGTCGATACCGAGTTCATTCGGGAGAACACCTACTATCCGCGTCTTTGCCTGGTCCAGTTGGCCAGCGACGACCACGTGATCGCCATCGATCCGCTTGCCCAGGGCATCGATCTGGCGCCGCTCCTCGCGTTGCTGGCGGACCCCAACATCCTCAAGGTCTTCCACGCCGGCCGTCAGGACATGGAGATCTTCTATCATCTGATGGAGGGAGACCTGCCGCACCCGGTGTTCGACACCCAGGTTGCCGCCATGGTCTGTGGCTTCGGCGAGCAGGTGAGCTACGAACGCCTGGTCAGCGCCCTGGCCAATGCCAGCATCGACAAGTCCGCCCGCTTTGCCGATTGGGGCCGAAGGCCTTTGCCGACCCGGCAGCTCGACTATGCGCTCTCAGACGTCACCCATCTCCGCACGGTCTTTCGTGCCTTGCAGGACAAGCTGGCGCACAACGGCCGTCAGTCCTGGCTGGGCGAGGAGATGGCGGTCCTGACCGACCCGGCGACCTACCAAAGTGAGCCCGAGAATGCCTGGCGGCGCCTCAAGCAGCGCCAGCGCGACCGTCGTACGGTGGCCGTCACCAAGGCGCTCGCGGCCTGGCGGGAGCGAGAGGCGCAGGGCCGCGATCTGCCGCGCGGCCGGGTGCTCAAGGATGAGCAGCTCTACGACATCGCGGCGCAGAAGCCGCAGACGGTCGAGGCTTTGGCAAGAACCCGCGGTCTTTCGGCGGACTATGCCCGCGGGCGCTTCGGCAAGGGCATATTGGCGGCCATTGCGGAAGCCATGGCCATTCCGGAGGACGAGCTGCCGAGCGTGGCGCGCCAAAAGCCGGCAGCCGCCGTGGACTCCTCCCTGACCGACCTGCTGAAAGTGCTGCTGCGCCTGCGCTGCGAGGAGCATGGCGTTGCCTCGAAGCTGGTCGCCAGCGCCGATGACGTTGAACGCCTGGCACGCGGGGACGACAACGACCTGCCCGCCCTCAAGGGCTGGCGTCGAGAGCTATTTGGCGCCGACGCCTTGGCCTTGAAGGAGGGCCGCCTCGCCCTGGCCATCAACCGCAGTAAGGTGAAAGTCCTGGAACTGGCGGAGTAGTGGGCGTGCGGACGTTGGGATGGGGTGTCGCGCTGGCGGCGCTTGCGCTGGCCTGGGTCGGCGGGACGGCCGCGCAGGCTGAGGCGCCGCGCTTGTCGCTGCCGGTCGACTGCGACATGCCGAAGGTCTGCTTCATTCAGCAGTACGTCGACACGCAGGCCGGCGAGGGCGCGCAGGACTATCGTTGCGGACCCTTGAGCTACAACGACCATGGCGGGACGGATATTCGCGTGCGCACCATGGCCGAGATGGAGGCTGGCGTGACGGTGATTGCCGCAGCCCCTGGTGTGGTCAAGGGGATGCGTGACGGCATGGACGACGTCAACGTCGCCAAGATCGGGCAGGCAGCCTTAGGCGGCCGCGATGCCGGCAATGGCGTGGTCATCGACCACGGCAACGGGTGGGAGACGCAGTACAGCCACCTCAAGCGCGGCTCGGTCAAGGTGCGCCGTGGGCAGCGAGTGGACAGGGGCACGCCGCTTGGCGAGATCGGCCTGTCGGGCAACACCGAGTTTCCCCATGTCGACTTCGCCGTCCGGCACAACGGCGTGACCCTCGATCCCTTCACCGGCCGGGCCGAGGCCACCGGCTGCGGAGACGGCAATTCCCTCTGGGATCCGGCGCTGGAGACAGCCTTGGCGTACGTGGCGGGTGGGGGCCTCTTCGACGGCTTCCTCGACCGTCCGCCGAAGCTCGCTGACGCTGTCGACGGCGCCTATCGCAACGAACGCCCGGACCGGACGGCCCCGGCGCTGGTCTACTACGGACTGGCTTGGGGATTGCGCGGCGGCGACCGCGATGAGATCGAAGTGATCGGCCCCGACGGCAAAACCCTTGTCCATCGGGAGAGCGAGATCGAGCGCGACAAGGCGCGTTGGATTAGCTTTGCCGGCCGCCGCCAACCGGCCGATGGCTGGCCGGCCGGTACGTACCGGGGACGCTACCGGGTCTGGCGGGACGACGACCTGATCGTCGACATGAGCCGCGAGCTGACACTCGACTGAGGCAGGTTGGGCGGCCTACCGCACCAAGCGCGCCTTGGTGGTGCCGAGGGCGCGGGAGAGATTGTCCAGGCGTCGCTCAAGCACCGTTCCGGCCGGCACCGTGGCGCCGTCGGGCAAGGTCAACGTCACCTCATCGTCGAGGATACTGAGGCGGCTCCGCTGCAGCATGTCGAGCGAACCGCCGGAGAGCGCGTAGGCGAGCCGTAGGGCCGAGCCGAGCACGATCGCCTGCTTTTCCTGGCGCTGGCTGAGCAAGGCGCGGAAGGGCTGGATGACGTCAGCCTCCAGATCGCCGCCATAGCGCAGGAAGACGGCAAGGGCCATGAAGCTGCGCTCGCCGTGGGCCATGCTGAGCGATGCCGAGCGAAGGATCCGCAGGAACATTTGCTCGGCGCGGTAGTCCGGATGCTCTCGCCAACCGACATCGGAAAGCTGCACGGTTGCGGAAATCACCCGCTTCTCCGCGTCGCTGGCGGTGGGGAAGAGCGGCTCCAGCCACAGCGAGATGGCCGGCGCCGAGTTCGGAAAGCGGGCGTCGCGCGCGGCCCAGTTCTCCGTCGCATCGAGCAAGGGGTCGATGCGCTGCAGCCGGTCTGGCATGCGGTCGAAGACATAGCCCTCGCGCAGGCCAAGGGCGGAAAACACGATGTCCGGGACGCTGAGCGCTTCCAGCACGCATTCGAAGACCAGGGCGGCGTAGGGCAGGGTTTCCAGCCGGCGCTTGGAGACAGAGTTGAGCCGCGCCAGAGAGCGCTTGCTCATTACGCGCACCAGGGTGGCCAGCTCCAGCGCCTCGTCCCGGCCGAGACGGAAGCCGTGGATCATGTGCAGCGGATAGCGCGTCTGCTCCATGCCGATGCGGGCCAGGGCCCGCCAGCCCCCGCCGACGCAATAGAAGGGCTTGTCGCTCAGCGAGGCGATCCGCTTGTGACGGCTAAGCGCCTCGCCGACCGCATCCCGCACCTCGTTCGGCGACTTGCTGCCGCCAAGCAGGCGCAAGGGTCCGAAGGGCAGGGTGATGCCGTCGACGGCCTGGCCGTCTTGCAGCACCACCAGCTCCAGGCTGCCGCCGCCGAGATCGCCCATCAGGCCTTCGGCGAAAGGGAAGCCAGCGAGGACGCCCTGCGCCGAGAGGCGCGCCTCTTCGCGGCCGCTCAACACCTGGACGTCGAGTCCGCAATGCTCCTTGACCCGACTGACGAAGTCCTCGCCGTTGGCCGCATCCCGCACCGCGGCTGTAGCCAAGAGGTCCAGGTCGGTCACGTCCATCGAGTGCGCCAGCCCCTTGAAGCGGGTCAGTGTGGCAAGCGTCGCCTCCATCGAATCGTCTTCGAGCTGCCCGTCTCGGCCGACGCCACGGCCTAGGCCGCAAAGCACCTTCTCATTGAACACAGGCTGAGGAATGCGCTGGGAGACGTCGAAGACCACCAGCCGCACCGAGTTCGAGCCGATATCGACGACGGCGCGCCAAGGCCGCCGCGCCGAGTCTTTGGAGGGCTTTTCCTTGCGTGGCCGAGACTTGCGGGCCTTGTCCAAGGCCACGGCCATGACGCGGTCGGCACCGGTCGATCCTTACTCGTCTTCGGCGGTGACGGAGAGGATGCGCCGCTGCTGCTCCAGGGCGCTGCCACGGCCGGACAGGCTGGGGTTGGTCATGAAGAAGGACTGGGCATTGAAGGCGTCGGGTCCTGCCTTGATGCGCTTGAACTCTCCGTCAGGCTGCATGACCCAGCTCTGCGCTTCGTCCTTTAGGTTTGCGGTCATTACCTGGTCGAGCACCTGGGCATGGACCGTCTCGTTCTTGATCGGCACCAGGGTCTCGACCCGGCGGTCCAGATTGCGCGGCATCCAGTCGGCCGACGAGATGAACACCTTGGCCTCCTTGCTCGGCAAGCCGTGGCCGGCGCCGAAGCAGACGATGCGGCTGTGCTCCAGGAAGCGCCCGACGATCGACTTGACGCGAACGTTCTCGCTCAGCCCCTTCACGTCCGCGCGCAGGCAGCAGATGCCGCGAATCACCAGATCGATCTGCACGCCGGCCTGGGACGCGCGGTAGAGCGCATCGATCAGGTCGCCGTCGACCAGCGAGTTCATCTTGGCCCAGATCGCGGCGGGCCGACCGGCGCGGGCATGCTGTATCTCGTCTTCGATGAGGCCAAGCAGGCGGCTGCGGATGCCGACCGGCGAGGCCGCCACCTTTTCCAGCGCCGCCGGCTTGGCATAGCCGGTCATGTAGTTGAACAGGCGCGCTGCATCGCGGCAGAGCGCCGCGTCGGTCGTGAAGTAGCTGAGGTCGGTATAAATCTTGGCGGTGATCGGGTGGTAGTTACCGGTGCCGTAGTGGACGTAGGATCGCAGGTGGTCGCCTTCCCGCCGCACCACCAGGGAAACCTTGGCGTGCGTCTTCAGTCGGATGAAGCCGTAGACCACTTGGACCCCGGCACGCTCCAGGTTGCGCGCCCAGCGGATGTTCTGCTCTTCGTCGAAGCGCGCCTTGAGCTCGACCAAGGCCGTCACTGACTTGCCGGCCTCCGCCGCCTCGGTCAGCGCCTTGATGATCGGCGAGTCCTCCGAGGTGCGATAGAGAGTCTGCTTGATCGCCACCACGGCCGGGTCGGCCGCCGCTTGCCGCAGGAACTGCACGACGACATCGAAGCTCTCATAGGGGTGATGGACGATAATGTCCTTGGCCAGGATCGCCTTGAAGCAGTCGCCCTCATAGTCGCGGATGCGCTCGGGGAAACGCACACTATAGGGTGGGAACAGCAGGTCGCTGCGCTCGCTGTCGATCAACTCCTTGGTGTCGACCAAGCCGAGCAGGCCCGACAGCGGGAAGACGTCGTCCTTCGACACGTCAAGCTCATCGACCACGAAGCCGCGCAGATGCTCCGGCATGTCCTGGTTGATGGTGAGGCGAATGATGTTGCCGCGGCGCCGCCGCTTGAGCGCGCTCTCGAAGACCCGCACCAAGTCTTCGGCCTCTTCCTCGATCTCCATCTCGCTGTCGCGAATGACGCGGAAGACGCCGACCTCGTTGACCTGCATGCCGGGAAAGAGGCGGTCTATGAAGAGCTGAATGATCTGCTCGATGCGAACGTAGCGCGCCATCGGCCCCGGCAGACGCACGAAGCGGCGCACCTGGGAGGGAATGGGAATGAGGCCGTTGACCAGCTCCCGCTCGTCCGGCCGGAACAGCTCCAGCACCACGGCGAAGCCGAAGTTCGGCATGAAGGGGAAGGGATGCGCCGGGTCGATGGCGATCGGCGTCAGGATCGGGAAGACCTGTTCGCTGAAATAGTTGTCCAACCAAGTGCGGTCGCCGTTGGTCAACTCGTCCCGGTCCAGCACATGGATGTTGGCATTGCGCAGCTCGTCGCGGAGCTGACGCCAACAGCGCTGCTGCTGTTCCATGAGGGACAGCGCCCGCTGATGAATGGCGCGGAGCTGCTCGACAGGGGCCATCCCCTCTTGGCTGGGTGTCAGGATTCCGGCGCGGACCTGGCCCATCAGGCCGGCGACGCGAACCATATAGAATTCGTCGAGGTTGCTCGCCGAAATGGACAGGAAACGGACCCGCTCCAGCAGCGGATGATGGACGTTGAGCGCCTCTTCCATGACGCGCTCGTTGAACGCCAGCCACGAAAGCTCGCGGTTGATGAAGCGTTCCGGCGAGTCCAGATCGATCCGTGACGGCGTCGTCAGGTCGCCGTGCGGCGGGGTTGGGAGCTCGTCGAGCTGGTTCAGCGGTTCCAAGTCGACCACGCCGTAAATCCTTTCGTTAAAGCCTGTTCATAGCCTATCAAGGGGCTATGACAAGTGGGTAACAGCGAGCCTAGCGAGCGAATGCGCAGCCTGCATCTCCTGCGTCATGCGAAATCCGACTGGAGCGACCCGAGTCTGCGCGACTTCGACCGTCCGCTCAACAAGCGCGGCCGCAAGGCGGCGCCGCGGATCGCCGCTGAGATGCGGGAGCTTGGTCTGAAGCCTGAGCTGGTGCTCTGCTCCTCGGCCGTACGGACCCGGCAGACCTGGGACTTGGTGGCGCCGCTGCTCTACGACGCGGAAAACCCGGGTCCGCAGGAGGTCCGTTTTTCCCGCAGCCTCTATCTCGCCTCGCCGGCCAAGCTGCTGGAGATCGCCCAGCGCGCCGAGAGCTGCTTCGCCTCGCTGCTGCTCATCGGCCACAACCCCGGCATGGAGCACTTGGCCGATCAGCTCGCCGGTCCGGAGTCGGACCCGCTGCTGTTGCAGACCTTGCGGGAGAAGTTCCCGACGGCGGCGCTGGCCTGCTTCGAGATCGACATCGCGGAGTGGTCGCAGCTTGCCCTTGGCCAAGCCAAGCTGGTGCGTTTTCTCACGCCTCGCTCGTTGGACTAGCCTGGGCTCTACTCCTGGGGCTCTACTTCTGCGGCCAGAACGGCTTGGCCTGCTTGTGAGCCCTCCAGGACTCGGCGAAGTGGGACAGGCCCGCTTGGGCGGTGGCCGCCTGCCAGCCGGTAACCAGGCCTTGGGCCTTGGCCTGCAGCACCCGCTCCTGCGGCGTCACATCCGGGCTGTCGGCAAAGGCCGACTGCACCAGGCGGCGGCCGACGACGCTGTCGTTCAGATGGCCGAGGCAGTCTTGCAGGGCCAGCAGCTCCTGGCGGTAAGGCTTCACCGTCTTTGAGGAGAAGAGGCCGCGAAAGAAATCCACCGGGTAGCGCAGCTTCTTGGCGGCGATGCGAACCTCGTGAAGCTCTTCCAACGCCAGCTTCTTGTGGCGCCGGCCGAGCTTGAGCAGCTTGCGGGCGCGCTTGTCCAGCGCAGCGGCGGCAAAGTCCTTGATGCTGATGTCTCTCGGGTGCCGGTCCTCGCCGGGCTCCGGCATCCGCAACCAGGCCTGCTCCTCGGACCAGAGGCCGAGGTAAAGCAGCAGACGGGTGTAGCGCTGCGACGTGATGCTCTCGGCAGCCTCGTCGTAGGCCGCTTCGCGCTGCTGTTCCAGTCGCTCTCGCAGCAGCAGCAAGGCCGGCTCCGGCTTTTCCATGGCCTTGTCGAGCGGATCCAAGGTCTCCAGCAGGAAGACATCGTGATCGCGGGCGGCGCCCAGTGCCTGTTGCAGCCAGCGCAGCTCCTCGCCGAGCCGCGCGGCAACCGGGGCGGCGAGCCAGGGCTTGTAGAGGGAGAGGATAGCCCGCAGGCGGCGCACGCCGACCCTTAGCTGGTGAACGCCCTCCGGCTCGCTGCGACCCAGCACGACGGCTTCGTTGCCGCGCATCTGGTCGAAGCAGGCCCGAACCATCAGGTCGAAGGCGGCTTCCGCCGTCATCTCCGCCGTCAGGGTGACGGGGGCCGCATGGACCGCCTCGGGAGCGTCTGACTTCAGCAGCTTGAAGCCGCGCTTCGCCTTGGTCTCGAGGCCCAGCGTGAAAGGAACGGACTCGACCAGTTGCAACGCCAGCTCGTAGAGCCGGGCCGGCTTGCCGCTGACCAACTCGAGCTCGGCCTCGCTGATCTCGACGGCCTTTCCGTTGCCGGTGATCTCGCCCCGGTCCAGAGCCAGCTCGACCTCGCTGTCGATCATTTCGACCCGGTAGGTCCGGCGGGCCACGTCGGTGCTGAAGACGGGCGCCAGCCGATCCTGCATGTCCTGTTCGGCGAAGGACTGCACCAGGGCCTCGTCCTCTATGCGCGCGAGATCGGGTGTGCTCTCAGCGACGACACAGCTGTGCTCGATGTAGTGGTGGGCGGCCTCACCGGCGCGGCCGGCTGGCACCTTCAAGGTCTGAACCTTGACGCTGCCTTCCTGGCGGACGCGCAGCGCCATGCGCTTGTCCCGCAAGGCAAGCTCTGGCGTATCGAAGTAGGTTCCGTTGAGATGCTGCGAGCGCCCTCTGCCGATTTTCAGGCTGCGGATCACGGGATGACGCGCAATGCGCTCCAGCGCCGCCGGCGTGGCAAGCAGCTTCAATTCTATCTCTTCGGTCAAAGTTGATAGGACCTCCTCAGCACCCACTCAGATGTAGGAGTTATTATGTGTCATCCACATGACATTTCATAAAACTATAACACTTTTCTTCGGCTCACTCAGAGCGTGCCAGGAAAGGCGCCGCCGTCAAGCAAGAGGTTCTGGCCGGTGATATAGCCGGCCTGGGCGCTGCAGAGGAAGGCGCAGGCGGCGCCGAACTCCGCCGGATGCCCGAAACGCCCGGCCGGGTTCTCCGCCATGCGGGCATTCCAGACGTCTTCCACCTGGCGGCCGCTTTTCTCGGCGACAGTCTGCATGTTGCTGCGCAGCCGATCCGTCTCGAAAGGCCCCGGCAGCAGATTGTTGATGGTGACGTTGTGCTGCACGGTCTTGCGCGCCACGCCGGCGACGAAGCCGGTCAGGCCGGCGCGGGCGCCGTTGGAGAGGCCCAGGATATCGATCGGGGCCTTCACCGCGGAGGAGGTGATGTTGACGATGCGCCCGAAGCGCCGCGCGATCATGCCGTCCACGGTCGCTTGGATGAGCGCGATGGGGGTCAGCATGTTGGCATCCAGGGCGCTGATCCAGGTGTCGCGGCCCCAGTCCCGGAAGTCGCCCGGCGGCGGGCCGCCCGCATTGTTGATCAGGATGTCGGGCTCGGGGCAGGCGGCGAGGGCGGCGGCGCGCCCCTCCGGTGTCGTAATGTCGGCGGCGACAGGCGTCACCGAGACGCCGTGCTCGCTACGGAGGGCCTCGGCCGTTTCCGACAGTGGGCCTTCCGTGCGCGCCACGATGACGAGCTCCACGCCCTCGGCGGCAAGTTGTGCCGCGCAGGCCCGCCCCAGTCCTTTGCTGGCGGCGCACACCAGGGCCTTTCGTCCGGAGATCCCTAAGTCCATATCGTCCTCCCCTTGGGCTTTGTCGTTGTCGAAGGTGTGGCCGCTCAGAGCTCGTCGAGCAAGCTGCGGACAAGCGGCAGCGTGATCGGCTTTTGCCGGGCCAGCGCCTCGCGGTCGAGTTGCTCGGCGACGGCCTGGGCGGCGGCGGCACTGCGCTCGATGCGGCGCAGCAGATAGGCGATCACCTGCTGGGTCACCTGGACTTGCCGGTCGGCGAAATGCTTGGCCAGCAGGGCGGCCAGCAAGTCGTCGTCCGGCTCGCCGAGCTGTGCGACCTGCAGGGCGCGCAGTCGGGAGCTGAGATCCGGTAGAGCGATGGACAAACGGGCCGGCGGTATGCGGCCGGTCAAAAGCAGCGTGCCGCCCTGTTGCTGGACCAGGTTTATGAGATGCAGCAGAGCCTCTTCATGCCCGGCCTCCGCCTCGGGCCCGGTCAAGACGCGATCGATGTCCTCGGCCAGGATGGGGCTGCCGGCGTTCAGCGCCTTTGGCAGCTCTGCTCCCTGCAAGGCCTCGACCGGCAGCGGCTTTGCAGCGCTCCGAGCCTGCCAAACAGCCGCCAGGTGGCTCTTGCCGCTGCTCGGCGGACCGGCAAGCGCCAGGCAGCGGCCGGGCCACTCCGGCCAAGCGTCGACCCAGGCGACGGCATCGCGGTTGCTTGGGCTGACCAGGAAGTCCGTGCGGCCCAGCGCCGGCCGTGCCGGCAGATCAAGAGTGAGCTGGGTCGTCATCGCGCGGTGGCGCCGGGGGCGGCAGTGGGGCGCACTTGGCGCCGTAGAGGGGGCTCTTGAGATACTGGTCGATGGCGAAGCGCAGCAGCACGCCGATCACCGCGGCAACCGGCATGGACAGCAGCAATCCGGTAAAGCCGAACAGCGATCCCCCGGCCAGCAGGGCGAAGATGACCACGGCCGGGTGCAGGTTGACCTTCTCGCCGACCAGCTTCGGGGTCAGGACGTTGCCTTCCAGCGCCTGCCCGCTGAGGAACACGGCGGCGGTGGCCACCACCAGCCAGATGCTGTCGAACTGGAAAAGCGCCAGGCCGACGGACAGCGCGAGGCCCCCAATGGCTCCCACGTAGGGAATGAAGGACAGCAGCCCGGCGATCAGCCCGACGATCAGGGCGAAATCCAGCCCGATGATGATAAGGGCGATCGAGTAGTAGGCGCCCAGCGTCAGGCAGACCGTGCCGACGCCGCGGACGTAGCCGGAGAGGATGTCATCCGTCTCCCGGGCCAGCTGGCGGATGGTCGGAGCATGACGCCTCGGCAGCCAGGAATCGATCTTCGCGGTCAGCCGGTCCCAGTCGCGCAAGAGATAGAAGGCGACGACCGGCGTGATGAAGAGCAGCGAGAGGAAGTTGGCGACGCTGAGGCT
>JANQIA010000419.1 GCA_028282405.1 Rhodovibrionaceae bacterium
CAGAATTTCAGGAAATGCATCGAGCTTACTTCATCACGTCATGCTTCTTTCATTTCAACGTGAAAGTGGAAAGTTTTCCGAGCGGCCAAATGGCTGAGCTGCGAAGCGGCGAAGGCCCCGGGTGACAGTCCGCGGTGCGCCGCCGCCCTCCTCGACTCCCTCCTCATGTCACCCCGGAGGAGCCTCGTGAGAGGCGACATCCGGGGTCCATCTCACGGCCAGCGCCCGGCTTCGACATGCCTCAAGCGACGGCTTGCCCGTGCCGGACGCCTTGGTCCTTGACCGCCTCAGCCGCCGCGACCAGGGCGTCAGCGATAAAGTCGAGTTCGGGCTGCTTGAGGCGCGCCGGAAGGCGCACGTCGCAGGCGCGCATCAGCATGGCGCGGGTCTTTTCCAACGGCGACTGCGGGCCGATGAACTGCCAGTTCCAGAAGGCACGGGCATTGTCCTTCGAAAGGCCGAAGACCTGAACCGCGACACCCTTGTCACCGGCGGCCTTCCGGAAGGCCTCGGCCTCTTGGTCGCTTTGAAAGCCAACCAGGTTGAACTGGATGGAATCCGGGGCACGGCTCTCCTGCGCCAGGGGTGGCGGCACCGAAAGCCAGGGCGAGGCGTTGAGCCGCTCGGCCACGTAGTCGTGGTTGGCGCGGCCGTCGCGCACCCGCCGCGGCACCTCCAGGAGCTGCGGGCGGAGCACCGTCGCCGAGAGGTTATTCATGCGCATGTTGTAGAGCGGCAGCTTGTTCTGCCAGGCGGCAAAGCGGTCCTGCACCACCGGGTGCTTCTTCCAATTATGCTCATAGGCACCGGACATGATGATCGCCCGGGCGATCAGGTCGGGATCCTGAGTGATCAGCATGCCGCCCTCGCCGGCGTTCATCAGCTTGAAGGACTGGAAGGAGAAGCAGCCGATGCGGCCCAGTGTGCCGATCTTGCGCCCCGACCAGAGCGTGCCGAGCGAGTGCGCCGCGTCCTCGATCACCGGCACGCCGGCCGCCTCGCAGAGCGCCATGATGGCATCCATGTCGGAGGTATGGCCGCGCATGTGGCTGATGATCGCGGCGTCGGCGCCTTGCTGCAGCTTGGCCTCGAAATCGGCCATGTCGAGCCGGTAGTTTGCGCCGACCTCGACCAGCACCGGCTGGCAGCCCGCGTGTACCACGGAAGAGGGCACGGCGGCGAAGGTGAAGGCCGGCAACAGCACCCGGTCGCCTGGCGCCAGGCCGAGCGCCTTCATAGCCAGGAACAGAGCCGACGAGCAGGAGCTGACGGCCAACGCGAAGGGCACGCCCATAAACTGGGCGAACTCGCGCTCCAGAAGCGCCACCGGCGAGTCCGAGGCAGCCTTGTAGCGAAAGAGATCGCCGCTCGACAGCAGCGCCTCGATCTCGGCGCGCGCCGACTCCGGAATGGGTTCGGCGTCATAAACGTCCGGTCCAAGGGGAGATGTGGTCTCGGATGCCATGGCGTCGTCCTTCCTGGAGTGCCGAACCGGTTGCGTCGGGCGGTGCGCCCTAGCTGAGCTTCTTGAAGCCGCAGGCCCGGAAAAAGTCCAAGACCTCGTCGGTCAGGAAGCCTTGACCACTGGCCAGTTGCGGCAGGTCGAAGCCGCCGCCGGTGTTGATCTCGATCAGCACCGGGCCGTCCTCGGCGATGGCGATGTCCATCGACTGATAGCGCACCGGGCTGAAAATCGGCGCGCAGGCGCGGGCCATGTCGAGCACCTGCTCCCAGTGAGGCAGGCGCTCACCGGTGAGCGGCGTGCCGGTCTCCGGATGGTTCGCATGGTCGGTGGTGCCGAGCGCGTCCTTAGTGCGAGCGGTAACAATCTCACCACTGTCTACGGCGAGGTTGCAGGCCAGGTTGCCGGGGCGCCAGAAGCTGTCGGCCACTTGGTCGCGCGAGGGCAGCTTGAGCACCGCAAAGGGGAACTTGACGCCCGCCTCGGTGATCATCACGCAGACGCGCACTGTGGCCAAACAGTCGGTGTAGCGCTCGAAGAAGGGATGGTTGCGCTCCAGGCGCTGAAGCAGATAGGGCGTGTCGCCGACGAACTCCGCCATACAGGTCTCGTAGTCGAGCCGGCCTTGGTGCTTGAGCTGCATGGCCTTGTCGTCGGCATCCTCGACCAGGAAGGCGCCGAAGCTGCAGATGCCGCGGTTCTCCTTGCCGAACAATGGCAGGCTGTCTTGCGCCGTCATGAAGGCACGCAAGTCCGCTGCCGTGGAGATCTTGTAGGTCTCGGGATAACTGCGGTCGCTCTTGTCGATCACCGCCAAGGTCTGCGGCACGCGGATGCCAGAGCGGTCGAGGATGTGGGAGCAGAGCCACTTGTCCTCGGTCGTCGCCTGCCAGGTCATGTCGCAGCAGCTACGGGTGATCGGCCAGTGCAGGCTGTTGGTGATGAAGCGAGCCTGGTCGTCCGGGCTCAGGCGGGTCGTGTCGTAGACGCCATACTGAACGTACTCGTGCAGCGGGAGCTTGCCGCGCCCGAAGTTGAGGCGGACGAACTCGCGCGTCAACTCCAGCGGGCTGCGGCCGCTGCTCTTCGAGGCATGGCGCAGATAGTCCGAGGCAGCCGGCTTGGCCTTGGCATAGTCCGCATGGTCGCGGGTGACACCGTGGTTCTCTTGTTGCGGCGCATCCTCTTGCCGAGCAGCCGGGGACTGCGGCTCGGCCTCTGTGGGCACCTCGGAACGCTTGGTTTTGACCTGCATGGAGTCCATCCCTTCAACTTCGGACCGCCCGGCAGGCGACCTCCGCCAGCGCCGGATGGCACTGCCGAAGCTAGCGCCGGAGATTTCAAGAAAGGGTGAAGTTGTAGCTACTCTTGGGCGCCTTCGGCGCTGTCCTGTGCCGTCCCACTCTCCTTAACCTCTTCTCAACCAAGCCCCGACACGGCTTCTCAACCGCGCCGGCCTAGGCTTCGAGTGCGGAGCGGCGCACGAAAAGGGGCGCAAGAGGGTATGGAGTTGATTGTCGGCCTATCGGAAGCGCTGGAACGCAACCTGCTGCGCTTGGTCTTTTATGTCCTCGACCCGGGCAACCGCATCTTTCTACTGTACGTCCTGACCTCGACCTTGGCGGCCTATGCGCTTTACCGCATCGCCCGCGCGTCAGCAGAAACGCCGACCGGCCGCGCCAACGCCGACGTCGCCCAGGGCTCCTTCCTCGGCTTCCTTTTTCCCAAGCGGGTTTGGCGCCATCCCTCGGCCTGGCTCGACCTGCGCCACTCCCACATCTGGCTGCGCTGGCCCGGCCGCTGGTCCATGGTCTTTCCCTCCCCGGCGCACCACCACGTGCATCACAGCCGCCATCCCGAGCATATCGACAAGAACTTCGCCTTCGTCTTTCCGGTATGGGACGTGCTGTTCGGCACCTACCATATGCCCGAGGACAACCGTGACGTGGAATTCGGCATACCCAAGGAAGACGCCGAGGGCCTGACCAGTTGCTGGCGGCTCTATGTCATCCCCTTCCGCGACGCGGGGAGAGTCGTTCGCGGGGCGCTGACGCGCCGTGGGAGTAAGCACTGCCGGCAAGACCATCCCTCCCTTCGTCACCCCGGAGGAGCCTCGTCAGAGGCGACATCCGGGGTCCAGAGGTAGGCACGGTCGGAGCTTGTGGCTGGACCCCGGATCGCTGACGCGTCCGGGGGACAGGCAGTGGAGCTGCACCGCCTGCGGCCCCTCTCGGACTGTCATCCTTGGGCGAGACACGTGAGTGGCGAGACCCGAGGATCCAGCGGTAGGCACGGCCGGAGCTTGTGGCTGGCACCGGCTGCCAAGGCTCGCACGCCAGGACTGTGAACAGTCCCGGGCTTGCCCCGGATGGCACTCCGGGGCAAGCCTAGGGACCGGAGCCGAGAGAAGAGCCTACGCCGCCTCTTTGTTCAGGTTGCGCAGCACGTAGTGGAGGATGCCGCCGTTGCGGTAGTATTCCAGCTCGTCGGCCGTATCGATGCGGCAGAGGAGCTGGATCTCCTCCACGCTGCCGTCCGGCCGGGTGATGCGGCAGGTCAGGTCCATGCGCGGTTTGAGGCCGGCCTCGACGCCGAGGATGTCGAGCGTCTCCTCACCGGTCAGGCCCAGGCTCTGGCGGCTCGCCCCGTCCTTGAACTGCAGCGGCAGCACGCCCATGCCCACCAGGTTGGAGCGGTGGATGCGCTCGAAGGACTCAGCGATCACCGCCTTGACGCCCAAGAGCCGCGTACCCTTGGCGGCCCAGTCGCGCGAGGAGCCGGTGCCGTACTCCTTGCCGCCGATCACCACCAGCGGCCTGCCTTCGGCCTGATGCTTCATGGCGGCGTCGTAGATCGGCACGACATCGTACTCGTACTTGGTGAAGCCGCCCTCGACGCCCGGGACCATCTCGTTGCGGATGCGGATGTTGGCGAAGGTGCCGCGCATCATCACCTCGTGATTGCCGCGGCGGGCGCCGTAGGAATTGAAGTCGATCGGCCGAATCTGATGGCCGGTCAGATACTCGCCGCCGGGGCTGTCGTGCTTGATGTTGCCGGCCGGCGAGATGTGGTCGGTGGTCACCGAGTCGCCGAGCACGGCCAGGATATGCGCGCCCTTGATGTCGTGCAGCGCGCCCGGCTCGGCCTCGATCTCCTCGAAGAAGGGCGGAAAGCGCACATAGGTGCTGCCCGGGTCCCACTCGTAGGTGATGCCGCCTTCGGGGGAGATCTCGCGCCACTGCTCTGGCCCCTCGAAGACGTTGTCGTAGCGGGCCTTGAACATGTCCGGCGTCAGCACCGCGTCGATCACCGCCTGGATCTCGTGGTTGGTCGGCCAGATGTCCTTGAGGAAGACGGGCTGACCGTCCGAGCCCTCGCCCAGCGGCTCCTTCAGGAGGTCGATGCGGGTGTTGCCGGCCAGCGCATAGGCGACCACCAGCGGCGGCGAAGCCAAATAGTTCAGGCGGGTCTGCGGATTGACCCGGCCTTCGAAGTTGCGGTTGCCGGAGAGCACGGCGGCGACATGCAGGTCGCCAGCCTCGACGGCACCGGAGATTGGCTCGGGCAGCGGACCGGAGTTGCCGATGCAGGTGGTGCAGCCGTAGCCGACTAGGTCGAAACCCAGCTTATCCAGCGAGTCCTGCAGGCCGGCCGCCTCCAGATAGTCGGTGACCACTTGGGAGCCGGGCGCCAGCGAGGTCTTGACCCAGGGCCGCACGCTCAAGCCCTTCTCCAGCGCCTTCTTGGCCACCAGGCCAGCGCCGATCAGCACGCTGGGGTTGGAGGTGTTGGTGCAGGAGGTGATGGCGGCGATCACCACATCGCCGTGGCTCAGGCTGTAGTCGGCGCCCGCGACCTGCACGCTCGCCTCGAGATCCTCGACGCCGCCGCCCTCGATCGACTCGGTGGAGTTGGCCGCCATGCCTGAGAGCGGCACCCGGTCCTGCGGCCGCTTGGGCCCGGCAAGCGATGGCTCGACCGTGCCCATGTCGAGCTCCAGGCTGTCGGTGAAGAGCGGGTCCGGGCTGTCGTCCTCCCGCCACATGCCCTGGGCCTTGGCATAGGCCTCGACCAGCGCCACCCGGTCCGGGTCGCGCCCGGTGAAGCTGAGGTAGTGCAGGGTCTCCTTGTCGATCGGGAAGAAGCCACAGGTGGCGCCGTATTCCGGCGCCATGTTGGAGATCGTCGCCCGGTCGGCCAGGGTCATGGTCGAAAGGCCGGGGCCGTAGAACTCGACGAACTTTCCGACCACGCCCTTCTGGCGCAGCATCTGGGTGACGGTCAGCACCAGGTCGGTCGCCGTGGCGCCTTCCTTGAGCCGGCCGTTCAGCTTGAAGCCGATAACCTCGGGAATCAGCATGGAAACGGGCTGGCCGAGCATCGCCGCCTCGGCCTCGATGCCGCCGACGCCCCAGCCTAGGACGGCCAGGCCGTTGACCATGGTGGTGTGGCTGTCGGTGCCCACCAGGGTATCGGGATAGGCGACCGTGCGCCCCTCTTCCTCGGCGGTCCAGACCGTCTGGGCCAGGTATTCGAGGTTGACCTGGTGGCAGATGCCGGTGCCCGGCGGCACCACGCGGAAGTTGTTGAAGGCCGTCTGTCCCCAGCGCAGGAAGGCATAGCGCTCCCGGTTGCGCTCGAACTCCAGCTCGACGTTCTTCTCGAAGGAGTCCTTGCCGCCGAAATAGTCGACCATCACCGAGTGGTCGATCACCAGATCGACCGGCGAGAGCGGATTGATCTTCTTCGGGTCGCCGCCCAGCTCCCGCATGGCCTCGCGCATGGAGGCGAGGTCGACCACCGCCGGCACGCCGGTGAAGTCCTGCATCAGGACCCGGGCCGGGCGATAGGCGATCTCCTTGTCGCTGCGCTGCTCCTTCTGCCAGTCCGCCATGGCCTGGATGTCGTCGACCGTCACGCTGCGCCCGTCTTCGTAGCGCAGCAGGTTTTCCAGCAGCACCTTCAGCGAGTACGGCAAGCGCGACACGTCGCCGATCTGGCCGGCCGCCGCCTCCAGGCTGAAGTAGTCGTAGTCCTTGCCGACGACGGAAAGCGTGCGGCGGGTCTTAAGGCTGTCTTGTCCTATGCTCATCGTTTCTTCTCCGTACTGGGCCTGTGGGCACGCCATTTCTGGAGAAGGCGATGACGCCGCAGGCCTATCGTGTGGGCGCAGATATCGCAGCTTTGCTGCGGGTTCATTTGGTTTGGCGCTTCTGGTGGCGCCTCCGCTGAACCGTCTCTGCGCCCCGCGACAGGGTTGCGACCGAGTCCGCGGGGTAGCGTTTATGGGGTATACATATGTCCGGTGCAGTCCTTGAGGCAAGCCTAACAAAGCGCGACTTTGTAAGGGGACGTCAGACATGACGAACACACAGAAGCATCTCGACGCGGTCTATCGGGCACAATCGACCCAAGAGCTGGCCGCCGTCTATGACGATTGGTCGGCGAGCTACGACGACGACCTGACGGCCCTGGGCCACGGGGCGCCGACCGCGGTGATCGCCCTGGTCTGCCGCCACGTGGCGCCGGATGCCGGCCCGTTGCTCGACTGCGGCGCAGGTACCGGGCGGCTTGGCCTCTGGCTCTCCTGGTTCGGCTACGGCCCCATCTCCGGCTTCGACATCAGCGAGGGCATGCTGGCCAAGGCCAGAACCCGCGGCGCCTATGCCGATCTGCGCAAGATGGCACTCGGAGAGCGCCTCGACTTCCCCGACCGCAGCTTCGCCACCGCCGTGGCGGCCGGCGTCTTCACCGCCCAGCACGCCCCGGCCGAGAGCTTCGAGGAGATCTGCCGCGTGGTGCGGCCGGGCGGTCAGGTGGTCTTCAGCATCCGCTCCGACGAGAGCAAGGGCGACGCCTACCTCACCAAGGCGGATGAGCTGGAAGCCCGCGGCATCTGGCGCCGGGAGGGCGAATGCGCCGTCTATCCGGTCTTCGCCGAGGTGCCGGAGAAGGCGCATATCACCAACCAGGTGCTGGCTTACCGCCTTCTGTGAGTTTGTTCACCGCCACGGCCACCGCGCGGCTTGGCAGAGCAACTCACCTCACCATATTATAAAGCAATTACTTTACTAATAGGAGCGGCAGCATGAGCGGCAAGAAAGCACGCGCCCTTGGCTTCAACCACGTGGCGCTGGAAGTGGGCGACATCGACGAGGCCCTGGCCTTCTACGGCGAGATCTTCGACTTCACCCTGCGCGGCAAGAGCGAGAGCATGGCCTTCATCGATCTGGGCGATCAGTTCCTCGCGCTGTCCAAGGGCCGGCGCCAGGCGCCCGATGACGAGCGCCACTTCGGCCTGGTGGTCGACGACAAGGAGGCCGTGCGTCAGCGCCTCGACGAGCTGGACATCGAGCCCCTCGAAGGGCCTTTCCTGGATTTCCTCGATCCCTGGGGCAACCGCTTCGAGATCGTCGGCTATACGAACATCCAGTTCACCAAGGCGCCCAACGTGCTGCGCGGCATGGGCCTCGACGGACTGGAGAAGACCGAGAAGGCCATCGAAGAGCTGACCGCAAAGGGCATGGCGCCGGCGGAAACCGTCTAGCGATCAAGACCAGCCCCTCTGCCGAGTGGAGTCGTACGAGGGATGACAATCCAATGACTGTCATCCCGGCCAAGGGCGAAGCCCGCGAGCCGGGATCCATGGTCGAGCTGGGTACGGGCCGACGGAACGCAAAGGGATGTGGCAGAAACGCCCTGGTACCACGGCTGTCGTTCGCGCGGGCCGCGGAATGGACCCCGGCCCAAGGCCGGGGTGACAGTTCGTGGGAGCTTCGTGCGGCCTAGTCGGTCTTGCGGCCGACGAAGAAGACATAGCCGTAGCTGTCGGGGTAGCGGCGGCGCATCTCGATTTCCCGCTGGCTGGCGGCGACGAAATCGCGGGCCGCCGCGTCCTCGGCATAGCGCGCACGGAGCGCCGGCAGCTTTGCTTCCAGCGGGCTGTAGTAGTCGGTCCACCAGGCCGCGTCGGGCAGGGTGAAGTGTCCGAGCACCTCGTAGCCGGCGGCCTGCAGGCTCGCCAGGTTGGTCGCGACGTCGGTCATCGCCGGGTATTCCTCGGCGAAGAAGCGGGCGGCCTCTTCGGGCGGCTCCGCCACCAGCCAGGTCAGCTCGGTCACTGCAACGCAGCCCCCGGCTCGCAGTAGCGGGCGCCAAGCAGCAAAGGCTTCGGCAAAGCCCATGATGTAGGCAGCGCCTTCCGACCAGATGAGATCGAAGCTGCCGTCCGCGAAGGGCAGCGCGGCCATGTCGCCTTGCAGCGGCGCGATGCGCTCGCCGAGCCCCCGCGCCGCGCTGCTCGCCTGGAGCTGCGTCAGATACTCCCCGTGCATGTCCAGCGCCGCAATCGGCCGCCCGAGCGCTGCATCCAGCGTCTCGGCCAAGGTCATGGTCTGCATGCCGGGACCGCAGCCTACGTCGAGGACGGTCAGCCCATCGGGCAGCTCGCCGCAGAGCGCGAGCGCCTCGCGGGTCGCCTCCGCGCAGCCAGGACCCTGGCGGGGCAAGCCACGCTGAATGTCCAGGAAGATCTCGAAGAGTCGCGCCTCGTCAGTCATGGCGCCTAGTTACCGGGCAAATCGGTTGAAAGAAACGGCCTTAGCGCTGCGGCCGCGCAGCTCCACCGACTGTCGCCCCGGCCCCCGAGCCGGGGTCCATCCCACGGCCCGCGCCAAGCCCATCGATGGACCCCGGATGTCGCCTCTAACGAGGCTCCTCCGGGGTGACAAAAGGGGATTGTAAGCTGGCTATTCCGACACCTTCGAGCGAAGTGCCAGGTGAGGGGTGTCGTGCTCCTCGGAGCAGACAGATCGGGGGGAAACCCTAGGCGCCGAAGATCAGGGTGAAGGGATTGCGGCGGCCGAACATCCAGCCGATGCCGCGCCGGACCTGCGGCCGTTCCCTGCCCGTCAGCAGCAGGCGTTGCGTGCCTGTCGTCCCGTTCTTGCTCCTGCTCTTCCCAAACATCTGTCGCGCCTCAGCATCGTTGTCTTGAACGGGATTTAACCCTAGCGGGCGCTCGATGCTGTGAGGGGCCTCACAAACCTGCGAGAACGCTGCGGTTTTTCCGCCTATCGACCGAGGAAAAGATACTCGCGTACGCAGTTGTTGATGGCGATAGCTACCCAGGTAACGTTCGATGACACTGCTTAAGCAGACTTGGAAAACGGAAGCGGTGGATCTGTACGGGGCCAAGCATCGACATCTCTCAACCACGCACGGATGGTCGCCGCCCTGCGAAAACCTGTCTCGCGAGCGCCGGGATAAATCTTCACGATGTAGTCCCGAAACTCGACAGCGGTGGGACGATCTCGCTCGATGTACTGTAAGAGATGCTCGAAGAGCCTCTGCTTTTTGATCTGCTCTAGGAGGAACGCATCCCTTTCTTCCCGCGTTTCAAGCTGCAGCAACTCCCACCCGAGCTCCGCAACTACGGAGTGGTTTGCGTAGGTCTGAATAAACCCGAGAAGTTCGGCAGCCTTCCTGTAGTATCGACCCTGCCGAGCAGCCGAATCCAATCTGATCGCTTCTTCAATCTCAGAATCGGAACTTCTCCCTTCCGCGACCGCAGCGACGGTTTCTTCTACCTTTACAAGCATGTCGGCTTGGGGAAACTCATCTGTTTGGAAAAAAATCATAGTATGGGTTCCTTCTTTGCTGACACCGCACCTATGGCGGCATCGTATTCCACTATACCCTATATATGGTATTGTCTTAGCATAAAACAAGAACGTTTTGGATCAAAATTAACCAAATGATCCGAAAGGCCACAATGCGTTAGCTAGACGAACCGCAAAGTGGTGCCTTTCTGAGAATCACAGCCCTAAGAACAAGTACTCACGTACGTCGTTCTTGATCGCGCCGGCCCTCTCGCCCTGGGTCGCGAAGGAGTAGCGGTGCTCGACCTCGACCAGCTCGACCTGCCGCTTGTGGCGCTTGAGGAGCGCTCGCAGCTCCTCCTTGGTCGGCTGGGCGTTGGAGGCGTAGGAGACCAGGATGGCGGAGTCCCGGTGGCGCCGGAACAGGCGTTCGAAGGCGGCGCAGGCTCCGGCCCGGGTCGAGAAGGGCGTGGGATAGCTGCGGAACTTCCGCGTCTTGGTGTGCCACTGCATCTCCACGCCGCGCCAGCCGCGCGCCAAGCCCTCAAGGAAGTGGTAGCGCCGGACGTACTCGTTGTCCGACAGGGGCGAGAAGTAGGGCGGGTCGATGTAGACCAGATCGGCCTGCGTCATGACCTGCGTGGCGTCCGCGCAGAGCACCCGATGGGGGCGGCCATTGTCGAACACGGCGGCGTTCAACAGCGCCGCCTGCTCGCGGAACTGCGCCTCCAGGCTGAGGCGCAGATCTCGCCGGCCATCGTCGTAGCGACGCCCAGTGTAGGTAAAGATGCCGCGCGGCCGTTTCTTCATGCAGGCCCGGATGAGCGCCGCCATGGCCAGCGCCCGCGTGTCGCCACAGTCCAGATCGGCGATCTGCGCGCGAACATGGTCGATGCGCTCGTTCTCCGCGTCGCTGAAGTACAGACCCGCGAAGTGCTGGGCGACGAAGCCGTCCGGGTTCGGGTGGTCGCTCAGCAGACGATCGAGATCGGCGCCCGAGAGCGTGACCCGGCTGTTGACCAGCGTCGCCCGGGCGACGGTGCGGGCCATGGCCATGTAGTCGTTGGCGACCACCGCCTTGCCCTGGGTCTTGAAGAGGTAGGCGACGGCGCCGGAGCCGGAGAAGAGGTCGAGCACGCTGTCGTGCGGCACCGTCGCTGCCAATTCCCAGATCGGCCCCAGCAGCTTCTCCTTGGAGCCCATGTAGCGGGTCGGCGGAAAGCGGCCGAGCTGCTCAGGGAAAGGCTGGGGGTTGTCGAGCGGCATGGCGGTTTAGGGCGCGACGGTGACGATAACCTCCTCGCCGCGGCGGGTCGCTGCGCGGGAGGAGATGTTGCGCCGGGCCGGCACCACCTCGATGTCGAAGTCGCCGTAGAGCTCCCACACCAGGGGGTGCTTGGCGTTGCTCAGCAGCACGTGGCAGCCGAACGCGGCCAGCCGGCGGACCTCCTCGGCCAGCGCCCGGTGGTCGGCCTCGCGGAACTGCTCCTTGGTGTAGCGCTTGAAGTCGGCATAGCCCCCGGCCGGCAGATAGGGCGGGTCGAGATAGATGAAGTCGCCCGGCTTTGCCTGAGCGACCAGGACGTCATGGTAATCGGCGCAGAGGATCTCGGCGTCCGCCAGCGCCCGACCGGCGGCCTCCAGCCCGGCGGCATCGCAGAGCCGCGGATTGTCGTAGCGGCCGAAGGGCACGTTGAAGGCCCCCTGCCGGTTGACCCGGTAGAGCCCGTTGAAGCAGGTCCGGTTCAGGTAGAGCGTACGCGCGGCCGCCTCGATCGGCGGCAAATCGTCAAAAGTTTGCGCACGTACGCTGTAGAAATGCGCCTCGTCGTACGCATGGCCGTCCATGGCCGCGATCACGGCCCCGGCATCTTTGGCCAATTGCCTGTAGAGATTAATGATTTCGGCATTGGAGTCCGAGATAACGGCCGTCTCAGGCGCCAAGGCGAAGAACAACGCGCCGCCGCCGAAGAAGGGTTCGATGTAGCGGCCGTACGTTTTCGGCACCCGGGACAGGAGCTGGGGTAGAAGCTGCTGCTTGCCGCCGGCCCACTTGAGCACGGGTCGTGCCGCCGGCGCCACCGCCGCGCCTTCGACCGCTTCGAGGACCGCCACGGCGCTATTCGAGGATCACCGCCGTGCCGTTGACACTGACCATCAGCATGGATTCCCCGATGGCTTCGTAGTCGAGATCGACCCCGACCACCGCGTTGGCGCCCAGCTTCTCGGCCATCTCCACCATGTCCTCGACGGCGTTGGTCTTGGCGTCCCGCACCACGTTCTCGTAGCTGCCGACCCGGCCGCCGACCACGTCGCGCACGCGGGCGAAGAAGTCCTTGAGGAAGTTGGCGCCGATGATGCAATCGCCGGAGACGACGCCGAGGTATTGGACGATCCGCCTGCCTTCCAGGCTATCCGTGGTGGTGACGATCATGAGGGCGCCTCTTCGCTGCGGTTGGCCCGGTCCTCTGCCGGCCGAGCGCGGCTCACGCCGCTGTGGCAGAAATACAAGTCTTGTCGGCGCCGTGGAAAGCTCGGATTGTGCGGCACGGATTGTCCGCCGCAGCCCCTTCGGCAGCCGGTAAGCAGGAGCGCCCATGAGCGAAAGCCAACCCGTCAGCAGGCGCGCCCTCGCCGCTTGGTGCCTCTATGACTGGGCCAACTCCGCCTTTCCCACCGTCATCATCACCTTCGTCTTCGCCGTCTACTTCACCACCGCCATCGCCCCGAACGAGGAAACCGGCACCGCCTGGTGGGGCTGGACGCTCAGCCTGTCCGGCCTGGCCATCGCCGTCGTTAGCCCCATCCTCGGCGCCATTGCCGATCAGAACGGGCCGCGCAAACCCTGGATCTTCGGCTTCTCGGTGGTCTGCGTCGTCTCCGGCTTCGCCCTCTGGACGGTGATGCCGGAAGCCGAGGACGCCATTCGGGCGATGCTCCTGGTCGGCATCGCCAACTTCGGGTTCGAGGTGGCGACCGTGTTCTACAACGCCATGCTGCCCAGCCTGGTGCAGCGCCACCGGGTCGGCTTGGTCTCAGGTTGGGCCTGGGCCTGCGGCTATGCCGGCGGCCTGGCCTGCCTCGGGCTCTGCCTGGTGCTGCTGGTGCAGGCGGATCCGCCGCTGTTCGGCCTCGACAAGTCGACCGCCGAGCAAGTGCGCGCCACCGGGCCCTTCGTCGCCATCTGGTTCATGATCTTCGCGCTGCCGATGTTTCTCTTCACCCCCGATCAGCCGCGCAGCCACAAGCCGCTGCATGAGGCGGTCTCGGTCGGCCTCGGCACCCTTTGGAAGACCTTGAAGAGCTTCCGCGGCTTCGGCCCCATCCCGCGCTACCTGCTCGCCCGGATGCTCTACACCGACGGTCTCAACACCCTGTTCCAGTTCGGCGGGATCTATGCCGCGGGCACCTTCGGCATGGATACCGAGGAGATCCTGATCTTCGCCCTGCTGCTCAACGTCTTCGCAGGGCTCGGCGCCTTCGGCTTCGCCTGGATCGACAACTGGTTCGGCGCCAAGCGGACCATCGTGATCTCGGTCAGCGCGCTCTTCATCCTGGGCGGCGCGCTGCTGCTGATCGAGGACAAGGTCTGGTTCTATGTCCTGGGCTGCGCGCTGGGCATTTTCGTCGGCCCGGCCCAGGCGGCCAGCCGCAGCATGATGGCCTTGATGGCGCCACCCCACCTCACCGCTGAGATCTTCGGGCTCTACGCGCTCTCCGGGCGCATCACCGCCTTTCTCGGGCCCTTCCTGGTCGGCACGGTGACGGTTCTGGCCGACAGCCAGCGCTGGGGCATGGCGACCATCCTGGTGCTCTTCCTGGCCGGCCTCATCCTGCTGCTGCCGATCAAGGCCGGCGGACGCGAGCCCGCCCCGCCGCCTCAGGCGTGATCGGTCTTCGGTGACTGAGACAGCCCGAGGCGAAAGTCGAAGAGGTGCAACAAGCTCTGCCAGCCCGTTGCGAAGCCGCGCCGCACCGCCTTGGCGTGCAGCAGGCGCCCCTGCGCCAGATGGGCCTCCAGCGCGGCCTGGTCGAAGCCCTCGGGCAAAGGATGATCGAACGTCAAACGGTCGTGTTCGGCTCTGTGCAACATGGTCTGTCCTCCTGCTGCAAGCTGCGAGGCATTCGCTTACCGCATAAGCTACGACTATTCTCTGTTATTGATAATTCAGCTTCAATGCATATCATTATGGAATTCTGTTCACATATGAAAGCGCTGCCGTCATGACGGGCAACTTCTCCGAGATGTCGGTCTTCGTGCGCGTTGCGCAGGAAGGCTCCTTTTCCGCGGCTGCCCGCCGCCTCGACCTCACCCCGTCGGCGGTCAGCAAGCAGATCGGCCGCCTGGAGGAACGCCTGGGCGCGCGGCTCTTCAACCGCACCACGCGGCAGATCTCCCTCACCGACGTGGGCCAAGCCTTCTTCGCCCGGGCCGATCGCATCCTGGGCGACCTGGCCGAGGCCGAGCGCGCGGTGACCGACATGGCCGGCAACCCCCGCGGCCTGCTGCGTGTCTCGGTCCCCGTCGCCTTCGGGCGCATGCATCTGGCCCCGCGCCTGCCGAGCTTCCTCGCCGCGAACCCCGAGGTGCAGATCGACCTCACCCTCAACGACCGCTTCGCTGACTTGGTCGAGGAGGGCTTCGATCTCGCCCTACGCATCGGCGAGCTGGCGGACTCCAGCCTGATCGCCCGCAAGCTCGCCCCCAACCGCCGCATCGTGGTGGCGGCCAGCAGCTATCTCGACGCCCACGGACGTCCCCAGCGGCCGCCCGACCTGCTCGACCACAACTGCCTGACCTACACCTACCGCGCCCAGCGCCACGACTGGGAGTTCCACGGGCCGCAGGGCCGCGAGCAGATCCGGGTGAGCGGCAACCTGGAGGCCAATGACGCCGGCGCGCTGCGCGAAGCCGTGCTGGCGGGCCTCGGCGTCGCCCTGATGCCGCTCTGGCTGGTCGGCGAGGACATCCGCGACGGGCGGCTGGAGGTGGTCCTGCCCGACTATCCGGCACCGGACAGCGCCATCTACGCCGTCTATGCCCCGGGACGCTTTCTCTCGCCCAAGGTGCGCCGCTTCGTCGACTTCCTGGTCGAGGAGGTCACCGCCCTCGCCCGCACCTGGACGGCGGAGTAGCGGCGCGTTCGCGCGTTTCACCTCTACCGTCACCCCGGAGGAGCCTCGCAAGAGGCGACATCCGGGGTCCATGTGGACGTCCACGCGGGCGGACAAATGGTTCCCGGCTCGCGGGCTTCGCCCTTGGCCGGGATGACAGCCGGAGGGGCGGTGCCGTCGGTCGTTTCTCCCAAACTGTCATCCCCGGGCGAGCCACTACGTGGCGAGTTCCGGGGATCCACACCTCAGCCCGCGCCAAGCCTTGCCGTGGATGCTCGGAAAAGCCCTTGCGGCCTTGCCGACCTCAGGGCCACCCCTCCTTTCGTCACCCCGGCCCTTAGGCGAGCCCGGGACTGCTCTGCAGTCCCGGAGCGCGAGCCTTGGCAGCCGTGGTCCAGCCACAGGCTCACACCGCGCCTACCGCTGGATACTCGGGTCTCGCCACTAACGTGGCTCGCCCAAGTATGACAGTTTGAGAGAAACTGCAGGCGGGTCGCGCCCCTTTGCGGCTTGCCCAAGGATGACATCCCGAGAGAAATGGAGCTGGCGTAGCGCTAAGCGGTAGACAGGTTCTTCCCGTCCGTCGAAGAGGTAATCTAACCCAGCCGCTCCTCGATGGCGCGCCAGACGTCCGGGTCGTGGGCGCGGAAGCCGTCGATGCTCTTGGTCAGGATCTCCCGCGGCTCGCCGTCGGAAAGGAAGATCTTGGCGTAGGTCACGGCATCGATGTAGGCCGGCAGATGCCGGATACCGGCCTGATAGCGGCGCAGGACCAGATCGGCGGAGACGTAGGCCCCGCCGAGTTGCGCCCGCTGGGCGACCCGAAAGATCGAGAGGTCCGGGTCGGAGATGAAGAGAAACAGCAGGAAGATGTCGTAGCCCTGCTGCCGCAGGCCGGGCAGGAAGTCGAGCAAGGCGGTGGAGGACAGGCTGGTCTCCAGCACGAAGCTGGTCTGCCGCCGCACCAGGCCGGCCGCCTGGTTGAGCCGGCCGGTCAACTCCTCGGGCGCCAGGCGCTCGCCATAGACGGACGAGCCCTCGTCCGCATCGTTGGCGAAGAGGAAGCAGCCGCTTTCAATCTCGCGGGCAAATTCAACCGAAGCGAGAGTTGACTTCCCTGCCCCGTTCGGTCCAGCGAGTATTGTCGCTGTTGGCCGCATCCCCATTCCCTAGCTGCACCTTGCTCCGCTGGCCGGTCATGGCCAGCGGCTTCAAACGTCGGATCGTGCCGTCCGGATAGATCGCCACAAGATAGCCATCCACGCTTTGGAAGGCGGGTATGCCTGCCGCATGCATACGCCCGACCGCTTGCTGCACGGCCTGACGATAGGTGGACAACAACGAAGACATCCGAACCTTCTATATCCCCAACGTCATCGGTCGCCCGGCACAACACCCCCAACCAAAACGGTCGAGCCGGGCAGCCCGATGACGTTTGTTTTACCACATCTGACCGGCAAGCCCAACAAAGAGCATGAGGAACGATCACAAAAATGCCCCACACAAGCAAGAAAACCCCGAGTCGCAGGGCTCATACTTGGCCGAATTCTTAAGATTTTAACGTTTTGCCTTGTCTGGCGGGAAAAGGCCTGCATTGCGTTCAGACGCCACGCAGGCTTTCCTCGCTTCGCTGCGGACGCGCCGTCGCGCTTGCCAAGCTGCAATGAGTTTCACTCATCGCAGCGTGGTATTAGTGCCGGAAGTGGCGCATGCCGGTGACGACCATGGCCAAACCGGCCTCATCGGCGGCAGCCACCACCTCCTCGTCCCGCACCGAGCCGCCCGGCTGGATCACCGCCGTGCAGCCGGCCTCGATCGCCGCTCGCAGGCCGTCGGCAAAGGGAAAGAAGGCATCGGAGGCGACGACGGCCCCTTTCGAGGCCTCGACCCCGATCAGCTCGACGGACTTCTGCGCCGCCAGGCGCGCCGCATCCACCCGGCTGGTCTGCCCGGCGCCGATGCCGACGGTGGCCCCCTCCTTGGCGAAGACGATGGCGTTGGACTTCACGTGCTTCACCACCCGCCAGGCGAAGAGCAGGTCGGCCAGCTCACGCGCATCCGGCGCGCGTTTGGTGACGGTTGTGAGGTCCGCCGGGTCGACTTGCCCGCTGTCCCGATCCTGTAGCAGCAGCCCTCCGGCCAGGCTTTTGATCAGGTAGGGGCCGCCCTTCGCGTCCGGCAGGCCGCCGGCATCCAGGACGCGCAGATTGCGCCGGCTCTCCAACGCTGCCGCCGCGGCCGGCTCGATGGCCGGGGCGATCACCACCTCCAGGAACAGACCCGCCAGGGCCTCGACCGTCGCGGCATCGAGCGGGCGGTTGACCGCCAGGATGCCGCCGTAGGCGCTGACCGGGTCGCATTCCAAGGCCTTGCGGTAGGCCTCTTCCAAAGTCTCCGCCTCGGCCACGCCGCAGGGATTGGCGTGCTTGATGATGGCGACGGCCGGCCGCTCGAACTCGGCCGCCAGCTCATAGGCCGCATCGGTGTCGTTGAGATTGTTGTAGCTCAGTTCCTTGCCCTGGAGCTGGCGGGCGGCGACCACGCCGGGCCGGCCGCTGCCGTCGCTGTAGACGGCGGCGCCCTGATGCGGGTTCTCGCCGTAGCGTAGGGTGGCGAGCCGCTTGGCCGAGAGCGCCAGGTTTTCCGGCAGGTCCTCGCCGGCCTGCCGGCTCATCCACTCGGCGATGGCGCCGTCATAGCCGGCCGTGTGGGCGAAGGCGCGCTGGGCCAGGCGGCGCCGGGTCGCGAGATCGGTCGCCCCGCCCAGGCGGTCCATGTCGGCGAGGACGGCCTGGTAGTCCTCCGGGTCGGTGACGATGGTGACGAAGTCGTGGTTCTTGGCTGCCGCCCGGATGAGCGCGGGCCCGCCGATATCGATGTTCTCGATGCAGTCGGCCCAGGGCGCGCCGCGGGCCACGGTCTCGCGGAAGGGATAGAGGTTGACCACCACCAGATCGATCGCCTGCAGGCCATGCTGCCGCATGGCGGCGAGGTGGCTCTCCAGGTCGCGGCGGGCCAGGATGCCGCCGTGGATGCCGGGATGCAGTGTCTTGACCCGCCCGTCCATGATCTCCGGAAAGCCCGTCACCTCGGCCACCTCGGTGACCGGCAGCCCGGCTTCCCGGAGTGTCCGCGCCGAGCCGCCGGTGGAGACCAGCGCCACCCCCTGCGCGGCCAGGGCCCGGCCGAAGTCGACCAGACCGGACTTGTCGGACACGGATATCAGCGCGCGGCGGATCGGCTGCTCGGACACGGTTTTCCCTCCAAACAATGCGGGCGAGAGTGCGGACGGCGCCGGAACGGCGGTGTGTGGCTCAGGTTTCCCGGCGGAGCGCCCAGCGGATGGCCACAGGCTCATTGCAGAAGCTGCCGCTCAAGACAACCTGCTCGCAGCGGCGGGGGGCGCCGCTGCCGACATAAACGCTTTCCTCCAGCTCCACCACCGGCGCGTCGGAATGGAGCCGCCAGCCGCCGCCCTTGGCGAGACGCAGCAGCACCGTGTGCTTGTCCTGCAGCACGCTGGCGCGCACGTCGGGGTGCAGGTGGAAGCGCACGGCATAGCGATGGCGCCGGCCGCGATGGACGATGGCGACCGGTGTCAGGCTGTCGGCGCCGCGCAGGTCGTCCCCGGCGGCCGAGAGGAACAGCCGCCGGTGATGGATGACGCCGTGGGTCGAGCGGTAGCCGTCGTGGCTCATCTCCAGCAGGGTGGCGCCGTCGGTCTCCTCCCGCCGGCAGGTAACCTCCTGCGGCCGCTCGGCGAGACCGGCCCCGCCGAGGTAGCTGGTGGCGCCGAGCCAGGCGGAGTTGCTGTCGTCGATGGTCAGGGTCGAGTGGGCGGCGGTCGCGCGCATCAGCCGCTTCCAGGTGGCTGGCAGGGCCTGCGCAGAGGCGCCCACGCCGGGGGCGCCACAGTTGGTGATCACCCGCTCCTTGCCGACGCTCATCTCAAAGCTGAGGGTTCCGGCATGGGCCCGGCTGTCGTAGCCGGCCGGGGCCGGTGCGCCTGCATCGACGACAGCCACCGTGCGGCCGGCCTGCAAGCGCTGAAAGCCGCTGTGCGGCGCCTGCACCAAGGCACGGCCGTAGCGGTCGGCACGCTGCAGGACGAGATCGATCTTGTAGTCGCGCTCCTGGCCCGAGCCGTTGAACAGCGCCAAGGAGCGGTCGCCGTGCAGCAAGAGACGCAGCATCGGCGTCATGGACTGGATGGCGGCATCGAGCTCGGCCGGCGCCTCCTGCCCGGCGGTGCTCAGCACCGAGCGAATGTCGAGCAGGTCGCGCAGCACGGCGAGATGCCGGGCCGGGCTGCGCTCGATGTGGCCGCCATCGGGGAGGATCTGCCGCGCCAGCTCGCGGCGCAGCAGCGCCATGCCGCGCCGCAGGGCACTCTCCGTGTCGGGCAGGCAGGCGCCGGCGAGCACCAGGCCTTTGACGGCGCAGATCAGCTCAGCGCCGGACAATCCAGCCGGCAGGACGGAGGCAAGATAGCGGGCCTGCCGCTGCGCCGAGGTCAGGAGCGCCTGGCGGAACTCGGCCTCGGCGCTGGCGGCGAAGAACTCGTACTGACCGAGCCAGTGGGCGAGCCGGCGGCTGAGCACCAGCGGCTCCCAGGTCAGGGGCGACCAGCCGCTATGCCGCTCGAGCCACTGGCCGGTCAGCTCGCGGGCGTGGCGGCGGGCCGGGTCGATGGCGGCGGCGCGCAGGTCGCGCAGCCAGCAGAAGCTGTGCAGCTCGCGTCGCCAGTCTTCGACAGAGTCCGATGCGGTCCAGGGTCCGTCCGGCGCCTCGACGGTCAGCCCGGCGAAGCGGTACTGGCCGCCGACCAGCGCCATGCCGCTGTCGGTATCGCCGGGCCAAGGGTCGGCCGGGGTGCAAAGCGGTGCGTGGGCCTGGCGACCGCCGAGCGCGACGCCGGAGCCGGGCACGAGGCCGAGGTGCGAGAATGGCTCGCGCAAGGCATAGCCCAGGCGGCCCAGCAGCAGGCTGCGCGGCAGGCGCAGGGTGGCGCCGAGGCGCGTGACCGGGCTTTCGGCGACATCGACCAGACGGCGTTCGCCGCGTCCCAGGCGGCGGTTGCGCCGCTTTCGCTGGCTGGGCGTCGTCTCCTGGCCGATCAGCGGCCTGTCGAGGACCTGCTCCGCCATGCGCGCGCCCTCAGGTCTCCGTTCCGCGCAGGGTGCGGATGTTGCCGGCGTAGGCGTCCGTGCCGCCCTTGAAGGTCGCAGTGCCGGCGACCAAGACATCCGCGCCCGCGGCAATGCACTGGGCGGCGGTCTCCGGATTGATGCCGCCGTCGACCTCGAGATCGATGGACTTGCCGACCGCATCGATGCTGCGGCGCAGGGAGGCGATCTTGTCGAGAGAGCCGGGAATGAAAGCCTGGCCGCCGAAGCCCGGATTCACGCTCATCACCAGCACAAGGTCGAGCATCTCCAATACCGGCTCGACCGCGGCGACGGGCGTGCCCGGGTTGAGCGACACTCCGGCCTTCTTGCCCAGGGACTTCACGAGCTGGATGGTGCGATGGAGATGCGGGCCGGCCTCCGGATGCACGGTGATGATATCCGCACCCGCCTCGGCGAAGGCGGCGACGTAGGGGTCGACCGGCGAGATCATCAGATGCACGTCGAAGGTCAGCTCGGAGTGGGGCCGCAGCGCCGCCACCATCTGCGGGCCGATGGTAATGTTGGGCACGAAGTGGCCGTCCATCACGTCCACATGCACGTAGTCGGCGCCGGCTGCTTCGATGGCGCGCACCTCCTCACCCAGGCGCGCGAAGTCCGCGGCCAGGATCGAGGGGGCAATCTTGATGCTCTGCTGCATGGGCTCTCTCGCCAGCTTCAACTAGACACAGGCGTGGCGTTTTGCACCTTTCGGCAGAGCTAGCAAGTGCCCTCGAATCGGGTAAAGCGGCGGTTGCAAGGAAAGTGTCCTTCGCTTCGTGGCGGACCGGTCAATCGGCCCGCCGAAGACGCGCGGCAAAGAAGCCGTCGAGGCCGCCGCGCTCCGACCAATGGCAAGGCAGACTGCGCAGATAACCCTCTTGAGTGACGGCTTCGGCCAAGCCGGGCAGCTCGCTTGCCGCGACCGGCATAAGCGACAGCTCGGAGTTGCGCGATAGCAGAGCCGCGATGCGGTCTGGGCCTTCCTCTGGCTGCAACGAGCAGGTGGCATAGACCAGGCAACCGCCGGGCGCGAGCATGGCGACGGCCGCATCGAGCAACACGTCCTGCAAGGCCACGAGCGGCAGTAGGTCGGCCGGCGACTTGAGCCAGGCGATGTCCGGATGGCGGCGCAGGGTGCCCGTAGCGCTGCAAGGCGCATCGAGCAGCACCGCATCGAAGGGGCGTTCCGGGCGCCAGCTTCGCGCATCGGCGACGACGATCTTGGCGGAAAGCTGTAAGCGATCAAGGTTTTCTTCGAGACGCCGGGCACGGCCGGGGCTCCGCTCGACGGCGACGACCTCGGCCCCGGCCGCTGCCAGTTGGGCCGTCTTGCCCCCGGGCGCAGCACAGAGATCGGCCACGCGCAATCCCGTCACATCGCCCAGCAGGCGCGCGGGCAGCGCGGCCGCGGCGTCCTGCACCCACCAGGCGCCCTCCTCGTAGCCTGCCAAGCGCTCGACCGCACCTTGGCCGCTTTCGAGGCGTAGGCTGCCATTCGGCAGCAGCTCTGCTGATAGACGCTCGGCCCAAGCGGCCGGCTCTTCCTTGACGCTGAGATCGAGCGGCGGCTCGGCCAGGTGGGCCTCGGCCATCGCCCACGCCATCTCTTCTCCGTAAGCCTCCGACCAGCTCTGCCACAGCCAATCGGACGTATTGAGCCACGCGGCATCCTGTTCCGCCAGCAAGGCCGCGCCCTCCCGATCGATGCGGCGCAGGACGGCGTTGATCAGCCCCTTGGCGCGGCCTTGCCCGACCTTCTCGGCCAGCGCGAGGCTTTCGGACACGGCGGCGTGGGCGGGGGTGCCGAGGAAGAGGAGCTGTACGGCCCCGAGCCGCAGGATTCCGCGGGTTCGCGCCATGGCCGGCGCCAGCGGGCGTTCCAGACAATCGGCGAGGATTGTGTCGACCTGCCCCAGACGGCGCAGCAGAGTGACGACGAGCAGACGGGCAAAGGCCCGGTCTCGCACCTCCAGCAGCGCCAGGTCGCGGCTTTCCGCCAGGACTTGATCCAAGGGCTTGCGCCGAGCCAGCACCTGCCCGACCAGGGCAAGCGCCACACTGCGCGCGCTGGCTGACTTTGGCCGCCGCGGCTCAGTCATCCGCCGGAACCGTCACTTCAGCGGCCTGCCCGGCACCCAGACGTAGCCGTCGCGGTCGACGAGGTAGCATTCGCGCAGGCCGTGGGGCTTGTCGGCGCTGCTTGCCAGCACGTGATAGCCGGCCGCCTTGGCGCGGGCCTCGGCGGTGTCCGGGTCGATGTCGTAGAGGCGCAGCTCCGCGCCGGCGCCGCGCACTGCGCCATCGCCGGTCAGGGCCAGCAAGGGGTGGCTCTGATAGGTATGATCGGAGTGCAGCATCCACTCGGCTGCGCCATGGCGCAGCACGGCAAAGTCCGGGTCGGCATAGACCAGTTCGACCTCAAGCACCTCTTCGAAGAAGGGCAAGGCCTCGCTCACCTGGCGGACCAGCAGGTTGACGCCGAAGCCGCGCAGGCTGCGGCCGTAGTCGTCCGCCGACATCCAGGGATCGCTCTTGCGCATCTTCATGGCTGACTTTGCTTTCGAGGTCTGCGGACGAGCCCCCGCCGTCCGCATCAGCCGGGGAGCATAGCCTTAGCGGTCATCCCCGGGAAAGCCCTGGTCCCAGCCGCGGCTGCTGCCGCTCTTCTCGGCGCCGTCGCCGCGCAGGGTGCGGATGATGCGGTCGATGAAGCCACCGCCCGAGTCCTCCTCCGCGCGGTCGGCGACCCGGCGCGGCGCGGGCGCGCGCTGACTCTCGGCCACCACGTTCTCGCGCGGCAGCGGCCGCATCGGCTCACCCTTGAGCGCGCGGGTGACGATGTTCGACCAGAGCTGCGCCGGAAGGCTGCCGCCGGTCACCTTCTGCATGGGCGTGTTGGCGTCGTTGCCCAGCCACACGCCGCCGACCATCTCGGCGGTGAAGCCGATGAACCAGGCGTCGCGGAAGTCCTGGCTGGTGCCCGTCTTGCCGGCGGCCGGGCGGGTACCGCCCTCCACCTGCGCCGCCTTGCCGGTGCCCCAGGCGACGGTCGCCGTCATGAGGTCGAGCATGGCGTTCTGCACCCGCGGCTCGACCACCCGCGACAGCCCCCGCGCCTCACGGCGATAGTGAATGACGCCGCTCGGGCTGGTGATCTTCTCGATGGCGAAGGGCCAGACGGCATAGCCACTGTTGGCGAAGACGGCATAGGCGCCGGTCAGTTCGATCAGCGACATCTCGGCTGCGCCGAGGGCGACGGCGGGCAAGGGCTCGAGCGGCGAGGTCACGCCGAGGCGCGCCGCCGCCGCCGTGGTACGCTCCAGGCCAGCTTCTTGCGACAGGCGCACGGCCGCCGTGTTGTAGGAGCCGGCGAAAGCCTCCCGGAGAGTCACCTCGCCGTGGTATTTCCCGGTGTAGTTCTTCGGCGTCCAGGGGCCGACGGGCGTATCGACGGTGATCGGCGCATCGAGGATCCGGTCCTCGGGGCGCATGCCCTGCTCCAGCGCCGCCAGGTAGACGAAGGCCTTGAAGGCGGAGCCGGGCTGGCGCAGGGCCTGGGTCGCCCGGTTGAACTGGCTGTCGTTGTAGGAGCCGCCGCCGACCATGGCCCGTATGGCGCCGTCCGGCGACAGCAACAGGATCGCCGCCTCGCTGGCGCCACGCTCGCGCGCCGGGCCGGCCAGCATCTTGGCGGCCTCTTCCTCGGCGATGCGCTGCAGTTTCGGGTCGATGGTGGTCCTCACGACCAGGTCGCCGTCGATCTCGCCGAGATAGCCCGTGGCGCGGCCGAGGACCCAGTCGGCGAAGTGCCGGCCGCCGATGCCGCCGAAGGCGCGGCCGTGGTTGCGCTCCTCGGCCGACCGCTCGGCCTGGGTCACGGTGATGAAGCCGGCATCGGCCATCGCCGCAAGCACGATGGTGGTGCGGCGGTGCGCCTGCTCTCGGCTGTTGGCCGGGTTGTAGCGCGAGGGCGCCTTGAGCAGGCCGGCCAGCATGGCGGCTTCGTAGAGATTGACCTGCCGCGCCGACTTGCCGAAGAAGCGCCGCGATGCGGCATCGACGCCGTAGGTGCCGGCGCCGAAGTAGACCCGGTTGAGATAGAGGCTGAGGATGTCGTCCTTGCTGAAGCGGTTCTCCAGCCAGAAGGCGAGCATGGCCTCCTGAACCTTGCGCTTGAAGGTGCGCTCGGGCGTCAGGAAGAGGTTCTTGGCAAGCTGTTGGGTGATGGAGGAGCCGCCCTGGACCACGCGGCCGGCCTGAATGTTGGCGACGATGGCCCGCAGCAAGCCCAGCGGGTCGATGCCGGGATGCTCGTAGAAGCGCCGGTCCTCGACCGCCAGCACCGCGCGCGGCAGGTGGGGCGGCAACTCGGCGACGCGCAGGGGGTCGCCGAAGAGGTCGCCGTAGGTCGCCAGCGGCGTGCCGTCGACGGCCAGCACCCGGACGCTCGGCCGCCGGTCCATCTCCGCCATCTTGCCGACGTCCGGCAGGTCGTAGGCGAAGTAGGCCAGGGTGCCGATGCCGGCGATGCCGATCCAGACGAAGATCGCCAGGGTCCAGGTCGCGATGCGCCAACGCAGCGAGCGCTTGGCCGCCGGCTGCTTGCCGCTCGCCTTCCTGGCTTTGGCCCCGGCGCCGCTCCGGGACGTGCCCTTTGGCCTGGCTGACTTTCGAGTGTTCGCCATCACGCTAGAGAATCGATGTTTGGAGGTTCGCCAGGGCTACCTACACCATGCCGCGAATCCGCGGCAACGGCGAAGCGCCGGCCCGACCAAAGCCCCCTTGCGCATATCCATGGCCAGGAACTGCCGTTTCAAGCCGGCGAGAATGTGGCACAGAGCGGACAGGTGATGGCTGGTAGTGCGGAGCTGTTGGCGGCTTCTCAGACTGTCATCCTTGGCCGCGCCGCGCAGCGGAGCGTCCCGAGGATCCACGCATCGGCCCGCACGGAACCCAACCGTGGATGCTCGGAACTCGGCCCCGGGCCTGACGGCCCAGTGGGCCTCGCCCAAGCATGACAACTTTAGCTATAGCGCCGCCTGCGGTTTTTCTTCCATCGTCACCCCGGAGGAGCCTCGCAAGAGGCGACATCCGGGGCTCGCGTAGAGAGTTGCCGAAGGCATGGATAAGCCTGCGCGGACCGATGGATGGACCCCGGCTCGCGGGCTTTGCCCTTGGCCGGGGTGACAGTTCGTGATGCGGCGAGGTCGGCGCCCCCTACCGACTGTCATGGTCGGACTTGGTCCGACCATCCATTCCTCAGCCAGCGCCAAGCCTATCCATGGATCCTCGGGCCTTCGCCGCGCCGAAGGGCTTCGGCACGCAGGCGGGTCAAGCCCGAGGGCGACGAGTAGGGAACATGGCCCAAGAGCCGGGGTGACGACCGAGATGCACAGTGCCCGCGACGAAGCGGCAAAGGCCGCCTTGGCAGACCGAAGCCTCTTACGGCGCCGCCAACAGACGGTCGAGATGCTGCTCGAGCAGCTCCTCCGGCGCGGCGGCGAAGAGGCGCAGACGCCCGGTCAGGTGCAGCAGCAGCAGTCCGACGATATGGGCGAAGACGTCGGCAGCCATTGCCCGGGCTTCGGCCTCGGAGTGGCCGAGCGCCTGAGCGGCATCGGCGATCGGCTGCAGGCTTCGCGCCAAGGCCTCGTTGAGCGCGGTATCCCGGTCGCGGCCTACCCCCTTGGGCTTCATGCCGCCGCGGAAGAGATAGAAGCCGAGGTCCAGGTCGTGCGGGTTCTCGGCATAGAAGCCGTAGAAAGCCCAGGCCGCCGCGCGGACTCGCGTCTTGGGCGTGCGCGCCTTGGCGACGGCGCCGTCGACCATGTCCTGCAGCCGGTCCAGGGACTCGGCCAAGAGGGCGGCATAGATCGCCTCCTTCGAATCGAAGTGGAAATAGAGCGCCGCCGGCGTGTAGCCGGCCTCGGCGGCGATGGCACGCAGGCTGGCTCCTTCCAAGCCCTCGGCGGCGAAGACCCGCTTCGCCGCGTCCAGGATCAGCCCGCGCTTCATGGCATCGACCGCCTGCTTGCGGCCATGGCCGCGGACCTCAGCCTGTCTTTCCAACGCTTCGCTGCCCTCGCTCATGACCAAGATAATAATCGATTGACGAAAATTCGAACACTGTTTAATTTTTTTATGGTGAGTTGCAAGCCAAGAGGAGACCCTCGCCATGCTGATGACCGCCGAGGACTACCGCGAGTCGTTGCGCCGCTACCGGCCGAGGGTCTTCGTCGAGGGGGCGGCCGTGGACAGCGTGGCCGACGAGCCCCTGCTCGCCCCCGGCATTGCCGGCGTCGGCGTGACCTATGACTTCGCCCAGCGGGCCGAGCACCGTCCGCTCATGACAGCCCGGCAGGGCACGTCGGGAGAAACGGTCAACCGCATGCTCCACATCGACGAGAACGCGACCGACCTGCTCTACAAGCTCGAAGCCGTGCGGCTGGTGTGCCAGGAGTCGGGCTGCGCGCAGCGCTATCTCGCCCACGACGCGCTCAACGCCTTCTTCCAAGCGACCCGCCGCTGCGACGAAGCCCATGGCACCGACTACCACCAGCGCTTCCTCGCCTACCTGCACCGGGTGCAGGACGAGGACCTCTCGCTCGGCATCGCCATGACCGACGCCAAGGGCGATCGCAGCAAGCGCCCCGCCGATCAGGCCACCCCTGACGTCTATGTTCATATCAAGGAGCGGCGGCCGGACGGTGTCGTCATACGCGGCACCAAGGCCATCGTCACCGGCGCCCCCTATATGCACGAGTTCCTGGTCATGCCCTGCCGCACCCACCGGACGGAGGATGCCGCCTTCGCCGTGGCCTGCGCCGTGCCGGTCGATGCCCCCGGCGTCACCATTGTGGCGCGCCGCGCCGGGCGCCCTGGCGAGGCGGCGGCGAAGTTCTCGGCTAAGTACGGCCAATCGACCGGCGTCGTGATCTTCGACGACGTCTTCGTGCCGCACGAGAACGTCTTTTTGGCCGGCGAGACCGAGGAGGGCGGCTTCCTCACCACCTCCTACGCCAATCATCACCGACATTCCTGCATCGGCGCCCGTGCCGGCTTCGGCGATCTCCTGATCGGCGCCGGCGCGCTGATGATCGAGGCCAACGGTCTCGACCCAGACCGACACCGCCACCTGCGCGACGACATGGTCGAGCTGATCACCATCGTCGAGAGCTTCTTTGCCTGCGGCGTCGCCGCCTCGCTCTACTGCGTGCAGGATCCCGCCGGCTCGGCCATGCCGGAGCCGGTCTTCGCCAACGTCGGCAAGCTGCTGTTGGCGACCAAGATCTACGATATGCATCGGGTCGCCCACAGCGTCTCCGGCGGTCTGGTGGTCGCCCTGCCCGGCCCGGACGAGGACCACAACCCGGAAACCCAAGCCTCGCTCTCCGCCGTGCTCGCCGGCCGGTCCGACATCCCGGCGGCCCAGCGCCTGGAGGTCTCACGCCTGATGGAAGACCTGACCGCCTCCAACCAGGGCGGCTGGTATTCGATCATCTCGCTGCACGGCGGCGGCTCGCCGGAAGCCATGAAGCGCGAGATCTGGCGCAACTACCCGGTGATGGAGCGGGTCGCGCTGGTCGAACGCCTACTCGACCGCGGCGTGCTCGACGAGGGGCAGCGTGTCTCCAAGCAACCCGGCCGCTGCTGCGTCACCGGCTGCGAGGTCCCGGCCCTCCCCAGCGCCACCGCGGCGAGCTGATCGCCCTGCCCGAAGCATGAAGGTTCTTGATGCGGCACGGACGGGCGCATTTACCTTCCATCGTCACCCCGGAGGAGCCTCGTCAGAGGCGACATCCGGGGTCCATGGATAGGCTTGGCGCAGACTGCGGGATGGACCCCGGCTCGCGGCCCTCGCTCCTGCGAGGCCCTTGGCCGGGGTGACAGTATTTAGTGCGGTGCCAGCCGTCAGGCGCCCGCTCAAACGTCGAGGTTGGCGACTTCCAGGGCGTTCTGCTGGATGAAGTTGCGGCGGGGCTCGACCACGTCGCCCATCAGGGTCTCGAAGAGCCCGCTGGCGTCTTCCGCTTGATTGACCCGCACCTGGAGCAGCGAGCGCACCTCGGGGTCCAAGGTCGTCTCCCAGAGCTGGTCCGCGTTCATCTCGCCCAAGCCTTTGTAGCGGGAGACGCTGACCCCCTTGCGGCCCCACTGCATCACCGCGTCGGCGAGCGAGACGGGGCCGCCGATGCGCGCCTCCCGGTCCTTGCCGATCAGGGTGGCCGGCGCCCGATAGGGCTCGGCGAAGGCCTCCGTCATGGTGGCGAGACGCCTTGCTTCGGAGGAGTTGAGCAGCAGCTCGTCGATCTCGCGCCGCTCGGTGACGCCACGCAGGCTGCGGCTGAACACCAGGCGGCCGTTCTCGAAGCTGCCGTTCCAGCCCCGCTGCTCCTCGGGCGCAAGCATGTCGAGCCGGCTGGCGACGGCGGCGGCAGCTTCCGCCGCCCGCGCGTCGTCCGACAGCAGGGCCGCATCGAGCGCGCCGGCCACGGCCGCCTGCTCGACCACATCCCAAGACCCGACCTTGCGCACGATGAGCTGCATCAGGTGCTTGGCGGTCAGCGCCTGGCGCACCAGGGCGCGCAGGTCCTCGCCGGCGCGCTGCACCCCGTCGCCGAGGGTCAGCACCGCGTCCCTCAGCGCCTGCTCGATCAGGTAATCCTCCAGCTCGCGGTCGTCCTTCAGGTACTCGAGGGAGTCGCCCCGCTTGGCCCGATAGAGCGGCGGCTGGGCGATGTAGAGGTGCCCGGCCTCGATGATCGGACGCATCTGGCGGAAAAAGAAGGTGAGCAAGAGCGTGCGGATGTGGGAGCCGTCCACGTCCGCATCGGTCATGATGATGATCTTGTGGTAGCGCAGCTTGGAGAGGTCGAACTCCTCCGGGCCGATGCCGGTGCCGAGCGCGGTGATCAGGGTGCCGATCTCCTGGCTGGAGAGCATCTTGTCGAAGCGGGCGCGCTCCACGTTCAGGATCTTGCCGCGCAGCGGCAGGATGGCCTGGGTCCGGCGCTCGCGGCCCATCTTGGCGGTGCCGCCGGCGGAGTCGCCCTCGACCAGGAAGATCTCGGAGCGCGACGGGTCCCGCTCCTGGCAATCCTGCAGCTTGCCCGGCAGGGAAGAGATGTCGAGAGCGCCCTTGCGGCGGGTCAGCTCCCGCGCCTTGCGCGCCGCTTCGCGGGCGGCCGCCGCTTCCACCACCTTGCCGACGATGCGCTTGGCCTCGCCGGGGTGCTCCTCGAAGTACTGCTGCAGCTTGTCGTTGATCAGCGACTCGACGATGGGCCGCACCTCGGAGGAGACCAGCTTGTCCTTGGTCTGGCTGGAGAACTTGGGGTCCGGCACCTTGACCGAGAGGACGCAGGTCAGGCCCTCGCGGCAGTCGTCGCCGGTCAACGCCACTTTCTCCCGCTTGGCCAGGCCCGAACTCTGGGCATAACCGTTCACCTGCCGCGTCAAGGCGGCGCGGAAGCCGGCCAGGTGCGTGCCGCCATCCCGCTGCGGGATGTTGTTGGTGAAGCAGAGCATGGTCTCGTGGTAGGCGTCGGTCCACTGCAGGGCGACGTCCAGCACGATGCCGTCCTTCTCCCCCTCGATGCGGACCGGCGGCTCGATCAGCGGCGACTTGGTGCGGTCGAGATACTGCACGAAGGCCATCACGCCGCCTTCGTAGTGCAGCTCCGTCACCACCGGCTCGGGATGCCGCCGGTCCTCCAGGCAGATCAGGACGCCGGGGTTGAGGAAGGCCAGCTCGCGCAGGCGATGCTCCAAGGTCGGGTAGTCGAACTCGGTCATGGTGAAGGTCGCGG
>JANQIA010000519.1 GCA_028282405.1 Rhodovibrionaceae bacterium
ACGAAGTACATGCCGCCGAGGTAAAGCGCCGCGCGTTTCGGCCCGAAGACCGTGAAGGGGGCGGAGAAATTGCGCAAGCCGTCATAGAGGAACCAGCGAAAGGTTGGATAGAGCTCGTCGGCCAGGTGGGCGACCTGTTCGAGCTGCTCGCGGCGGGCCTCCTTGGGCAGGTCGCACCAGATGCCTTCGCCGTTGGCAAAAGCGGATATCGACTGGAATGAGCTGACCGACTCGATATCGGTTTCCGGCTTGCGGCTGTAGGCCAGGCGCGCCTCGGCTTCGTCCCGCTGCATGTCGGTGATGCGGTCGCCGAAGCCTTCAAACTCGTACTGAATGACGGCCTCGGTCTTCAGCAGGTCCGGCAGGGTCGAGGGCACATAACGGATCTTGTAGCCGATGGCATCGGCGTGCCAACGGCGCAGGCGCTCATCCAACGGGCTGGCCGCGCCGTGCGTGATCTCCGGTGCGTCGCCAACGAACTCGGCGGCGAGCTGCGGCGTCTGGCTCAATCCCAGCAGCCAGTCGACGCTGAGCTGTGTCGTGCGTGCGATATTGAGCAGGGTTTCGGAGCGGGGCAGCCGCTTGTTCTCCGGCGAGAGCAGCTGAGAGAGTGTCGAACGGTCGAGTCCGGCCCGCTCAGCGAAGGCTGCGCGGCTGTCCCCGGTGGCTTCGATCGTTTCCTGAAGGCGCTCCCGAAACAGCGCGACAACTTCTTCCCGGTCCATTCGGCGAGGCTTACCACGCTTCTTCGGGCGCAGCCAATGCCGGGACTTCGAGTGGAATCTGTTGCGTATTATCCGCAACGGTGATATAAATCTACGAAATTGAAAACATACTGCACTGCGGGGTTGAAATTTATCGCAGTGCAAAAACAAACTGGTGCAGCGGGGACAAAACAAATGAGGGCTGGAGTAGACATCGGCAAAGCTCGATCGGTTGAATGGCCGACCATTCTCGTGGCTGTTGCGATCTACACGAGCTTCGGGCTGCTGACCTGGTTCCACGACGCCATTCCCGTTGCGCTGCTCGTTCTTGCGGGCGGCTACGTGGTGGCCTGGCAAGGCTCCTTGCAGCATGAGGTGGTGCACGGACACCCGACCCGCTGGTCGCTGGTCAATCGCCTCTTGGTGTTTCCTTCTCTTTGGCTCTGGCTGCCCTACGAGCTCTACCGCGATCAGCATCTGCGCCATCACCGCGACCCCTACCTCACCGATCCCATCGAGGACCCTGAGAGCTTCTACGTCACGCCGGCCCAGTGGGAGACCCTGAGCCCGGTCGGGAGGGCCCTGCGCCGCGTCAACAACAGCTTGTTGGGCCGGCTGCTGCTCAGTCCGCTGCTCTGCTTCTGGAGCCTCTATTCGACTCTGCTCAGGAAGGGACCGACCGCGGTCGGCACGCCGCGTATCTGGGCGGTCCATCTGCTGTCGGTGGCCTTTGTGCTGGGCTGGGTCATGGCCGTCTGCGGCATGCCGCTGTGGGCCTATCTGCTCTGCTTCGCCTATCCGGGCATGGTCCTGACTTCGCTGCGCTCCTTCCTGGAGCACCGGGCGGCAGACGACCCGGCTGAGCGCACCGCTATCGTCGAGGCTGAAGCGCCGCTCGCCCTGATGTTCCTCAACAACAACCTGCATGTTGTCCATCACGAGGCGCCCTGGCTGCCCTGGTACGCCATTCCGCAGCGCTACCGCGAGCAGCGTGCGCGCATTCTGGCCGACAACGGCGGCTACCTTTTCCGCGGCTATTGGGAGGTCGCCCTGCGCTACCTGCTGCGGCCCAAGGAGCCGGTTGTTCATCCTCAGCGGCAAGCCGTCTAAAGCGCGAGACCGGTCGAGAGTTCTGCAGGCGGTGCATCGAAGCTGCGCAGTTTCGCTGCTTGCCTCGCTTCCGCCAGCCTTCCAGGCTTTGCGCTCGTCACGGGAAGGAGGACGGCGCCATGGCCAATGACAAAGCGACAGGCGGCTGCCTTTGCGGCGCAGTCCGCTATGAGATCGAAGGTGGCCTGCGCGAGGTGATCGCTTGCCACTGCGGCCAATGCCAGCGGACCCACGGCAACTTCGCCGCCTACACAGCGACTACGAACGATAAGCTGGTGTTCGTGGAGCAGCGTGGCCTTGCCTGGTACCAGTCCTCCGACACGGCACGGCGCGGCTTTTGCCGCGAATGCGGCTCCAGCCTGTTTTGGGATCCGCTGCCGAAGGACTACATCGCCGTAGCAGCCGGCACTCTCGATCAACCGAGCGGGCTCAAGCTGACCAAGCATATCTTCGTCGAGGACAAGCCCGATTTCTATGAGATCACCGATGGCCTGCCGCAATACAAAGCCAGCAGTTTCGCCTGAGGTGTCGGGGCGGTGATTGCGGGCCTGCCGATGTACGACCTGCCGAGCCTGCGCTGGGCCCAGGACGCCTTCTGGCAGGTGCTCGCCGAGGCGCTGCGGGCGGAGGGTTTCGAAGAGGTGCCGGAGCGTCTCTCGCGGCCTGACGATCTGGCGGCGTTCTGGCGCGCGCCGGAGTTGCTCTTCGCGCAAACCTGCGGCTATCCGCTGATGACCATGCTTGCCGGTCAAGTCCGTCTGATTGCCACGCCGCTCTATGACGCGCCCGGCTGCGAAGGTCACCTCTATTGCAGCCATATCATCGCCGGGGCCGAGGAAAGGGGGAGCGATCTTGCCGACTTCCTGGGCCGTCGTGCGGTGATCAACGGCTGGGAGTCGCACTCCGGCATGAATGCCTTGCGCCACAGCTTCGCGCCCCTGGCTGCTGGGCGGGACCGTTGTTTCGACGAGGTGCTCGTGAGCGGCACCCATCGCGGTTCTATGGAGACGGTCGCCGAAGGCCAGGCTGACATCGCCGCCATCGACTGCGTGTCTTTTGCCACCGTCGCCAGAGCAGAGCCTACTCTGACGGAGCGCCTCTGCATCGTGGCATCCAGCCGACTTGTGCCCGGGCTGCCTTTCATCACCAACGGCAACGCCAGCGACGAGCAGGTGGCCGCTCTGCGCCGCGCGCTGCGGGTTGCGCTCGCCGAGCCGGCTGTCAGCGAGGCGCGCCAGGCCTTGCTCTTGGTCGGCGCGGTCGATACCAACGAAGACGACTATCAAGCGATCCTGGACATGGAGCGGGAGGCTGCGGCGCTCGGCTACGCAGCGCTGCGTTAACGCCGTTCCGGGACAAGCAACAAGAAGAAAGAGAAGGGGAAGCGATGAGCGATCTCTGCGACCTGACCGCAGTCGAGCTGCGCCGCATGATCGGCGGCAAGGAGATCTCGCCCGTCGAGCTCTTGGACTCCTGCCTGGCACGCATTGCGACCGTCAATCCGACCTTGAACGCCGTCGTCTGCATGGACGAGGCAGCGGCCCGCGAGGCAGCCGCCCAGGCGGAGCAAGCCGTGATGGCGGGGGAAGCGCTCGGTCTGCTGCACGGGCTGCCTATCGGCATCAAGGACTTGAATGAGACGCGAGGTTTGACGACGACCTTCGGCTCCCGCCTTTTCGCCGATCATGTGCCGGCAGAGGACGACAGCCTGGCGGCACGCACGCGTCAGGTCGGCGGAGTCATCCTCGGCAAGACCAACACACCGGAGCATGGCGCCGGCGCCAACACCTTCAATGCGGTCTACGGCCACACCGGCAACCCCTTCGATCCGGAGAAGTCCTGTGCCGGCTCCTCCGGCGGCTCGGCGGTCGCCGTGGCGGCCGGCATGATGCCGCTGGCCAGCGGCTCCGACTATGGCGGTTCGCTGCGCACGCCGGCCTCCTTCTGCGGCGTGGTCGGGCTGCGGCCGACGCCGGGGCGGGTCCCGGCCCTCCGGGGGCAGCTTGCCTATTCGCCCATGTCGGTGGACGGACCCATGGCGCGCACCGTGGCCGATGCGGCGCTCTATCTCGATGCCTTGGCTTTCTTCGATCCGCGCGACCCCTTCAGCCGGCCCGGCGCCGGGGACGGTGGCGAGACGATGCAGCCCGCCGGACCGGCCGACCTCGCCTCGCTCAAGATTGCGCTTTCGGAAGACCTCGGCTTCGCGCCGATCGACGACCGGGTGCGCGCCCTGTTCCGTAGTCGGGTCGAAGCGCTTGCCGGACTACCCCTGCGCTGCGAGGCGCGCGACCCGGATATGCGGGACGCCGACCGGGCCTTCGAGGTTATCCGCGGGATCGGCTTTCTCGCCGCGCATATCGAGAAGTATGGGAAGCACCGCGACCTGCTGGGTCCCAACGTTATCGCCAATGTCGAGTTGGCGCAGACCTATACCGCGGAAGACGTGGCCTGGGCCTCGGCGCGCCACAGCGAGATCTACCGCGGATTCGTCGAGTTCATGCGAGACTTCGACGTGCTCGTTACCCCGGCCGTTGCCGCGCAGCCGTTCGACAAGCGGCAGACCTACGGGCCGGATGTGAACGGAGAGCGGCAGCCGACCTACATCCACTGGGTCGGCATCTCTTACGGCATCACCTTGAGCGGCCATCCGGCTCTTGTGATTCCTTGCGGCGTCGATGAGGACGGCCTGCCTTTCGGCCTGCAACTGGTCGGGCATCGTTTCGACGAACGGCGCTTGCTGGCCATCGGCGTGGCGCTCGAGCAAGCCTTTGCCGACATGGAAGCTCTCCGACGGCCGCTGCCGCATATCCCGTCCTTGATGGCCGCAGCCTAGCAAGGCCTCTGCTGCGGCTTGAAGGGCGCGTTCTGCGCTTCCTGGAAGGCTGCGGTGGTGCCGGCGGCAGGGATCGAACCCGCGACCTACCGCTTACAAGGCGGTTGCTCTACCAGCTGAGCTACGCCGGCGCTCTCTGCGATATCTGCCTTTCCCTGCGGCCGAATGCAAACGCTCTCTGGCAGAGACTGCCTGCGACGCCGTCGCTCTGCATCACTAATGGTTAATGTATTAACTAAATAAATTAAGTAATTTCCCTCAAACTTTATCTTGATTTTGGCTTATGCGTTGATTTTTTCGAGAAATTGCCTAAAATAGAAAGCGGATAGAGGGTTGTATTGTCTTTGGGGATAGGGGACAGCGGCCTGTAAGAAGAATAACGGCATCGTGGGGCGATGCCTATTGGGGTAAGTCTTCTTCGCAGTGGTCCGCCTCTTTCCCGATCTCCAAGCCATGCTTGCTGTTGGCTGGGCGCCTTGCACCCAGACCGGCAGAGGTCTGGCTCGGGCCCGCGTCTTCGCATCAACACGACGCGGAGCTCGTGGGGAGGTTCCGCACCGCGCGCGAGTCGCGGGGGAGAGGTTGGCCGGCGTCCTTCCCGAGCGCCGACGGCCTTCGGCCCGAGTCAGGGAGCGGTGCGTCGGCCGGCGTGTGGGGCTCCGGCCGGCGCCCGCTCCACTTTTTTCCTGCTGCATCTTCGTATGGCGCTGCACGTGGACGGCGCCCGATCGGCGCGTTGCGCAGTTAGGGCTTGAACGACAAAGGCCGAGGGGCCTATCCCAAGCTGACGGCCTGCCGGTCGAGCGAAGAGAAGTGAGCCGAGAAAGAGTCCCCGCAAATGGTGCAGCCCCCACGTCCCGCTCCCATGTTCCCGACCTATCTTTGGTCGACCAACATCGACGATGACATCCGGGCCAGCCTGGATCCCGCGATCAACGCGACCGTGCGGAAGATTCTGGCTGAGGAACTGGCCAAGCCGCTGATCAAGACGCACCAGACGCATCAGCAGCTTCACCACTTGCCCGAGTTCGCTCCGCTGATGGCAGCGGCGGTCGAAGCCGGGGAGGCCATTCTGGACGCTTTCGATGCGGAGCAGCGGGATATGGTGATGACCGGCTGCTGGGCCAATCTCGGCGTGCCGCAAGCGAGTCATGTCGCCCACCATCACCCCAACAACTTCCTGTCCGGGGTCTACTATCCGGTGGTGCCCAGTGGCGGCGACCGGATCGTCTTTCACGATCCCCGCCCGCAGACTCAGATCATCGTGCCGCGCTTCAAGAAGTACAATCAGTACAACGGCTCCGGCGTGACGGTCGGCATCAAGGCCGGTGCCATGCTGCTGTTCCCGGCCTGGCTGACCCACTCGGTGCCGTCCAACAACAGCCAAGGCGAACGTCTTTCCATCGCCTTCAATCTGAACTTCACCCAGTTTACCGAAACGGTCAGTCCGCCGCGTTGGGAAGGCACCGGGGTGATGTAGCCGAGCCAGATCTCGGCCCTACTGCACCGCCTCGTTCGCCGCCGCCTGACGCGCCTTCTGCTCCGCGATCAGGCTTTCCAGCCTTGCGCGACTGATTGCACCTTCGACGATCGCATCGCCGAAAACGAAGACCGGCGAGCCGCGCAGGCGCAGGGACTCGCCGAGGCGGTTGTTTGCCTCGACGCGCTGGGCGATCTCGTCGCTGGCCATGTCGCGGCGTAGGCGCGCGACGTCGAGTCCCAGGCTTTCGGCCACGGAGACAACCAGCGCCTCGCCCGGCTCGCCGCTGGTGTCTATCAGCGCTTCGCGAAAGCGTTCGTAAGCGCCCTGCCGCCCGGCGGCCAGAACGGCGCGCGCTGCGTATTCGGACTCGGGGCCGAGCAGGGGCCAGTCGACGATCACATGTCTTAGCGCGTCATCGTCGGCCACCAGATCGGCGATGATCGGGGCGATGACCTTGCAGTAGGGACAGCGGAAGTCGAAGAACTCGACGAGCACGAAGTCGCCGTCCGTACGGCCCAGTGTTGGAAGGCCGGGGTCCGCGAAGAGGCGACTGCGGATCTGCTCAGGCGTCAGAGGCTCTTGGAGGGGCTGATCCGCGCCGGCGAAGTCCGGCATGGGGATCTGCAGAAAACCGTCTCCGCTGCGGCGCACGCTGGCCAGGCGGTAGAAGCCGAGGTCGTCGGGGCCGCTGAGCACGAGCGCCTCATCGGGTTCCTCGCGTCCGCCGAAGAAAAGGATGCCCAAGAGCAGGATCAGCAGCAGGAACCAACCCTGCGTCGCGCGGGATAGCTTGCGGCGCTTCGGCGCCTGGTTCTTGTCCGGTTCGGGCGGCGCCGGAGCGTCGTCTTTGGGTTGCTCAGTCAAGCGCGCCCTGCCGGCCGCTTGTGGTGAGGAGCGGCTTGTAGAGGTCTGGCCGGCGATCGCGGAACAGGCCCCAGGACGCGCGGAAACTGTGCAGCGCCTCTCGCTCGAAGGTCGCGGTGATGACGGCTTCGTCCTCTTCGCCGGCTTCCGCTAGCTTGGCGCCGGTCTCATCGGTGATGAAGGAGGCGCCGTAGAAGCGCATTTCGGCGCTGTCCGCCTGCTCGCGCCCAACCCGGTTGGCCGCCACCACGGGGGTGCAGTTGCTGGCGGCATGGCCCTGCATGGCGCGCTGCCAATGGTCGCGGGAGTCGAGCGTCGGATCTTGCGGCTCGTTGCCGATCGCGGTGGGAAAGAAGATCACCTCGGCGCCCTGCAGAGCGAGGCAGCGGGCCGTCTCAGGAAACCACTGGTCCCAGCAGATGCCGGCGCCGAGCCGGCCGAAGCGGGTGTCGACCACGGTGAAGCCGCTGTCGCCGGGGCTGAAATAGAACTTTTCCTGATAGCCGGGGCCCTGGGGAATGTGGCTTTTGCGGTAGAGCCCGAGCGCCTGGCCGTCCGCATCCAACCAGCAGAGCGAGTTGAAGTAGGCGTTGTGCGCCCGCTCGAAGAAGGAGACCGGCAGGACGACCCTCAGGTTGGACGCCAGCTCGCTGAAGCGCGCTAATAGGGGGTTGTCCTTATAGGGCTTAGCCAGTGCGAAAAGCTCCCGCTTCTGATCAGGGCAGAAATAGGGGGTCTCGAAGAGCTCTTGCAGCAGAATGACCTCGGCGCCCTGGGCTGCAGCCTCGCAGACCAGGGCTTCGGCTTTTTTGAGGTTGGCTTCGCGATCCCAACTGCAGCTCATCTGCGTCGCGGCCACGGTGATCGTCGTCATCGCTGCTCATCCTCCGCCGTCGGCCGCGCCTGTGCCTGCGTTAGCCGACACCCAAGTCGCTGGCTGTTTGGTCCAAGGATTGGTGCAGCCGCGCGACCACCTGGTCGATTTCCTCACGGCTTATAGTCAGCGGTGGCGACATGATCATGGCATCGCGCACGGCGCGGATCACAACGCCGTTATCGAAGCAGTGGGTCCGGCATTTGATCGTGGCCTCGGCGCTGCTGGGGAAACGGCTGTGGGTGGCCTTGTCCTGCACAATCTCGAGGGCGCCAAGCATGCCGATGCCGCGCACCTCCCCCACCAGGGGGTGATCGGCCAAGCTCTGCAAGCGCTCTTGCAGATAGGGACCGGTGTCGGTCTTGACGCGCTCGACGATGCCTTCCTCGTCAAGGATGCGCAGGTTTTCGAGCGCCAAAGCACAGCAGACCGGATGGCCGGAATAGGTGTAGCCGTGAGCGAACTCGCCGCCCTCGTAGTCGATCAGGGCCTCGCCGATCCGGTCGTGCACCATGACGGCGGACAGCGGCAGATAGCCGGAGGTGATCTGCTTGGCCATGGTCATGGTGCACGACCGGATCGGCGAGGCCCTGATCGACTACGAGGGCGGCGAGTTCGCTCACGGCTACACCTATTTCGGCCATCCGGTCTGCTGTGCTTTG
>JANQIA010000009.1 GCA_028282405.1 Rhodovibrionaceae bacterium
CCCGCGGAATTTGATTGGGCAGCTTGCGGCCGCGTTACCACCCGCTAAAGCGCCACGGGGATTGCTCCGTGGGCCCGCCAACCTGGAGGGAGCAATCGCCGATGGCGCATCCCCTGACACCATGGCATGAGCCGGCCCCCCGCCGGCAGCGCGGTATCGGGCAGCCCGAGGCGGTGACTCTCTTCGTCCCCAGTGAAGAGGGTCAACGTCATGAAAGCCTTTCCCCTATTCGTCGAGCTTGACGGTCAGCCGGTTCTTCTTGTCGGCGGCGGCCAGGCGGCCGTTGCCAAGGCGCGCTTGCTAATCTCCGCCGGCGCCCGCATCACCGTCGTCGCGCAGCGGCTGGCCGACGACTTCTATGCCTGGGCGCACGAAGGCCTGGTGCGTATCAAGCGCCGGGACGTTCAGGAACTCGACATCGAAACCAGCCGGCTGGTCGTCTCGGCCGCCGAAGACGAAGGCACCGATCGCTGGGTCAGCGTCGCGGCCAAACGGCTCAAGGTTCCGGTCAACGTCGTCGATAACCCCGCACTCTCGAGTTTCTCCGTTCCGGCCATTCTTCAGCGCGGGCCGATCACCGTCGGTATTTCCAGTGGCGGGAGCGCGCCTATGCTGGCGCAGCGCCTGCGCGCCGAGCTGGAAGCGCTGCTGCCCCACTCCCTGGCCGAGCTGTCGCAGCTCACCGAGCGCTATCAGGCCGAAGCCCGCCTTGCCTTCCCGGACATCCGCGCCCGTCGCGCCTTCTGGGACGACGTGCTGGGCGGCCCCATTGCCGATGCGGTCAAGGCCGGCGACTTTTCCCAAGCCGAGCGGCTGATCGCGGCCCGTCTTGCCGAGCCCGCCCCTGCAACTCAGCAGGGCCAGGTCGCCCTGGTCGGGGCCGGGCCGGGCGACCCCGGCCTCCTGACCCTCAAGGCCCTGCAGCTCCTGCAGCGGGCCGACGTGATCGTTCACGACAAGCTGGTTACCGACGATGTGCTGGACCTCGCCCGCCGGGAGGCGCGCCGCATCTACGTCGGCAAGGCGCCCGGCAAGCCGAGCAAGACGCAGGATGACATCAACGCGCTGTTGGTCGAGCTTGCCCAGCAAGGCGAGCGGGTGGTGCGCCTCAAGGGCGGCGACCCCTTCATCTTCGGCCGCGGCGGCGAGGAGCTGGAGGCCTTGCGCCAGCATGGCATTCCGGTGGAGATCGTCCCCGGCATCACCGCGGCGGCCGCCTGCGCCGCCAGCGCCGGCTTCCCGCTGACTCACCGCGGGCTCGCCTCCTCCGTCACCTTCGTCAGCGGCCAGGTGGCCGAAAGCGGCAATCTGCCCGATATCGACTGGGCACGGCTGGCGACCGGCGATCACACCGTGGCGGTCTACATGGGTGTGGCCACGGCCGAGAGCATTGCCGAACGGCTCATAGAGGAAGGCCGTGCCGCCGACACGCCGGTTCGGGTGATCGAGAACGGAACCCGACCTGACGAGCGCGTCGTCGCCAGCAACCTGGGCAACCTTGCCGACGCCGTGAAAGCCGCGCGCATCCGGCCGCCGGCCCTGATCGTCATCGGCGAGGTGGCCGCTCTTGCTCAGACCAAAGAGGCGCCGGACGTTACCCAGCCGCTCGCCGTGGCTGCCGAGTAGGGGGCGTAGCCAATGGCCTTCAAACAGGGTGTGACGGCCAACCGTCTGACCGACGGAGCCGTGGTCTACCTGGTCAGCGCCGGCCACTGGTCGGAGCTGCTGAGTGACGTCACGACCGCCGAGAGCAAGGAGGGAGCCGAGAGGCTTATGGGCATCGCCGAGAAGGACGCGGCCACCAGGGTGGTTGGGCCCTACCTGATCGATCTCGACCCAAGCTCCGACGAGCCCGAGGCGGTCAGCCTGCGCGAGCGCCTGCGCGCCGCCGGGCCCTCCGTCCGCCTCGACCTCGGCTACCAGGCAGAAAGGGACTAGCCCCCGCCATGTATCGCTACGACGAGTTCGACCACCGCTTCGTGCAAGAGCGGGTGCAGCAGTTCAGGAAGCAGGTCGACCGCCGCCTGGCGGGCGAGCTGACCGAGGACGAGTTCAAGCCGCTCCGGCTGATGAACGGTCTCTACCTGCAGCTCCATGCCTACATGCTGCGCGTCGCCATCCCCTACGGCGTGCTGTCCTCGCGGCAGATGCGCAAGCTGGCGGAGATCGCCCGCGACTACGACCATGGCTACGGCCATTTCACCACGCGGCAGAACATCCAATACAATTGGCCCAAGCTGGAAGAGACGCCAGCCATCCTGGATGAGCTGGCCGAGGTCGAGATGCACGCCATCCAGACCAGCGGCAACTGCATCCGCAACGTCACCGCGGACCCCTTCGGAGGGGCTGCCGGCGACGAGCTGGCCGACCCGCGGCCTTATGCCGAGATGATTCGCCAGTGGTCGAGCCTCCACCCGGAATTCTCCTTCCTGCCGCGGAAGTTCAAGATCGCCGTCACCGGCGCCGCGCGCGACCGTGCCGCGATCAAGGTGCACGACATCGGCTTGCAGATCGTCAGGAACGAGGCCGGCGAGCTGGGTTTCGAGGTGGTGGTCGGCGGCGGTCAGGGCAGGACGCCAGTGATCGCCAAGACCATCCGGCAGTTCC
>JANQIA010000013.1 GCA_028282405.1 Rhodovibrionaceae bacterium
CAGCTCTCTTTCCAGGGCATCGGCCACCTCCTGGCCGACTTCTAGAGCTGTCACCCATGTATCCGGTCTACAGTGTCACCTATCTATCCGGTCTGAACCCGGGGCTGCCCCCCCCGGCGTGTCGGGCGCATTCAAGACCTGCTTACCGGCCGTCCCCCGCCTGGAGATCCGCCGTGGACTGGATCAACTCGTAGAGCGCAGAAGCAGCGGGCGATGCCGCTGTCGGCGTGCGATAGGCATAGTAGTTAACGTCCGGAAGCGGCGGCAGTCCTTCCTCTGCGCCCAGAATACGCGTTTCCGCAAAGAACGAGCTCTCGGTGCGCACGGTAACGCCAAGGCCCGCAGCCACGCAAAGACGGACGCCTGCCAGGCTGGGGGAGGTGAACCGTTCGACATAGGAGAGTCCGCTCAGGTCCAGGGCCGCAAGGGCAATGCGGCGAAACATGCTTGGTTCGTCCGCCAGGATCAGCGGCAACGGCATTTTCGGATCGTGCCGGTAGTTGACGCCCGCAATCCAGAGGGAAGGACGTGTTGCGATCAAGACGCCGTCATAGTTGTCGTTGCGGCGCGTCGAAAGCGTCACGTCGAGCCGCCCCTCTCCCAACATGGACATCAGGGCCGGGCTGCGGTCGACATAGACCATCACCCGGATGTGGGGCCAGTCTTCGGCAAAAGCGGCCAGGATCCGCGGCAGCAGTTCCTCGGCCACCTCCTGCGGAGCGCCAATGGTCACAACCCCGCTTTCCGTTGCCCGGTCCGTTGCCGCCAAGGCATGACCGACCAGGGATAGGATTTCGCGACCGTAGGTCACCAGGGTGCGGCCGGCAGAGGTCAGCTCCCGCCGCCGGCCGACGGTCTCGAACAGTGGTTTGCCGACCCGCTCCTCCAGCTTCTGCATCTGTTGGGTGATGGCGGATTGCGTGCGCCCCACACGCACGGCCGCAGCCTCGAAGCTGTTTTCCTCGGCGATAGCGATCAACGCCCTCAAATGGCTCACCTGAATATCTTGGGGCATGCGGAGATCCTCACGATGAACGTTGGCCATCAAAAAACCATTCTACCATCTAATGATTTTCTTATTATTTCTAACTATTTCTAATGATTAAGGGATGATAGGCTCTGCCCTATCCCTTCGCTGAGCCAAGTTTGAATGGCTTGGATGGACAAGAAAGAACGTAGAAATCGGAGGCAGAACAGTGAAAAAGGCAATCTCGCTACTTGCGTCATGTCTGATGGCCGGCACGGTCGGCGCCGCAGCGGCGGCGGACTTCCCCGCGAAAGACATTGATCTCATCGTGCCGTTCGCGCCGGGTGGCGGCGTCGACACGACATCGCGCATCATCGTGGAGACCGCGAATACCCTGATCGAAGGGGCTGAGTTCAATGTCGTGAACAGGGCCGGCGGCGGCGGCGTCGTGGGGCAGACCTTTGCCTCGAAGGCGGCGCCGGACGGCTACACCGTTCTGGCCATGACAAGCTCGGTCGTGACCAACCCGAAGCTCAAGGGAGCCTCCTACTCCATCGACGATTTCCTGCCGGTCGGCCTGTACAACCTTGATCCCAGCGTCATCGTCGTGCCCGCCAGCTCACCCTTCGAGACCGCCGACCAGTTCATAGCCGCAGCAGAGCAGGCGCCGCTCAATATCGTGATTGCCGGCATCGGCACGTCCCACCACATGGGTGGTCTGGCCATCCAGCAGGTGACCGACGCGCAGTTCAACTATATTCCGACCAAAGGCTTCGGACAGCAGTTGCAGGCCGTGCTCGGAGGACATGCCGACGGCGCCCTTTGGCCGCTCGGCGAAGCTGCAAATCACGCCAAGACCGGCAGCGTCCGCATCCTCGCCATCGCGTCCGACGCACGCGACGAAGCCTTCCCGGACGTACCGACCTATCAGGAAGCCGGTATCGATATTGAAATCTGGGCGACCTTCCGCGGCTGGTCCGTACCGAAAGGCACGCCCGACGACGTGGTCACGATGCTTTCCGGTTTGTTGCAGAAGACGTACGAGAGCCCAGCCTACAAAAAGAAAATGTCGGAAGCCGGCTACAAGCCCGTTTTCCGCGACGCCAAGAGCTTCAAGCAGATCATCGACGGCTATGCGGTCCTGACCTCGAACATCATCGAAGAGAGCGGTCTGGCGAAGTAAGCCTGCCATCCACAAAGATGCTTTGACCCGCCGGACTTAGGCGAACACCAGGAACGGCGGGCCGACCATCAAAGACTTCTGTCTGCGCAGGGCGTCATGAAACTTCCCAGCGATCTCTGGATCGGTGCGGTGCTTACCGGCATCGGGGTGTGGGCCTTGTGGGAGGCGACCGGCTTCGATGACCGGTCACGCACCTACCCCATGATCGTCGCCGGGCTTCTTGCGGTGTCGAGCGCGAGCATGGCCTGCCTGAGCTTCGTCAGGACTCAGGAGCAACTGGCGCTGGCCGGCCCGCTGCGGGCCGCTCTTCCCGCCGGTGGCGTCATTGCAGCCTGGGCTGCGGCGCTGAGCTTCGGCCTCGGCTTCCTTCTGCCGACCCTGCTTATGCAGATCGCCCTGCTTTGGCTCGGCGGAATACGAGGGGCCATCCGTATCCTTGCCTATGCCGTCCTGATCACGGCTGCAGCCTACGGCCTTTTCGTGGTCGGGCTGGACGTGCCGCTGCCGCGATCACGCGTGCCGGGCTTGATGTAGGGCGCCGACGATGGATGTGATCGCTCTCGGTTTCTCCACGCTTTTCGCACCCAGCGTCATCCTGGTCCTGGCCGTCGGGGTTTTCGCGGGCCTCATCGTGGGCTCGATTCCGGGAATCAACGACAACATCGCCTTTGCGATGTTTATTCCCTTTTCCTTCGCCATCCCACCGGAACAGGCCCTGGCCCTGATGGTGGGCGTTTACTGCGCCGCCGCCGCCGGGGGCGCCATTCCCGCCATCATGATCAAGGTTCCAGGAACCGCATCGGCCCTGCTGACGGCGGTCGACGGCAACGCCATGGCGCGCCAAGGCAAGGCCGGGAAAGCGCTTTCCATCGCGATCACCTCATCGGTGATTGGCGGCATCGCTAGTTCCCTGGTGTTGCTGGTTTTCGCGCCGACCCTGGCGCTCTTTGCCTTGCGCTTCGGCTATGTCGAGAACTTTGCCCTGGCCATTCTCGGCCTGTCCAGCGTCGTCGGGTTGCTCTCGGCCAACGTGCTCAAGGGCGTGATCTCGGCCCTGATCGGTCTGCTCACCGCAACGGTGGGCTTCAGCCTCGTGACCGGCTACCCACGCTACACCTTCGACAGCGTCAATCTCATCGAGGGTATTCCCTTTGTCCCGCTTCTCGTTGGCCTGTTCGGCATTGCGGCCATGTTCGAGTTGCTGGTCGACATCTGGAACGAAAGGCGGAGCGGAAAGGCGGTCAGCGGTCTGCCGCTCATCGGCCCCCTGAAACTTGGCTGGGCGCTCGCCCGACGCCTCGTGCCGGTTTGGTCCCTCAGCGCCACCATTGGCAACCTGATTGGGGTCCTGCCCGGTGCCGGCATGCTGATGGCCATCTTCCTGTCCTACGATCAGGCGGCCCGCCGTTTCCGGCGCCGGTTTGCAGGCAAGCCAGGCGAAAAGCCCTGGGGAGAAGGCGCGCCGGAAGGGATCGCCGCACCGGAAGCGGCAAACAGCGCCGTCACGGCCAGTTCCATGGTGCCGCTCCTCTCCCTCGGTATCCCGGGAAACTCGACATCGGCCTTGTTTATCGGTGCCCTCGCCATCCACGGCATGGTGCCGGGCCCCCTGCTCTTCACCCAGCACGGCCATATCGCCTGGATGATCATCGTCGCCTTTCTGATCGCCAACCTCATCCTCTGGCCCGCGGCCTTCATCGTTCTCAAGTCCGTCTCGCGATCGGTCTTCGCAATTCCGAAAGAGGCCCTGGTCGGCGTGATCGCGCTGCTATGCCTGCTCGGCGCCTATGCGGACGGTGCCAACAGCTTCAACATCTGGGTCGCGCTGATCGCCGGCATCGTCGCCTACGGAATGCGCCTTGCTCAGATCCCACTCGGCCCAGCCATCCTGGGACTGGTTCTTGGGCCGCAACTGGAAAGCTCCCTGTCCAATGCGCTGTCGATTTCCGGCGGTAGCTGGCTCATTTTCATCGACCCGGTGAATCACCCGATCAGCGCGGCGATGCTCGCTCTTGCCTCCGTGTTCTGGCTTCTCGCGATCTACGGCTGGTGGCGACAAAGCCGGAACCGCGCCCTCACGACACGCTCTCAAAACGACTCTTCATCATCATGATCAACGCGGAGGACCGCCTCATGACAACGCACGCCGACACCCGCGCGATGCTGACGACACAGCTTCTCGCCGATACCCGCTCCCTGCTGAGCGAAGGTGCTCTGACCCGCGAAAGGCTGGCCACCATCAAGGACAATCTCAACAGCCTGTCAAAACGCGGCGAACTCTGGGGCGAAACCGACTATCCGGCGCCGGACGAAGGCGAACGGCAGAACCGCTTTCTGATCGCGCAGGAGGCTGAAGACGGCCTTTCGCTCTATCTGAACGTGATGAGGCCCGGCAAGAAGATCCCGCCGCACAATCACACCACCTGGGCCTGCGTCGCAGCGGTCGAAGGCTCCGAGCACAACACGCTCTACGACAGGCTGGACGATGGCTCGGCACCCGGCAAAGCTGAACTGCGCCTCCGCGAAGTCGTCGAACTGAAGCCGGGCAACGCCATCGCCTTGATGCCCGACGACATCCACAGCGTGGAGATCAAGGGCAGTCAGGTCATCCGTCACCTGCACTACTACGGGCGCCCGCTCGAAACACTGACGGAGCGGATCACCTTCGATCTCGAGCAGGGCACCTGCAAGATCATGGACATCGGCGTGAAGACAAAGACCTGAAGCGAACGGCAATGACGTACATCCTGTCGGAGACCCTGAAACCCCTGCTGACCGATGGCAGTGAGATCGCGTTCATCGATGTGCGCGAACACGGGCAATATGGTGAGGGGCATCCCTTTTTCTCGGTCAACATTCCCTACAGCGTTTTCGAAGCGATGGTCGGGGTCCTGCTGCCCAGCCGGAGCGTGCGCTGCGTGCTTCTCGATGACGGCGACGGGACAGCGGAAAAGGCCGCCAATGTGCTCAGCACGATGGGCTATTCCGACGTCCGGATCCTGCAAGGCGGTGCCGCCGCTTGGGCTGCAGCCGGCTTCACCCTGTTCAAGGGCGTGAACGTGCCTTCAAAGGCCTTTGGCGAACTGGTCGAACACGATCTGGGGACGCCGTCGATTTCGGCGGAAGAGCTGAAGCACCTCCAGGAACAGGGGAAACCCGTGGTGGTTTTGGATGGCCGCGCCCCCAATGAGTTCCGCAGGATGTCGTTGCCCGGCGCGCGCTCCTGCCCCAATGCGGAACTCGGATACCGGCTGACGCAGATCGTCGCCGACCCCATCACCCCCATCGTCGTCAACTGTGCCGGACGCACGCGCTCCATCATCGGCGCGCAAACCCTGCGTGAGCTGGGGACCGCAAATCCGGTCTTCGCCCTACGCAACGGAACCCAGGGATGGCGTCTGGCAGGCTTCCAACTCGATCGCGGCATGACACCCGACGCCCTGCCCGTGCCGACCGCCGCAGAGCTTTCCGCGACCCGGCATCAGGCGGACAAGCTGATCGAGGACTTCGGCCTCGCGACGATCGATCATGACACTCTGCAGGCCTGGCAGGCGGACGACGAGCTGACCACCTACCTGTTCGATGTGCGCACGCAGGAGGAATACGAGCGCGCCCACCTGCCCGGCGCGCGCCATGCGCCGGGCGGCCAACTCGTCCAGGCAACCGACGAGAAGGTCGCCGTCCGCGGCGCGCGCATCGTTTTAAGCGACGATACGGACCTACGGGCCGCGACGACCGCGCTGTGGCTGACCGGCATGGGCCATCGCGTCTGGATCCTCGACGAAGACGCCTCGACAGGCAGCGTCCCGCGACCGGAAGGCGCCGAACACGGCATCGACGACACCATACGGCTTTCCGATTTGCCTGCGGCGATCCAGTCGGGGGCGGTGCTGCTCGATGCCTCGCGCGGGATGGACTACCGCGATGCGCATATCGAAGGGGTCCCCTGGGTGACGCGGGCACGGCTCGACCGGGTCGCCGCACCGAAAGAAGCTCCCGTCATCGTGACCGGCCGGTCGCGCGACCTGCTCGCCGGTGTGGTGAAGGACCTGAAGGCCATGGGCTATCGGAGGGTGGATTGCGTGCAAGGCACGCCAGAGACTTGGCGGGCCGCGGGACTGACGCTGGCCCAAACACCGGACATCCCAAACCAGGACGACTGTATCGATCATCTTTTCTTCGTCCACGACCGGCACAACGACAACCTTGAGGCCTCCCGCCGCTATCTCGCCTGGGAACTGGGCCTTCTGGACCAGCTCGACCCGCAGGAACGTTCCGTCCTCAATCCACGACGCGTGTGCCGGGCGGAGTCAGCCTGAACCGTGCGGCGCGAAACGAAACTCCTGCACTACGGGCGTCCGCCTCAGCCAGGTCCTGCGAACCCGTCGGTGGTGCGCGCCTCCACGATCCTGCACGAAACGGTCGAGAGCTTCGATGACACCCGCTCAAGGCGGGAGACCGACGACAGCGTCTTGTCATACGGGCGCCGCGGCACAACCACGGCCCACGCGCTGATGGCGGCCATCGCGGATATGGAAGGCGGCGATGCCTGCTATCTCTTTCCAACCGGTGTCGCGGCCCTAACCTCCACCCTTTCCGCTTTCCTCTGCGCGGGCGATCACTTGCTCGTCGTCGACACGGCGTTTCATGCAACGAGAACACTGTGCGGCAGCGTGCTCAGCCGCAACGGCATCACGGTCGACTACTTTCCCGCACACGCCACGGACTTGAGCGCCTGGGCCAAGCCCGAGACGAAAGCAGTCCTCGTCGAGTCGCCGGGCTCCGGAAGCTTTGACGTGATGGACCTGCCGCGCCTAACGAGCTGGGCGAAAACGCGAGACCTGATCGTCATTGCCGACAACACCTACGGATCGGCCTGGCTCTGCCAGCCCCTGCATCTCGGCTGCGATGTCTCGGTGGTCGCCGGAACGAAGTATCTCAGCGGTCATGCCGATGTCATGATGGGCGCCGCCACGGCAAACCACAGGGCGGCGGCACGACTGCGTGAAGCGGTGATCGCAACGGGCCAGACGCTCGCCCCCGACGAGGCCTACGCCACACTACGCGGCATGCGTACCCTCAACCTGCGTCTGGAACGTCATGAGCGAAACGCGCTGGCGCTGGCCGACTGGTTCGCTGAGCGCCCGGAAGTGACATCGGTCCTCCATCCGGGCCGGCCGGAGCATCCCGGCGCCGCGCTTTGGAAGCGCGATGCGAGAGGCTGCAACGGACTGTTTTCGGTCGTTTTCAAGGAAGGCTTCCCGCTCCGGCCCTTTCTGGATCGCATCGAGCTCTTCGCGATCGGCACGTCATGGGGTGGGTTCGAGAGTCTCGCCGTGCCAATCGATCCACGCAAGAACCGGCTTGACGGCCACCGGCTCCCGGCGGGCCCGACCGCACGGTTTCACGCCGGTCTGGAGCACGTGGATGATCTGATAGAAGACCTGGCGAATGGAATGGCCGCGGCCCTATCGAACTAGCCACCCGCATGGCCTGCACGCCAGACCTCTTCCCGTTCCTCGGCTTGGCGTCGCTCTCGGCCCGCCCTTCACTCCCACTCGATCGTACCAGGCGGCTTTGAGGTGACGTCGTAGACCACGCGGTTGATGCCGCGCACCTCGTTGATGATGCGGGTAGCCGTCGCGGCCAGGAAGGCGTGGTCGAAGGCGTAGCTGTCGGCGGTCATGCCGTCGGTCGAGGTCACCGCCCGGAGCGCGCAGACGTAGTCGTAGGAGCGCGCATCGCCCATCACGCCCACGGTCTTCACCGGCAGCAGCACGGCGAAGGCCTGCCAGATGGCATCGTAGAGGCCAGCCTTGCGGATCTCGTCGAGGTAGACCGCGTCCGCCTTGCGCAGCAGCTCGGCCTTCTCGGCGCTCACCTCGCCGGGAATGCGGATGGCGAGCCCCGGCCCCGGGAAAGGATGGCGGCCGATCAGCGTCTGGGGCAGGCCGAGCTCCCGGCCCAGCGCGCGCACCTCGTCCTTGAAGAGCTCCCGCAGGGGCTCGACCAGCGCCATGTTCATGCGCGCAGGCAGGCCGCCCACGTTGTGGTGCGACTTGATGGTGACCGAGGGTCCGCCGGTAAAGGACACGGACTCGATGACGTCGGGATAGAGCGTCCCCTGGGCCAGGAAGTCTGCGCCGCCGAGCTTGCCGGCCTCCTCCTCGAAGACGTCGATGAAGGTGGCACCGATGATCTTGCGCTTGCGCTCCGGGTCGTCGACGCCGGCCAGCTTGCCGAGGAAGAGGTCGCTCGCGTCCCGGTGCACCAGGGGAATGTTGTAGTGGCCGCGGAAGAGGGAGACGACCTCCTCGGCCTCGCCCTGGCGCAGCAGGCCGTGGTCGACGAAGATGCAGGTGAGCTGTTCGCCGATCGCCTCGTGGATGAGCACCGCGGCGACAGAGGAGTCGACCCCGCCGGAGAGACCGCAGATCACCCGCCGGTCGCCGACCTGCTTGCGGATGGCCTCGATGGCTTCGCTGCGAAAGGCGGCCATGGTCCAGTCGCCGCCGCAGCCACAGATCTTGAGCGCGAAGTTGGCGAGCAGCTTCCCGCCGTCGGGCGTATGCACGACCTCCGGGTGGAACATCACCGCATAACGTCGGTTGACCTCGTCGGCGGTAACGGCGAAGGGCGCGCCTTCGGAGGTCGCCACCACCTCGAAGCCCTCGGGCAGGCGCACCACCCGGTCGCCGTGGCTCATCCAGACCTGATGGCGTTCGCCCGGATTCCAAACCCCGTCATAGAGCGTGCAGGGTGCTTTGATCTCCAGATAGGCGCGGCCGAACTCCTGGTGGTCGGAGCTCTTCACCTCACCGCCGAGCTGATGGCAGAGCGTCTGTTGGCCGTAGCAAATGCCGAGCAGCGGCACGCCGAGATCGAAGGCCAGCTGCGGTGCCCGAGGGGTATCGTCGCTGGTGACCGAGGCCGGCCCGCCGGAGAAGATGATGCCGCGCGGCGCGAAGGCGCGGATGCGCTCTTCGTCGACATTGAATGGGAAGATCTCGCAGTAGACGCCAGCTTCCCGCAGGCGCCGGGCGATGAGCTGAGTCACCTGCGAGCCGAAGTCGAGAATCAGAATACGGTCGTGCATGACGCTAGATAGCTGATTCGCTCCGCGAGACAAGCAAGAGCTTCCCGCCGGGTCTATTGAGCCCGCCGACAACGGCCTCCCCCGCCCGACAATGGTCTCAAATGCAGCCCTGACTTGCCGTGTTCCACGACTTTTCTCGTCCGAGGCAAGGGGACAGCAACAGGGGCACAGACGATATGATCGACTCGCTCAACGGCGCCGATGCGCAGCGCGGCGGCAAGTACCACCTCTACATCAAGATCGGGATTCTGCTGCTGCTCGTGCTCGGCAGCCTGATCCCGCTCGGCATGGTTCGCGGCCTGGTGCTTGAGCGCAAGGCGCTCAGCAATTCGGTCGAGCACGAGCTGGCCGCCACCTGGGGCAGGGCGCAGCGCATCGTCGGGCCGATCCTCGTGGTGCCCTTCGAGGAGGACGAGCTTCGCCAGGTGCCCAACCCGGACCGCACCGGGCAGGCCGCCTACGTGGAGAAGCTGGTGACCACCCGGCACCTGCTCTACCTCTTGCCAGAGGACCTGGACATTGAAGGTCAGACCACGACGTCCATCCGGAAGCGCGGCATCTACGAGGTGCCGCTGTTCACGGCTGACATGCGCTTCGCCGGCCGCTTCGACCCACCGGATCTGACGGCCATCGAACTGGCGCCGGACCACCGCATCCTTTGGGATGAGGCCTGGGTGGAAGCTTACGTCTCCGACCTGAGCGGCAGCCTCAACCCCATTGTCTTGAATTGGGATGGGCGCAGCCTTCCCTTTCGGGTCGGCACCGAGGAGATCTCCGGCAGCGCGCAGATCGTGGCGCCCCTCGCGCTGGAGAGCGCCGAGGATCTGTCGGAGGCCGCCTTCGCCTTCGAGATCGCGCTCAACGGCAGCGACAGCCTCGGCGTCTTGCCGCTCGGCCGCGCGACCCGCATGGCGATCGCTTCGGACTGGCCCCACCCGAGCTTCTTCGGCGGCATGCTGCCAGCCTCCTCCACCATCGGCCCGGAGGGTTTCGAGGCCGACTGGCAGGTCTCCCATTTCGCCCGGCAGCTTCCCCAGCAGTGGCGCGACAACGACGTCAAGCTGGACACGCTGATCAGCCGGGCGCGGGTGGACGGTCTCGCCGTGCGGATGGTCGAGTCGGTCGATCACTACCTCAAGGCGGAGCGCTCGGTGAAGTACGGAGTGCTCTTCGTCGTGCTGGTCTGCGGGGTGCTCTTCGCCTTCGAGGTCATGGCCGGAAGCCGGGTGCACGTCGTGCAGTACGGCTTCGTCGCAGCCGCCGTCTGCATCTTCTTCCTGCTGCTGCTGTCGCTCTCGGAGGTTCTCGGTTTCGGTCTGGCCTACGCCCTGTCGGCGGCCATGTCCCTGCTGCTCATCGCGCCCTATGCGGCGAAGGTGGGCCGGAGCTGGCGGCAGGGTGCGACCGCCGGGGCATTGCTCGCCGGCGTCTACGGCTACCTCTATGTGACGCTGCAGTCGGAGGACCACGCCCTGATCATGGGCTCGCTGCTGCTCTTCGCGGCCCTGGCGGCGCTGATGTTCGCGACGCGCAATGTCGACTGGTATGCCCTCGCGCCGGCGATTCAGCGCCAAGCCGACAGCCAGGTGAAGAGATCGGGCCAGGCATAGGCGGTCTCTTCCAGCTCGGTCCCGGCAAAGCGCTCGCGCCGGCTGCCCACCGCGACGCCGCCCATGGCTTCGTAGAAGAAACGCGCCGGGTTGTTGGCCAGCACCCAGAGCAAGGCGCCGCCATAACCGGCCGCGGCGATCTCCTCGAAGGCGCCCTTCAGAAGGTCACGGCCGATGCCCTGGTCCTGCCAGTCCGGGGCCACGTAGATGGCGTAGATCTCGGCCGGCTGCGGCACCTTGCGCCCCCGGGTCTCGCCCCAGTTGACGAAGCCGATGACACCAGGCCCTTCGGCGGTGGCGACCAGAACCTCGCCCCTGCGGCCACGGGCGATGGCTTCGCGCCAGCGCTCCGCCTGGCTGGCCGCCGAGAGGCTCGCCAGAT